>DATJOA010000076.1:0-12950 GCA_035507635.1 Candidatus Acidiferrales bacterium
CTTCGCCTGTGCGTCCCAGAAATCAGCCGCAGTCGCGTTCCCATATTTATGTTGGCCGATGTATGAGTTCACGCCAGCGCGGAACGTTTCTTCTCCGAGATATGCTTCCAGCATCCGCAGAACCGCCGCGGCCTTGCCATACGCGATCCCGTCGAACAATTCCTGGATCTGTGCCGGAGTCTCGGCCGCCTGATGGATCGGGCGCGTATTCGCCAATGAATCCACATTCAGCGTGCCGCCCGCGTTGCTCACATCGTCGAGATTAAAATTCCACTCCGGCTTGAACGACTCCACCGGCTTGCTCGACATCCATGTGGCGAAACCTTCGTTCAGCCAGATATCGTCCCACCACTTCATCGTCACCAGATCACCGAACCACTGGTGCGCCATTTCATGCGCGATCACGCTGGCAATCGTCTTTTTCAGATCGACCGACCCCTCCTTCTCGTTGATGAGCAGCAGGACGTCGCGAAAGGTGATGCACCCCGTGTTTTCCATCGCGCCCGCCGAGAAATCCGGCAACCCGACCAGGTCCAACTTCGCGTACGGATACTTGATCGCAAAATAGTGGTCGTAGTAGCGGAGCACATCACTCGCAATCTGCAGCGCGAACCTTCCCATTTCTTTCTTGCCGGTGGTCGCGTAGACGCGAATCGGAATTCCATCGGCCTCGCCTTCGACATACTCAAACGGACCGACGACCAGCGCCGCCAGATACGACGACATCTTCGGAGTCGTGTTGAAGCGTACCGTGTGCTTGTCTCCGGGACCGGGCATATCAGAGGCAATCTTCTCGTTCGAAATGGCAGTCATTCCGTTGGGGGCGATCACCGTGATGTCGAACGTCGCCTTGTAATCCGGTTCGTCGAACGAAGGATAAGCGCGGCGCGCATCGGTAGCCTCAAATTGCGTCGCGGCATACTTTCTTCCCTGCTCATCTTTGCCGAGATAGAAGCCGCGCATTTCGTTGTTGAGGATGCCGGAGTACTTGATGTGAATCGTTGCTGAACCAGCCGCAAGCGGCTTCGTAACACTCAACACCACCATCTCGCTCTGTTTCTGCGGAGTGACCTTCGCTGTCTGCGTTGCTTCTCCGCTTTTGATCGTGACCTCGTGGTAGTCAATGTCGGCGGAATTCAGTGTGATCTCTGACGTCGGCTTTAGAACATTGATCGTGAGAACCTCATCGCCTTCAAACTTCGCATTCTCGAGATCGGGCGTGAAGGTGAGCTTGTAATTTTCCGGCCGCGCGATTTCCGGCAGGCGCTGGGCAGAGGCAAGGGCAAGCGTGAGCACAACGAAAGTCAGTACCGCAAGTGTTCGCTTCATCTTTTCCCTCAGAAGACTTGAATCGGATCAGTATCTATGGCTTGTCTGGAGTGTGCCCGGGCACACTACGTCAGTTGTCATTACGACCTTTGTTCAACAAAAGTTCACTGTGAACCCGAAGTCTCGCCATTCAGCACGGTAAATGCGCAATGATTGGCCCCAAACCAGTAAGGAATCTCCCGGTAATCTTCCACCTCGAAGACCGCGAGATCCGCATCTTTCCCGGGCTCGATGCTTCCCTTCCGGTCGGCCACTCGCAGCGCCCACGCCCCATTGATCGTAGCCGCCGCGATCGTTTCTGCCGGAGTCATCTTCATCTGCGTGCACGCCAGAGACATTGCCATCGGCATGCTGATCGTTGGCGACGTCCCTGGGTTATAGTCGGTTGCCAAGGCTACTGCGACTCCAGCGTCGATGAACCGCCGCGCGTTCGGATATTCCTTCAGGCCGAGGAAATAATTTGCTCCCGGGACTAGTGTCGCGACCGTATCGCTCTCGGCTAATCGCGAAATATCACTCGCGCTGACGTGATCCATATGATCGAGCGACGCGGGCCTGAACCGCAAGAACGGGTCCAGTGCCGTCTCTGAAAGTTGTCCCATATGGGCTCGAATGCCGAGTCCGTGCGCCTTTGCAGCTTCGAATACCTGCTCCGACTCGGCGGCCGTAAACGCTCCGTTGTCGCAGAAAACGTCCACGAATTGGGCGAGCTTCCGCTTCGCCACCCGCGGAATCATCTCTGTACAGACGATCTCAACATACTTTTGTGAGCAACCCTGAAATTCTTTTGGAACGACGTGTGCGCCAAGCAGGGTCGAAATCACGGTTCCGGGCCATTGAGCCGCGGCGTCACGCACGGCTTCGAGCGATTTCAGTTCCGACTCAAGCGTCAGTCCATAGCCGGATTTTGCTTCGACGGTGGTCGCGCCATAAGCAGCCATGTTTCTTAAAGTGGCCGTAACCTTTTCGGCCAGTGCGGACTTCGCGGATTTCCGCACGCCCTCGAGACTCGACCGGATTCCTCCGCCGGCGGCCGCAATCTCTTCATAGGAAGCCCCTTCGAGGCGCTTCTCAAAGTCAACCAATCTCGGCGCGGCAAACACCGGATGCGTGTGCGAATCGACAAATCCCGGCAGAACAACTTTTCCCGCGCAATCGATCTCAACGACCTTCTTGCGATTCTTCTTTAACCACGGGTCGCGCAGCGCATCTTTGGTCTTCCCAACCGAAACGATCTTTCCTCCGACGCAAAGCACAGCCGCATCGTGAATGATCCCGAGTTCCCGAAGTTCACCGCCGCGTCGCGGACCATCTTTAGATGAGGCGCGCAGTGTAAGAAGCTGGCCAATGTTCGCCAGTAGGAGAGACTTATTCCGATTCAATTTGATCTTTCGAGTTCCGCTTCGTTTTTGAGTTGCTCACGAATTTTAGAACAGTCGCTCACATTTTCGATTGGCACCAGAACTCTGCCGTCTCGTAAGAAAACAATGAATCTTGGAAACTCCCACAAGTGCGCGCTATCGTGAGGCGGTCTCAACATCAACTCGCTCGCTGGAACTGGCTCGCCAGAATCGCAGGGCATGAAGCGTCCCTCGTAGACCACCGGCGGATCAAGGCCGGGCGCATAGAGTCGGCAATGATCCGTTTGCCCATCGGGATCCAGCCAACAGCCTTCCCACCAGCCGTGATAAAACGCAAACGGTATCGCAGGAGCATCAATCCAGATAGCGTTCTGCATGTCTTTCGGTCGTCGTGCCTGAAAGGCCGAATAGGCTAGGCACGACCCCATTGTAAGTAACGGTAACCCGACGAACATCACAAGAAGAATTGAGAACGGAGAAAACTTTCGACCTTGGCTCAAGAGTTATCTTTCTACATTAGGTGAAGTCGCTCATCGGAATTCTCACGCCGCTCTTCTTCGCGAACTCTTTCGCTTCCTCGTACCCGGCATCTGCGTGGCGAATAATTCCCATCCCTGGATCGGTGGTCAGCACGCGCTCGATGCGCTTCGCCATCATCTCGGTGCCGTCTGCCACAGTCACCTGCCCCGCGTGCAGCGAGTAGCCGATGCCAACACCTCCGCCATTGTGAATCGAGACCCAGGACGCGCCTGCCGCCGTGTTCAGCAAGGCATTGAGCAGCGGCCAATCAGCAACCGCATCCGACCCATCTTTCATGCTTTCAGTTTCGCGGAAAGGGGATGCGACCGATCCGCAATCGAGGTGATCCCGGCCAATGACGATCGGAGCCTTGATCTTCCCTTTTTTCACCAGGTCGTTCATGGCGAGGCCTAACTGCGCGCGCTCGCCGTATCCGAGCCAGCAGATGCGCGCGGGTAGTCCCTGGAACTTGATGCGCTTGCGCGCGAGTTCAATCCAGCGGCGCAGAATGCGGTTCTCGGGAAACAGTTCGAGCACCAGATCGTCGGTGACGTGAATGTCCGAGGCTTCGCCCGACAGCGCGACCCAGCGGAACGGGCCGCGGCCTTCGCAGAATAGAGGACGAATATACGCGGGCACAAATCCCGGGAAATCATAGGCATTCTTCACGCCGCGCTGAAACGCGAACGTGCGGATATTGTTTCCGTAATCGAAGGTGACCGATCCCATCTTCTGCAGGCGCAGCATGCCTTCGACGTGGCGCGCCATCGCATCGAGCGACTTCTCCTGATACGCCTGCGGATCGCGCTTGCGCAGTTCCATCGCCGCTTCAAAAGTCATGCCGTTCGGCACATATCCATTCAGCGGATCGTGAGCCGAAGTCTGATCGGTCAGAATGTCAGGCACAACTCCGCGCTCTGCGAGTTCGGGAATGATGTCGGCACAGTTGCCGACGAGCCCGACCGAAACATTCTCCTTCTTGCGCACGGCATTCTTCAGAATGCGCAACGCTTCATCGAGCGTTGTAACCATGAAGTCGCAGTATCCGGTCTTGAGCCGTTTCTTGATGCGCTCGGGATCGACGTCGATGCCGAGGAAAGCCGCGCCAGTCATCGTCGCGGCGAGCGGCTGAGCTCCGCCCATTCCGCCCATTCCGCCTGAGACGATTAGCTTGCCGGCGAGATCTCCTCCGAAATGCTTTTCGCCCGCGGCCGAGAATGTCTCGAACGTGCCTTCGACAATTCCCTGCGAGCCGATGTAGATCCAGGAACCGGCGGTCATCTGTCCGTACATCATGAGACCGGCGCGTTCGAGTTCGTTGAACTTCTCCCAATTCGACCAGTGACCCACGAGATTCGAGTTCGCGATCAGGACGCGTGGCGCGTGATCGTGCGTCTTGAAAACGCCGACAGGCTTCCCCGACTGGACGAGCAGGGTCTCGTCATTCTCGAGCTTCTTCAGCGTCGCGACGATGGCATGGAAGGCTTCCCAACTGCGCGCCGCGCGTCCGGTTCCTCCGTAGACGACAAGGTCTTTGGGACGCTCGGCGACTTCTTCGTCGAGGTTGTTCATCAACATGCGCATGGCTGCTTCCTGCTGCCAGCTCTTGCAGGTGATCTGATTTCCACGGGGCGCGCGAATGGAGGGGGCTTGAACTTCTGTTTCGACGGGCATAGGTCAATGGTAGTGCAGCGGAGTGCGCGGGACAAATTCAGAGTGGCGCGACAAGGTTCGTTACGACAGCTTGATTTCCGGAGAATACTGAAGAGTCGCAGCCTCCTCTACCCCTGTCAGGTCACTGCCGTCCTGTCGAACCTATTCATTTTCAGAGCTTTCGAGCAGTTTTCATCGACTCCAGTAGTGCCTGCACTTTGGTTTGCAACCAACGGCGCAGTTGTGGGTTTTAATAAATTGCCCGGAGAAACTCCGGGCACACGGGGAGATGTTGCCGTTCCGCCCCGGCACAGGAGAAATGACCATGTCTCTTCGCTTCAAGTTTTGGAATCTGCTGGCGGCTGTTGTAATTCTGGCACCTATGTTGGCCATGCCCACGGCGCAGGCACAAATTGGCGTCGCTCTGTCGATCAACGTCGCTCCTCCGGTATTGCCGGTGTATGAGCAACCTCCCTTGCCCGCGCCGGGTTATATGTGGACCCCAGGCTATTGGTCCTATGGAGAAGCAGGCTATTTCTGGGTTCCCGGCGTTTGGGTGCAGCCTCCCATGGCTGGCATGTTGTGGACGCCCGGCTATTGGGGATATGAGGGCGGCGTGTACGCATGGCATAGCGGATACTGGGGACCGCACATCGGTTTCTACGGCGGCGTGAATTATGGCTTCGGCTACGGCGGCGTCGGTTTCGTCGGCGGCATGTGGCACGGCGGAGTGTTCGCTTATAACAGGGCCGTCGCAAACTTCGGAACCGTGCATGTAACCAATGTGTACGAAGACCGCGTCATCGTAACGCAAAATACGATCGTCAACGTCAACCATGTCAGCTTCAACGGAGGCATCGGCATTCAGGCACATCCGACGGCGATCGAGATGCAGGCTTCCAGCGAGCATCACTTTGAGGCAACTGCCGAGCAGTCGCAGCATGTGACCTTTGCCGCGCAGGACCGCGCGCAGCTGGCGTCGGTGAATCAAGGACGTCCGGCAACGATGGCGAGCGCGAACGTAAATGCTTATCACGCGGTGGCGCAGGATCACGTTCGGAGTCAGCCCATCTCGGCCGCCGATCGCTCGGTGGGGCGCAACTATAATCCCAATACCCGTGAGGCGAATCAGGACCAGCGCATCGCCAACGGCCTTCGCAGCGGTGAAATGACCTCCGGCGAAGCCGCACGCGCCGAGCGTACGCAATCCAACATCGATCAGCAGGTGCACGACGACCGCGAGGCCAACGGAGGCAAACTCACCGGGCAGGAGCGCCAGCAGATCAACGGCGAGCAGAATGCTGCCAGCCGTCAAATCTACGACGAAAAGCACAACGCAAATACCGTGAAGCCGAACGAAGTCGATGACCGGGAAGCCAATCAGCAAGAGCGCACCGCTCAAGGGCTGCGCAGCGGCGAGATGACTTCCGGCGAAGCGGCCCGCACTAACGAGAACCAGGCCAACGTTGCCCAGCAGGTGCACAATGAACGTACGGCGAACGGCGGCTCGCTGACCAGACAGCAAAAGCAGCAGGCTAATCGCGAAGAGAACAAGAATAGTAAGCAGATCTACAACGAGAAGCACAACAACAACAGAACGAAACCTGCCAAGGAGCGTGACCGTTAGATCGCTCTGTACCGATGACTTAAATCGGCCGCCCTCCGAGGCGGCCGATTTAATTTTGCGCGGACATCAGCGGACTGGATGACAATCGAAGGCTCCTGTCGGCTCTTTGCGATTCCAAACGAGGCAGAGGGCCACGCAATCCTGGCCTCTCTTACCGAAAAACGATCCCTTTGTGTAGCCGCACTTTTCAAATCGGTTTCCCGCACACCGGACCTGGCTATTAAATTCGGCATTGGCAGCCGCGTGCAGCCCACCGACGAGAAGGCGTGGCTGCGGGTTAAGCCGCCGGGAACGAAAGCTGATTTTGGAATTGGCCAGTCAAAATCGTCAGGCCGACGAGCAGCAACCAAACTTATTTTTGGGGATATTTTGGCCTGCAGTTCTTGCTGCCGCCTAAATCGTATCCCAGCGACATGCCCGAGCACGCCGAGGGCAAGTAGATATCAAATTAATGCTCGAAGCCGTCACCGATTTGATCGCCGCAGGGCGGGAGTAAATGGCCGCATCTGGGAGACCCGCCGCAATGGGCGTTCCATCCGGCTCACCAGGTGTTGTAGGCAGTGCCGTCGCTGGCTGTGGCCGTTGAGGCGGAATGGACGTCGATGATGCCCGGATCTTGCTGATCGGGGGACAGGAGAACATCTTCCTGCACCACCTCCCAGTTCGGCTCGTGCGTCATCGGGTCATCGGGAATTTTGGTGATGTATCCAGCGGCTCGAAGATCGTCGAGCGATTGCGGGGCCTTCTGCTTGTCGAGCGTATATTTCCAGATATCCTGACGCAAAAGACTAAGATCCGACCGCAGGGCTCGTTCGTTCGCCGCGACAATCGAACGGCTGTAGGTCGGAACCGCGATTGCCAACAGAATCATGATGACGCTAATAACCACCATCAGTTCGAGCAGAGTGAAACCCCGGCGGGTGCGGCTGGACGCGTCACGATCGCGAAGGCAGTTCGTCATCATCGAACTCACCATGAGCTGTAGGCTTCGCCATTCAGCGCCGTTCCCGGGGAGGCGGAGTGCACGCGCGCTATGCCCGGTTGTTGCGGATCGACGGCATTCTCCGGGTCTTCCGGCTCGGTGGTCCAGTCCGCCTTCCCGGTCATGGGATCGACGGGAAGTTCACGAAAATAGGTGGGCACAAGATCGTCGAGACTCTGCGGAGACTCGTGCCTGTCGAGCCTGTATTGCTCGATGACGTGGTCGATCGTCTGTATGTTCTGCCGAAGGACGGCTTCGCGGGCTTCAGTGATGTGGCGCTGGTACAGAGGCACGGCGACCGCCATCAGGATCATGATGATGCTGATGACCATCATCAGCTCCAGCAGGGTGAATCCGTAAATGCGTTGCCACGCCCTCCGTCTGGAAAACGCTCCAAGGGGAACTCGCGCGGTGCTGCCGGGAGTTTCCTTGCCTTGCACGAAATTTGTGGCGCCCACTAACATTTACCAGTCCTTATATTTCGTGCCGTCCAACCCAGTGCCTTCCGACTTGGTATAGACATCGAACACGTTCTGGCCGCCCCATGAGTCGGAGTCCGGATCGTCCTGCATCGAGCGCAGGCCCCACTCCTTGCTCTTGGTCATTGGATCCTCAGGGATAGAACGCAGAAAACGGATCTTCTTGCCCCCCTGAGCCTCGACTCCCTTGACCAGTGTTTCAAGGTCAGGCGGATATCCCTGCGTGTCAACTTTAGTCTGAAACATCTGGCGGTCGGCCGCTTCTTTGTAGCGGTCAATGGCGTCGCGCATCTCCCACAAATCGTGGCGGAGTTCCTTCTCCTTTTCGCGCTGAATGGTCACGCGAGCCAGCGGGAGCGCCATCATGGTCAAGATCGAGAGAATCGCCGCGGCAACGATCAACTCGAGCAGGGTGAATCCCTGGGAATTCTTTGCCGAACCGGGTTGCAATCGCTGATATTTCATTTCGCTTCTGGCTCTTAGCTTCTAGCTCCTAGCTAAGAAAAACCTGCCTTATTCTTGGATGCGCTTCAGCCCTTCGCCAGAAAACAGTTGCGAAAGTCCATTGGTCACACTACTGAATTGTCACTGCCGCCTGCGCTCCATTCACTGTGATTGCCTGCAGGCCGGGGTCGCGCGCCCCTCCACGTGTGATCGTGATAGGAGTTTGTCCAGTTGCCTTCGCTAGGAAAGTAAGCGTCACAACGGCTCCCTGCCCAGAGACCCCGCCAGCTCCCGGTGGACGCGTAGCCGTGATCTGCGACTGACCGACGGTTTCATCCTCGCGATGCACGACTGCGACCGCCTGACCATCCTGCGACAGGAATCCGCCGTTGGAAACGTTCACCAGTTGCAGCAGGTTCGGGTTGTAATTCAACTGCACCGGCACCGAGTAGACGTTTTGCGCGCCGGATATCAGCAAATTGACAGCAAATGTGTTGCCCTTCACCGCCTGAATGGTTGGCGGATCGAAGAGGAAACTGGGATTGCCGCCCGGAGTTGCGTTTTGCCCCGTGGGTGCGGTCGAAGCCGGCTTCGCGTTGGGCTGACTCTGTTGCGACGGATTTGCCTGGCTCGCAGGAGTTGCCGGCGCAGCCGCCTGGGGCCTGTCCGACGGATGCAGCTCGATCGTCTGCGCGGTCCCGATCTCAATCGCGCGTTGATTCTCCGCCGAAACGTCAGGTCCGCGAATGATATGCGGAACAATGGCAAACACGATCTCGTTTTCGGAATGATCGGTGGAAGTCTGGCCGAAAAGATACTTCAAGATCGGTATCTGTGCGAGGCCCGGAATTCCGGCCAGCGATTTCGTCTGCTGGTCTTCCATGATGCCGCCGAGCAGGTTGGCCTCGCCGTCTTTCAGGCGGATCTCGTGCTCGATCTTGCGCTGTCCGATGATGGGTTGGCTGATGCCGCCGATGTTCTGCTGGCCCGTCACCGCCGAAACATCCATCGAGATCTTCAATGTAACTTCGCCATTGGCGTGAACGCGCGGTGTAATGTCGATATTGACGCCGACATCGAGATACTGGAACTGCGTGTTGACCAGCGGGTTGATGCCGACGCCGCCGATGCCGGGCTGGAATGATCCGGTCGCGACCGGCACGCGGTCGCCGATCTTCAAGGAAGCTTTCTGTCCATCGAGCGCGCGGATCTGCGGGTTCTGAATCAGCTTGGTATCGCTGTTATTCATTAGAGCCGACAGGTTCGCCGAAGGAATCGTGACCTGGAAGTCAGTGGCGTTCAGATTGCCAAGCGTGTTGAGCACGATCCCATTGCTGCCACTCGTGCTCGTAGTTCCCGTAGTCGTGCTTGTTCCCGTCGTCGTGCTCGTGGTGTTGATGTTGCTCTGCAGCGTAACTGTCGCGCTGGTCGGAGGGTTGAAGCCAAGAGTCTTCGAGCGGTCGCGGCTGACCTGCATGACGGCGATATCGACAATCACTTCCGGACGCGGCTTATCGAGGTCATCCACTAATTTTTCGGCGAGCGCAATCTGATCCGGAGTCCCGCGCACGACCAGGGCATTCTGCGAGAGCAACTGCTGCACGCGCTGTACATCAAGCACGGCGCGAATCGCGTTCACGACATCCTGAAGTTCGGTGGGCTGGGATAGATTCGAAAGATAAAAAGTTTTAAGGACGCTTTGTTCCAGCTCTTTTCGCTTCGCAGGATTGTCGGTGGCGACAAAAATCGTATTGGACGTAACGGGACGCCAGAATGTCTTCGACTCGAGAGCAGTAATCTCCAGCGCCTGCTCGAGCGTTACTCCGTTTAGATCGACGCTGATGACGCGCGGAGTGTAGTCGGGATCGAACAGCACGTTAACGCCGGCCAGTTGACCGATCGTGCGATAGACCACATCCGACTTCGTGGAAAGCATCTTGACCGTGATCGGAACGTTGGAGATGGGCGCGAGTTCGGTCGGCCCGGCAGCCTCCTCAATACGCTTCTCGAGGCTATTGGGCGGCCCGGCGGCCTGCGGCTGCGGATTCTTCTGGTCGTTGATCATCTTCAGCGTACGAGTCAATTCCTGCTGCGCGATGAACAACGAAGGATCGATGGCCAAAGCTTTTTGAAAATTCGCTACAGCTTCGTCGAGCTTGCCGTCGGCCCGCAGCTTTTGCCCTTCATGAACCAGCTCTGCTGCCGCCTGGAATCGCAGTCGCTCAAACGCCGCGCGATAGGTCAGATCCTTGGGTTTGAGGTTGTAAGCCTGCTTGTAGAGGTCGTAGGCGACCTGATACTGTTGCCGGGCCTCGGCGTCCTGACCTTTGATGTAAAGATCTTTCGCTTTATCGGCAAGGGCGGGGAGAGTTAATACCGCGACCAGCGACAAGAACAGCGCCGGGCGCATTAGGCGTCTCATTCGATAATCCTCACGAGATGGTCCAGTTGAAAACGATTTTCGCCGGGCAAGCAGTTTTCCCACGCGTTGGCCACCCGACCGGGCATCTGCGCGGGAACGCTACTCAATACACAAAATAACTCGCGGTATCGCGATTATAGCATCGCGATTTCCGGCTCCCGATGTTACTGCGTCTGCGGGAGTTACACTCTTTGGTCGTAGGACCAACGGAGACGAGCCACCTTTTCGGCGTTTACTTTGCCTTGTCGGAGTCCTGGCGTCACTTCTGCCGGAATTCAGAGACCGAGCGCCCGGAAGCCGTTTCCATGCGCTAAGATAACTACTCCGTACCTCCATGGCTCGCCAATCCACCCACCAAACCAAACCGAACCCGGAGAAATCCCCGCGTCGCGATCCCACGGCGAGCGGGCAAAGGGATGCTGCCGTTAATAGGATCGCTTCACACAACTATTTCTTGCTGGAAAAATTTGAGGCCGGAGTCGCCCTTACGGGAACCGAGGTCAAATCGATCCGCGGTGGCAGCGCCAACCTCAAGGACTCCTATGGCTTAATCAAGGATGGCGAACTCTGGCTGCTGAACTGCCACATTGGCCCTTATCAGCACGGAAGCTATTCGAACCATGCCGCCCTGCGGACCCGCAAGCTGCTGATGCATCGGGAAGAGATCCGCAAGCTGATCGGCAAGACGCAGCAAAAGGGCCTGACGCTGATTCCGACCCGGATGTACTTCAAGAACGGTAAAGTAAAAATTGAACTTGCCTTGGCTAAGGGCAAGCAGCTATGGGACAAGCGTGAGACGGAACGGCGGCGCACGGCGGACAAGGAAGCGCGGGAAGCTGTCGCGCGCGGGAGAGCCCGGAAATAACCGCAGACATTATCACGACGGTCAATCTGAAACAGGATCGGCCTCCGGTACACGAGGCCCTGCAACGTCTGGACCGCGCCATCGCCCTGGCGCAGCGGGAGAAGCATGCGTGCCTGAAAGTGATCCACGGCTATGGATCAACGGGGGCCGGAGGTGATATCCGGATTGCGGTCCAGAAGAAACTCCACGAACTCGCGGAGACCGGAGTGATTCGCGGCTGCATCTTTGGCGAACACTGGTCGAAAAGCGATGAGACGACCTGGCGCCTGATTCAGCAGCATCCCGAGATGAAAGAGGATCGCGACCTCGGGCGCCGAAATGCCGGGATCACGGTCGTGCTGCTGTAGAACTCGGATTCAAGCCGTGGGCGCGGGAGTCGGCGTCGGACTCACGGGCGGAGGCTCGGGAGCCACCGCTACCGTGGTGACTTGGGCCACCGCCTGCACTGGAGCAACCGGCACCACCATGTACTGTTTCCAGTACGACACGGCAACGCTCCTCTGCCAGAAGCGTGGGATCAGCAACAGCAGCAGCGTAAGCTGGCTGACGGCAAACGCTCCTCCAACACTCTCAGGCGAGACGGCATGCCTCCAGATCCAGAGGCCCGCGAAGAGCAGAATCGCCGCCAAGATCGCCGCAACAATATAGCTTCCCAGCAAGCGTCCCAGGCCGCGGAAGGTATGGCGAAATCCCGCTGCAATCGACTTGCGCACCGCTTTTTGGTCGTTCAGGACTGTATCGGTCTCGGCGAGATCGAACCATATGCGCAGCGTGGTCATGATCAGGAAGATCACACCGAGCCCGATCATCCGCAGTTCGAAAGGCAGAACCTCATTGGTGCTCTCGCCAGCTCTCTTAACGATCGCGCCGTTAATGTTGAACAAGATGCCCGCGACGATGCCCATGACGATGCCAGAGATGATCAGGATCCGAATGAAGCGCCACAAATTGCGGCCGCACGCGCGGAAGAAATCTTCCCGCGGCAGACGATAAGTCGATGCATATCCCGCGATGATGCCCGGCAGAAACAGCGCCATCGCGAGGAAAAACACTACGGCGGAATATACCGCCGGCAGCGTGGTTGTCGTCATCGGCCCAAATTCCGGACGCAGCAGCAGTTCGATGTAAACGCTCAGATCGAAGCCATGCGTCAGCCGCTCAGCGTAGAGGCTGTGATCAAGAATCGTGTGAGCGCTCTCGCGCAATCCCACCGTGCCAATCACCGAAAGTGCGATGCTCAGCAGCCAAAACCAGACGATGTAGCGCTTA
>DATJOA010000077.1:0-18756 GCA_035507635.1 Candidatus Acidiferrales bacterium
ATGGGCTTCGCGTTGCCGGCCGCGATTGGCGCCAAAGTCGCGCGTCCCGAAGCGGAAGTCTGGGTTGTCGTCGGCGACGGCGGTTTCCAGATGACGCTCTGCGAGCTGGCCACGATCGTCCAGGAAAAACTCAAGGTCAACATCGCCATCATCAACAACGGATTCCTCGGCATGGTCCGTCAATGGCAGGAATTCTTCTACGAACGGAACTATCAAGCAACGCCGCTCCTCAATCCGGATTTCGCGAAGCTCGCCGAAGCTTACGGAATTCACGCCATGACGGTCTCGGAACGCTCGCAGGTGGTCCCGTCCGTGCGCGCCGCGCGCGAGCACGACGGCCCGGTGCTGATCAATTTCCGCGTGGAGCAGGAAGACACCGTCTATCCGATGGTCGCCGCCGGGGCTGCACTGCACGAGATGATTCGCCGTCCCAGCAAGATTGTTGAGACGGCTGCCGATGAATAGGAAACGATCATGTTGAATACTTACGTTGTGTACGTGGAAAACAAGCCGGGCGTACTGACCCGCGTGGCGTCGCTGTTTCGCCGCCGCGCTTTCAATATCGACTCGCTGACGGTCGGACGCACCGAGAAGCCGGAGGTCTCGCGCATGACGATCACGGTCGAGGCCGACTACGATCAGGCTCGCCGCATCGAAGCGAATCTCTACAAGCTGGTAAACGTTCTGCTGGTCGAGAACATCACGAACCAGCCGTCGATCGTCCGCGACCTCGCAATGATCAAAGTCGCCGCCACGCACGAGGCGCGCTCGCACGTGCTCGAATTAGCCAGCGTGTTTCGCGCCCGCGTCGTCGACGTCGCTCCGGAATCGCTTACCATCGAGATCACCGGCGCCGAAGATAAAATCGACGGCCTGCTCGAAGTCCTGCGGCCTTATGGCGTCCTCGAGATGGTGCGGACGGGCATCGTCGCCATGCGCCGCGGCAAAGCATCATCTTCGGCCGCGACTGCTCTCAACGGCGAGGCAGATGCTGATACCGAAGTTGCTGACGACGGCCTCTCGCAATCCGTCTGACCGCAGGTACGTCAATGCACCCACGGAATCTGTCATCCCGACCGGAGCTTGCCGTTCCTGGAAGGAATGGCAAGCGGAGTGGAGGGACCGTTTGTCTTGAAGCCGCGGCAAGTTGCTACTTCGCCGTGGCGTTTGATTCTCCCGTCGCCGCTCGCGCCATATCCCGAATCTGATTCAGATATCCGACATAAATCGGAATCGGAATATCAGGCGAATCTCCGTCATTCAAAAAATGTGAGAGCCGAATCTCCATCGGAATCGACCGGATCACCTCGCCAAAGCGCGGCATCTGCAAGAACTTCACTTTCCATATTTCCAGCATGAGCGATCGGAACTCTTCGCTGATGAATCCCATCTTCCGCCCATCGAGATAAATCCCGTCAAAGTGGTACTGAGCCAGCGTCTTGCGAATCGGATCGTCCGGCGGAGAGAAGATATAAACCAGCTGGAACGTGTCCGCCAAGTCTCCCCACAAAACTTTTTCTTCGAATGCCGTGTAGCGGAATGGCTTGCCCGTGCGCTGCTGAACTGTTCGCGCATGATCGTCAGGCGATAGCTTCTGACTCGTGAGCTCACTTTTGAACCAGTCCATCCGCTCGGCGGTCAGATTGTGCCGCAGAAATTCCACCGCATACGCATTCGGCAAATAAATCTTCGGATCCTCATCCAGCCGCTTGATCCACGGCGTCCAGTCTCGCTGATGAAAAACGCCGATCAGCTGGTCTACGTCCCCAATCGTCACGTCCGGGTGATATTTCACCGACTGCCAGAAATGTTCCGTCGAATCGTATGTCGCCCCATACAGCCGAATCCCCTCCTCAATCGGATACCAGTTCGAAAGCACTCGCCCACGAATCGACGGAGTCGCGCTCCAGCAATTCAGCGAGTGCTTCCACTTTTCCTGCACATCCAAAAAAGCCTGGTCATAACCTTCCGGCACCGGCTCTTTCACCTGCGCCAGCGCCCGCTGGAGTTCCTCGCGCGTGTGGGTGATCAGCGTTTCCAGCGGCCTCTCGTCGACCATCGAGATCACCCGGCTCTCGACCGCTTCCCTCACCAGTTCCCGGCGCAGCGCCCGCTGCATCGGCTCGGTGAAATCCGGCCCTGTCTTCCACCGCCGCGCCTGCGAATCGATGTACGGGAACGCCTCGGCCAGCGAATGGAATTCGATCAGACCATGCAGGGCAAAAGTAACCGTGTGGCCCTCCTTTTGGATCATCGAAGAAGGGGTCACAAGTAGTTGAAGAGAAATGGGTTCGGCGTGAATTGGGAGACTCAAACTGCTCAGGAACGCGATCAACAGCATTCTGTTGCCTGGACAAGCCTTTGAAAAGAAAGCTCTCATCTCGAATCAGTCCTTCAGGGATTTCGCGTGCGACAAATCATCCCACGCTTGTCAACCTACTTTCGTTCCTCCGCGGGTTACTGAAGTTTTGCCAAACTCTGCCAAATTGTTGTTTCTAAACACGTTAGCTGTTATTCATGATGAGGCGGTAGTGTTTCCTCCCACGCTGCCGTCTCGTTCAAATGACTGGCGCAACCAGCATTGCTATCGGTCTGCCTGAGCACTCGCGCTCGTGGCGCAAACTGTCGATCCCTGCCAAGTTCTTTATCACCCTGATCGTAATCGCTGGGATGGCGACGCTCATCTACGGCGGAATCCACCAGACCAGCAAGAACATCGCCGAGTTTATTTGTTACCTGGGCATCGCAATCCTGGCCTCGCGTCTGAAGGTCAATCTGCCGGGGATCACCGGCACCCTGTCAGTGAATTTCCTCTTCATTCTGATCGGTGTGCTCGAACTCAGCTTTACCGAAACCTTGATTCTGGGCGCAGTCTCGATGCTCGCCCAGTGCCTCTATCCCGAGCGTCCCAAGGCGATCCAGGTCACCTTCAACGTCTGCGCCGGGTCGGTTTCCACTGCGCTGGCTTATGTCGCGTTTCACCACCCGCTGGCGAATCTGATTATCGACAATCGTCCGATCCTGCTCGGCGTTGCCGCCACGGTCTACTTCATCGCCAATGCCGGATCAATCGCCACTGTTATCTCGCTAACTGAGCGGCGTCCGCTCAAGCGGATTCTGGTGGATTGTTATTTCTGGTCCTTCCCCTACTACCTCGTCGGAGCCGGAATCGCCGGCGTCATCGCGTGGCTCAACCAGACGTTCAACTGGGAAGCCTCGCTGCTTATTCTGCCCGCCGTCTACCTCATCTATCGTTCGTATCGCCTCTATCTCGGCAAGCTCGAAGACGAAAAGCGCCATGTCGAGGAGATGGCGAACCTGCATCTTCGTACCATTGAAGCTCTCGCGCTCGCCATCGAAGCCAAAGATCACACCACGCACGAGCACCTGCAGCGCGTTCGTGTCTATGCGATCGAAGTGGCAAAGGAACTCGGCGTCACCGGACCGGAACTTGAGGCTCTTCACGCAGCCGCGCTCCTGCACGATATCGGAAAGCTCGCCGTGCCCGAACACATCATCTCGAAGCCCGGACGCCTCACCCCGGAAGAATTTGAAAAAATGAAGATCCACACGATCGTGGGAGCGGAAATTCTCGAACGCGTACGCTTCCCTTATCCCGTCGTCCCGATCGTCCGCGCGCATCACGAAAAGTGGGATGGCTCGGGCTATCCGATGGGCCTGAAAGGAGCCGAGATTCCAATAGGCGCCCGCATCTTATCCGCCGTGGACTATCTCGATGCCCTCGCCTCCGACCGCCAATACCGCCGCGCTCTGCCGCTGAAAGATGTCATGCAAAAGCTCGCGGCCGAATCCGGCAAGTCGTTTGACCCCAAAGTCGTCGAAGTTCTGCAACGACGCTACGAGCATCTGGAGCATCTGGCTATCGCCAAATCAGCAGCCGATCCCAACGCGCTGCTTTCCAAAGGCATCAAGATCGAGCGCGGTCTCGAACCCGCCGCCGGATTCGAGAACACCCTCGCCCCCGACTACGCCGGCCGCGAAAACACTTTCCTGTCGTCGATCGCCGCCGCGCGCCAGGAAGCCCAGGCGTTGTTCGAGCTCAGCCAGGATCTCGGCGCTTCTCTCAGCCTCGGCGAAACCCTCTCCGTTTTTTCGGTCAAGCTCAAGCCGATGGTGCCGTACGATGCCATCGCAATCTACATCAAGCGCGACGAGGAGCTCGTACCCGAATATGTGAACGGCGACAATTACCGGCTGTTCTCATCCTTGCGAATCCCGCTGGGCCAAGGCTTGTCCGGATGGGTCGCGCACAACCGCAAGCCCATCATCAATGGCAATCCCTCGGTCGAGCCCGGATATCTGAACGATCCTTCCAAATTCAGCAGTCTTCGGTCCGCCCTCGCCGTTCCGCTCGAAGGCGTTTCTGGACTTATCGGCGTGCTCGCGCTTTACCGCGCCGAGCGCGATGCCTTCACCTCCGACCACCTTCGCATCCTGCTGGCCGTCAGTAGCAAAATGGCGCTCTCCATCGAAAACGCCCTGAAGTTCCAGCAGGCCGAGAACTCCGCGATCACCGATTACCTCACCGGCCTGCCTAACGCACGCTCGCTTTTCCTCCAGCTCGACCGCGAACTGGCCCGCTGCAAGCGAGACAATACCACCCTCACGGTTATGGTCACCGACATGGACGGCTTCAAGCAGATCAACGACCGCTTCGGCCATCTCGAGGGCAATCGCGTCCTGCGGCTCTTTGCCCAGGCGCTTAAAGACAGCTGCCGCGAATATGACTATGTCGCCCGCATGGGTGGAGACGAATTCGTTGTCATCGCTCCCGGACTCGCCGCCGATGCCGCTGGCAAAAAAGCTGAGCAGATGCGCGCCCTGGCTCGCCAGGCCGGTAGCGAAGTCTGCGGAGAAGAGCTTCTCTCGCTCAGCGTCGGTCGCGCCGTCTTCCCCGGCGATGGTCAGGACGCCGAGCAACTGCTCGCCGAAGCCGACCGCCGCATGTACCTCGAGAAGCAGAAGCAGCTTTCCTACAAGGATCGCCGCGCCCATCCGCGCATGAAATGCCGCGTCACCATCGAACTCCAGATGCAGGATGGCGGCGGCGTTCCCATGTTCGCCAATATCACCGACGTCAGCATGGGCGGATGCTACGTCGAGACCAGTACAATCCTCTCCGTCGGCGCCAAGATCAAGCTCGGCTTCTCGATGGACGATTCTTCCCTGACCGCCGAAGGCGTGGTCGCCCGCCTTGATCCCGGATCCGGCGTTGCCGTCAAGTTTCGCGAGGTGAACCGCGAAGGCCGCGAGCGCATGTTCCGCATTCTCGAGTTCGTCCAGAAAACTACTTCGTTCTACAACAAGCGTTATCTCGACAGCCTCAGTCGCACCTAAGTTTGCACCTAATTTCAGGATTGAGATCGCGCGGCGGCTTGCAGCGTCGTCGCCCGCACAATCTCCATCCCCATCTGTTGCAGCGGCAGAATCTTGTCCGCCAAGCCGGACCGCGCAACAAATCCCGGCATGCCCCAAACCACGCTGCTCGCCTCGTCCTGCACGTAAACTCTCGCGCCTTGCGAACGAAGCAGTTCGCATCCGCGCAAGCCATCCTGCCCCATGCCCGTCAGAATCACAGCAAGCGTTCGTGCGCCATAAACGTTCGCGACAGAACGGAATAACACATCGACGGACGGGCGGCAGAAATTTTCCCGCGGACCCTGGTGCGTACGGACGCGCGTGACTCCGTCGTCCGCCTGCACCACCATATGGAAATCTCCCGGCGCAATCAGCGCACAACCGGGCCTTACGGTCTCGCCGGAAACGCATTCACGGACGGGCAACGCACACTTCGACGTCAACCGCGCCGCCAGCATCGAGGTGAAAATCGGAGGCATATGTTGCGCGATCAGCAACGGCACTGGCAAGTCCGCCGGAAGAGATGGCAGGACGCGAGCTAAGGCATCCGGGCCGCCCGTTGACACCCCAATCACCACCACCTGCGCCGGCGGCAGCAGCAGTGGGTGTGGAGGAATTGAGAGCTGTGGCCGAAGTTGCTTTGGCTCCAGAATCGGGCTGCCCGGGCTCGGCCGCAAGTGGCACAAAGCGCGGATTTTTGGAATCAGTTCGCCAGTGATTGCATCCAGCGTCGCCGCGCCGTTGATGTTGCTTGGCTTTGTGACGTAATCCGTCGCTCCCAGTGCCAAAGCTTCCAGCGTGACCGACGCCCCGCGCTCGGTCAGCGTGCTGAACATGATGATCGGAACCCGGACATCGACTTTTCGCAGCTCGCGGACCGTTTCCAGCCCGTCCATTTCCGGCATCTCGATGTCGAGCAGGACAATATCCGGCTTCGAGGCCGCGAATTTTGCGAGCGCGATCTTTCCGTTCACCGCCGTGGCCGCAACTTCCAGATCGGGATCGGCCCCGATCGCCGACGACAACACCTTCCGGACCACCACCGCGTCATCGACCAGCAGCACGCGCCGTTTGGTGCCTTGCGTCACTCCCGTGACCTTTCTCCGTAAGGGCCGCAAAATCAACTCGTCTTGAGGCTCCGGTTTGCGGCCCCATTGGCGCCATCTAGGCGTGGGCTGCCCGCGCCTGCGAGCGGTCCTTGCCGGTTGTTGCATCATCTCCCAGCTTGAATTGATCCACCAGGCTGCGGAGTTGCGTCGCCATTTCCGTCAGCTGCTGTGCCGCTTTCAAGGTATCCTGTGCTCCGCGCGTCGTGCTCTCGGCGGCTGTGGCCACGCCTTGAATGTTCTGCGAGATTTCGCCCGACCCCTTTGCCGCTTCCTGCACATTGCGCGACATTTCATTGGTCGTCGCGCTCTGCTCTTCCACCGCGGTCGCGATCGTTCCGGAAATGTCGTTGATCTGGTTGATGATGGCCGTAATGCTGCCGATCGACTCCACCGCCCGCTTCGTGTCTTCCTGAATGGCGGTGATTTTCTGGCTGATGTCCTCCGTGGCCTTCGCCGTCTGCTTGGCGAGTTCCTTGACTTCGTTCGCCACCACGGCGAACCCTTTGCCTGCTTCTCCGGCGCGCGCCGCCTCGATTGTCGCGTTCAATGCCAGCAGGTTCGTCTGCTGCGCAATGGAGGTGATGACCTTGATGACTTGGCCGATCTCCGCGCTCGACTCGCCCAGTTTCGCGACGGTCGTATTTGCGCCGTTCGCGGTCTTGACCGCTTCGCCCGCGACTTTCGCCGCCTCGCCCGCGTTGCTCGAAATGCTCTGCACGGTCGAGGTCATCTCTTCCGCGCCCGTGGCCACGCTATTCAGGTTCGTCGTCACCTGCTGGGTGGCCGTCGCCACCGTGTTCGCCTGCGCCGACGTCTCTTCCGCGTTGCTGCTCATCTGCTGGCTGGTCGCCGCCAGTTGCTGCGACGCGCTCGATAGCGCCTGCGCATTTTGCGCAATCGATTTCATGCTGGCTTGGAGCGTGTCCGCGGTCTTGTTCGTCGCGACGCCCACTCCAGCCAACGCTTCAATGCAGGCGTTCAGATTATTCTTGATGGTGTTGAAATCGCCGTTATAGGTATCGGTGATCTTCACCCGCCTGCTGGCATCGGAAACGCGGCGCGTATAGTCGTTGGCCGCCATGGCTTGCAGAACCTCGCTCGCCTCGACGAGCCCGGCAGAAATGTCCTCCACGTACTTGGCCGAAACGTTTAAAGGACCGATCACCGCGTCGAGCGTTCTGTTGACGCCTTCCACGACCTTCCGGTAGTCGCCCTGATGTTTGCCGGCATCGGCGCGCGTCGCGAGTTTCCCCTCGACCGCCGCCTGCGCGAGCATCATCGCGTCCGCCATCATCGCGTTCACCGCCATCTTCTGGGCGGTGATATCGGTGGCGTATTTCACAACTTTGAACGGCTTGCCATTCAGGTCCAGAATCGGGTTATACGACGCCTGGATCCATACTTCGCGGCCGCCCTTGCCAATCCGCTTGTATTCGGCCGCTTGATATTCTCCCCGGCGCAGTTTTGTCCAGAATTCCGCGTACTCGGCGCTCTTGCGGTAGGACTCCTCGACGAACATGCTGTGATGCTGCCCCTTGATCTCCTCTAGCGTGTAACCGAGAGCATTCAGGAAGTTGTCGTTTGCCGTAAGGACCGTGCCGTCCATATTGAATTGAATCACCGCCTGCGCCTTGCCGATCGCGGCGATTTGTCCCTGGTAATCCGCGTTCCTGAGTTTCTGCTCGGTCACATCGGTCGCATATTTCACGACCTTGAAAGGCTTGCCGTCCAGGTCGAGGATCGGGTTATAGGACGCCTGAATCCAGACTTCCTTGCCTCCTTTTCCGATCCGCTTGTACTCGGCCGCGTCGTATTCTCCGCGGTTCAGCTTGGCCCAGAATTCTTTGTATGCAGGGCTCTGCTTGTATGCTTCGTCGACAAACATGCTGTGATGTTTGCCCTTCACTTCCGCCAGCGTGTACCCGAGCGCGTTCAGGAAATTGTCATTCGCCGTGATAATGGTGCCGTCCATGTTGAATTCGATCACCGCCTGCGCCTTCCCAATGGCGGCGATCTGGCCTTTGCGATCCGCGGTGATCAGGGTTCGTTCCGTGACGTCGCGCAGCACATTGACCACCTTGCAGGGTCTGCCCTCCCCGCTCAGCAGAGGACTATAGGAATACTCCACCCATATCTCTTTCCCATGCTTGGTAAAGCGCTTGGATTCGCCGGCGCAATTCTCTCCCCGCTGCAACCGTTCCCATATGCCGTTGATCAATGTCTTGTATTCCGCACTGTTTCGCGTCGCCTCGTCGACCAGAAAGCTGATGTGCTTCCCGATCGCTTCGTCCCGGGTGAAGCCCAGCAGCCTCTGGAAATTATCGTTCACGTCGAGGATGACTCCATCCATGTCGTAGTAGCTGATCGCCTCTGCCCGATGGATGGCCATGATCTGGGCATGATCGTCCCAAGCCTGTTGTTTCTGATTGCTTTTCTGTCCGCGCGCGCTTTTCATTCGTCTCTCCTTCTATCTCTCCGCGCTTTCGGCGGAGCCCTGCTTCGAATTTCAGAATTCCCGGCCGGCCTTCGATTTTTCCAGATCGCGCAGATCCACCACGCGATCGATGTCGAGCGCCAGCAACAGCCTGCCCGAAAGCTTGTAAACGCCGCGCACCACCTCGCGGGCGAACCCCTGCAGCGTCTCCGGAGGACTCTCGAGCGTCTCTTCCTCCACCTCGATCACGTCCCCGATTTCGTCCACCAGCAAACTCACCGCGCCATCGCTGGTCCGCACAACCACGTTCATCGGCAGCTGGCCCTCGGGACGCTCCGGCAATCCCAGCCGCCGCCGCAGATCGATCGCTGAGACGATCTGCCCACGCAGGTTGATCAGCCCGCTTACCACATCGGGCGCCAGCGGAACCCGCGTCATCTCCTGGTGCAGAATCACTTCCTGCACCTTCGGTACCGGAGTTCCGAACACGTGCCCGTCCAGAAAGAACGTACAAAATTGCTGCGATGCGCCCATACTCGCCCCTCCTAAAGTCTTGCCGCCGACTCCGCAAATCCAGGAATCACTTCTCGCACCACGCCCGGAACATCCAGAAGATCCGTGACCCGCCTTTGAATCACCGACGAGCCCAGCACGCCCTTCCGTTCCGCCGGGTTTTGCACGGTCAGCGTTTCGTCGACGATGTCGACGATGCGGTCCACCACCAGTCCGACGCTGCGTCCCGCCTCAGAGTAAACGACCACTTGCAGCCGCCCATCTTGGGAAGCTACGGTCGATTCTTTTCCCGACGAAGCGAACACGCGCGAGAGGCGGATCAGCGGCATGATGTTCCCGCGGTACTGCGTCACTTCCTGCGCCCCGGCCATCTCGATGGCCGTCGCCGGAAATTCCTCCAGGCGCGACACCAGCGCGAGCGGTATCGCCATCCGCCCCTGTTCGCCGCACTGCACCAGAAGCAGCGCCTGACGGCGAGTTCCCGCTTCTTCTTTTTTCCCGGCTTCGTCTTTCTCGGCCAGCGCCGCTTCCCGCGCTTCTGAGATCACCTGCGCCCGCTGTGCCAAACCGAGAATGTCGAGAATCAGCGCGACCCGTCCGTCCCCCATGATCGTCGCCCCCGAGTACGCGCTGATCCCCTTCAACTGTTTCCCCATCGGCTTTACGACGATCTCTTCGGTGTCAGTGATCTCATCCACCACCAGGCCAAACTCGCGCCCATCGGCCTGTACCACCACAATGTTCGTCGGCCCCTCAGCCTTCTTTTTGTTTCCGCCGATGTGCAGCTGCAACTCCCGATCGAGATGCACCAGTGGCAGCAGCCGTCCTCTTAGCCGGTGTACCGGCGCTCCCTGCACCATCTCGATTCCTTTGCCGGAATCGCCCGCCTCGAGCCGCACCAGCTCGAGCAGGCTGACCTGCGGAATCGCAAACCGCTCGCCTCCCGACGTCACCATCAGCGCCGGAATAATCGCCAGTGTCAGCGGGATCTTGATCTTGACCGTCGTCCCTCTGCCCGCCGTGGACTGCACATCGACCGTGCCGCCGATCTTTTCGACATTCGTCTTCACCACGTCCATTCCGACGCCGCGCCCCGAAACATTGGTGACCTTTTCGGCGGTCGAGAATCCCGGCAGAAAAATCAAATTGAAGATGTCGCGGTCCGACATCCGCCCCGCCTGCTGCGCCGAAATCACGCCGCGCTCAATGGCTTTCTCGCGGATTCTTGCCACGTTGAGTCCCGCGCCGTCATCCGTGATTTCGATGTTGACCTGTCCGCCTTCGTGAAACGCGCGCAGCTTCAGCACGCCGGTGACCGGCTTTCCTACCTGCTTCCTCGTCTCCGGCGCCTCGATTCCGTGGTCCACGCAATTGCGCACCAGATGCGTCAGCGGATCTTTGATTGCTTCGATGATCGTGCGGTCCAGCTCCGTGTCCTGCCCCTCCATTTCGAGGCGGACATCTTTGCCGCAGCCCAGCGCCAAGTCGCGCACCGTGCGCGGAAACTTGTTCCACACATTCCCGATCGGTTGCATGCGAGTCTTCATGACCTCTTCCTGCAGTTCGGTGGCAATCAGATTCATGCGTTGCGAAACGGCCTGGAAGCCCGCATCCTGCGTGCTGTTGGAAAACTGCAGCAGCTGGTTACGCGCTAGAACCAGCTCGCCGACCAGATTCATCAGCCGGTCCAGAAGATTGACGCCTACCCGGATCGTTTCGGCCGCGGCCTCCGGATTCCGCGACTGCACCGCTTGCTGCGCCGCCAGCACATCCTCCGGGCGCGCGGCTCCCTGCGCCACCAGAATCTCGCCTATCTTCCGGCGGCCAAGTTCCTGCGCCTCCAGCGCGCTCGCAAGATCTTCCGGCCGCACGTGCCCGCGCTCGATCAGCACCCCGCCGATTTTGGTCGGATCGGGCCCATCCCCACCCGCAGTCTTCCCGGTTGAGGTGGCGCCCTCCTTCCGTGCCGCAGCCGCACTCTGCTCTGCTCCCCCAGCCTTGGCCGATTCCTCCTTTCCCTGCAGCTCCCCCAGACGCGCGATCAGCTCCCCGTATTCATCTTCCCCGTCCTGCTCGGTTTCCCGGATCTTCCCCAGCATGCTGCGCACGGCATCCACCATGGCCAGCAGTCCGCTGGTAATCTCCGCGTTCAGCGTTAGCTCGCCATCCCGCAGCCGCGAGAGCAGGCTCTCGCCCGCGTGCGCCACCTTCTCCAGCCTCTTGAACCCCAGAAACCCGCAGCTGCCTTTGATCGTATGAATCGTGCGGAAAATGCCCGCCAGGAGTTCTTTCGACGAGGGCTCACTCTCCAGCTTCACCAGCTCTTGATCCAGCCGGTCCAGATTTTCCCCGCTCTCGATAAGAAAATCCTTAACGATTTCGTCCATGTTCAGAACTCCTGCGGTGATCCTTGCAAGCACGGGTCCGTGCGCCATTGATTAGCGAGACGCAAAGGGTCGTAGCACGACGACTCGAGCAAATACAAAAAATCGGCGAATGGTGCATTGCCTTGAATCGCTGTGCGGCGCGCGTCCTTATCGTTTGCTCGTGGAAAAGCGTGAGCCTTTCGTGGCTTGAAGCGGACTTCTTACCTCCGTACACTTAAGAGGTGCACGTCCACGTTCATGGCCGGGGCAGTCCGACGCGGGTTCTGAAGATCTCGCTCTCGGTTACCCTCCTCTATATCGTTCTGCTGATCGTCGCGGGCATCCGTGGACACTCCCTCGCGCTACTCTCCGAAGCCGGACACAACCTCTCCGACTTCCTCGCCCTGCTGCTCTCGCTGGTCGCGGTTTATCTGCAGTCGCGCCCCGCCAGCTCGACCAAGACTTATGGATATCACCGCGCCGGAGTCCTCGCCGCTCTGGTCAATTCCAGCTCGCTCGTCGTCGTTTCTTTCTTTATCTTCTACGAGGCTTTCGAGCGCCTGCAGCACCCCGAACCCGTCAAGGCCAGCCTGATGATGTGGGTCGCCGGCGCCGGCGTGCTGATGAATAGCGTGATCGCGCTTCTGCTCTACCGTTCCGGGGGCGACGTCAATATCCGCAGCGCCTTACTTCATGAGATAGGAGACACGCTTTCCACCGCCGCCGTGATCGCCGGAGGCTGGGCCATCCTCGTTACCGGACATTACTGGATCGACCCCGTGCTTTCGGTCGGGATCGGTGTTCTGATTCTCTGGTCCGGATTCGGAATCGTGCGTGAGACGCTGAACATCCTGCTCGAGGGCACGCCCCGCGGCATGAAGCTGGAAAAAATCGAATCCACAATTCGCGCCGTCGAAGGCGTCAACGATGTCCACGACCTACACGTCTGGAGCATCGGATCGGAAACGCACGCGCTCTCCTGCCACATCTCAATCGCCGACATTCCTCCCTCGGTCAGCGAGCGCATCCTTCGCGACGTGAAAGACCGCCTGTTACATAATTTCCGCATCGACCACACGACCATCCAGTTCGAGCACGTCATCTGCGAGACTGCCCACGGATGCGTCATCCCGGTCGTCGAGAGCGCCGCGGAACACGAGCACCACCATCACCACTAAGCTCGTTTAGCTTTTTTGCTGTTCGTAAATCTCCTTCGCCCTTTGAATCGTGTCCGCATCCTCCGCGAGCTTGTCCGGGCGCAGCCGCACGATCCGCGGAAACCGCAGCGCGTACCCGCTCTCGTGCCGGTCCGACTGCATCATGTTGTTGAATGCCACTTCGAGCACGATCTTCGGCTCGACGACGAGCCGGAATCCGTGATCCTCGATCGTGTGTTCCAGAAACCACTTCGTCATTTCCGCAATCTCGGCGTCGGTCAGGCCGGAATACGCTTTGCCGATATTCACCAGTCGGTCTTTCTTCGTGTCCAATACGGCAAACGTATAGTCGCTTAGTACGCCAATGCGTTTTCCGTGGCCGTACTCAACGGCCGTGACTACGACATCAAGCGTAGCCAGCTCTCGCTTCATCTTCAGCCACGATTTTCCTCGTTTGCCCGGCGTGTACGACGACGTCAGATCCTTAATCATCAGTCCTTCATTGCCGCGAGCCCTAGCCGCGACAAAAAGTTGCTCCAGTTCCTCCGGCGCAGAAGCCCGAAACAAGGGCGCGCGAATGATCCGAGTGTGGCAAAATTCCGTCTCGGCCTCGAAAGCGAGGGTCCCCTGTGTTCCCCCGTGCCCCCTGTGGTGAATTGTTTCTCGCGGCGCACTCAGGAGCGAATCCAAAATCCGCGCGCGTTCCCGCAGAGGACGCTCGAGCATCAACTCACCATCGGCATAAAGAATGTCGAACACGAGATAAGCCACGGGAACCTCCCGCAGCATCCTCTCGCTCACCTTCTTCCGTCCCAGCCGCTGCTGCAGAAAGCTGAACGGCCGCGCCGATCCCAGATTCCTCGCCTTCTCCTCTCCGGCCTCCGATACAGCCTCATCCACCACAGCCGCCGAATCCGTCACTCCCGCTGGAAACTTCCACGCCACAATCTCCCCGTCGAGAATCACCTCCGACGGCAACCCTGCCAGCGCGGGAGGAAGTTCCGGAAAAGATTCCGTAATCTCATCGCGCGTGCGCGAAAAAATCTTCACCTCATCTCCCGACACATGCGCCTGCGCGCGAATGCCGTCATATTTATCCTCGACTTCGGCTTCCTCGAAATAGCTCAGCCCCTCTTCCGGAGACTCGACCGGACTCGCCAGCATGAATCCCAGCGGATGAAACAATCGCATCCGCGCTTCCGCTAACTTCCCCTCCGCCGCGAGACGCAACGCCCCTCCGATATCGCCGAGCAGCATGTTCACGCGCTGCACCTCCGCAAGAGTGGCGCTGTACGCCTTCGCAATTGCTTCCTCGACCAGACTTTCTTTCAGCCCAATCCTCAGATCGCCAGGCATGATCTTGATGATGTACTTGGCATCAAGCGGTGCCGCCCGCGACAGCAGCTGACGGACTACCGCCGCCTTCTCCGCCGGGCCGCGCGTCGCCGCAATCTGTCGAAACGTCCGCTCCACCTCGAGTATCCCGACTCCTTGGCCGCTTCGTGGCGGCAGAACTTCTCCCGCCACCGCTCCAAGATCTCCATGCTTCCGATACGCTGCCGTGAGCTCTCCTTCTTCCTTTCCCGCAAGCTCGGCGACAATCCTCCACAGCCACCGTCCTCCAATCTGCAGCGTCGTCTCTTCCCACACAGGAAACGGTCTGCCGGAAAAGAACACCGCTGCAACTGCCGCCTCGTCCGTCGGCCGCGATTTGAAATACTCCGCCACCAGTCCGGTCTTCACGAGCTTCTTCGTAGTCCCGGCGATCGCTTCACAAGCGTTGGCGAATTCCTGCATCGGTCCTTCCAATCTAGCCCTGAACCCTGGCCCCTAGCCCCTTCCTGCAACAGGCGATAAACCATACACCAGCATCGACTTACCACCAAACCCACCCCTCGATCCCAAGCCCCTGTGATACCCTAGTACCTGCGTCGTGTCCCTCCGAGGAGCATCCAATATTCGTGCGTCTTAAGAACTATCTGCGATTCCTTGCGGCCATCCAGCTGCTGCCCGCGCTTGAAAGCGGAGAAGAAACCCTCGTCGGCGGACAGGCCGTGCTCGAAGGCGTTATGATGCGCTCTCCGCACGCCTGGGCGATCGCCTGCCGTAAGCCCTCAGGCGAAGTGGTCACAATGAGCGAGCCGCTCGACCGCCCCTCCGACAAGCATAAATGGATGGCATGGCCCGTCGTCCGCGGAGTCATGACGCTCGGTTATGCAATGACGCTCGGCTACCGCGCGCTGCGTTTTTCGGCCAACGTCGCGATCGAAGAGTTGATGGAAGAGGGCGATCACGGAGAAACAGCGGCCTCGCCCATCCCGCCGAAGCGAAGCGAGGCAGAACCAGCGCCGAAATCCGCCGAGAAGGCCGCCACGATCAGCACTTGGCTCGCCGCCGTCAACATCGTCATCTCGATCGCGTTCTTCATCTTCATGTATAAGTACATTCCACTGCTGGCCGCAACGGAACTCAAGAAGTACGATCCCGCGCTCGGCGGACGCATCATCTTTAATCTCATTGACGGCGGCATCCGCCTCGCTCTCTTTCTCCTCTTTATCTGGGGCGTTTCGCTCTGGAAAGATATCCGCCGCGTTTACGAATATCACGGCGCCGAGCACAAAACTGTCTTCGCATTCGAAAACGGCGATCCGCTGACAACTCCGGAAGTCCAGAAGTATTCCACCTTCCATCCGCGCTGCGGCACCAGCTTCCTGATGACGGTGATGCTGATCTCGATCGCCTTCTACATGCTGATCCCCTACACGACGTTCTGGGCTCGCTTCGCCTCGCGTATTGTTCTGCTGCCCGTCATCGCCGGCGTTTCGTACGAGATCATCCGCTTCGCCGCCAAGCATCGTGGATCGCTTTTCGCCCTGATGACCGCTCCCGGCCTCTGGCTCCAGCGCATCACAACGCGCCCCCCATCGGACGACGAAGCCCACTGCGCCATAGTCGCCCTCGAAAGTGCCATGTCTCTGGAAAGAGAACACGGCGGCGAATTAGTAATTGCCTAGGGGTTCCCCCCCCGAGAAGAATTCCTATCTTGGAAGCGCGTCGCTGGCCGATGGTCGTTAGTCGTTGGCCTTTTCCCTTCGCAGCCTTAGATTGGTGATCGGAGGCTGAATAATGTCATCATCTTTTAGGGATTTGCGGGTTTGGCAGGAGGCAATGCGATTTACGGTCGAAGTCTACGTCACGACGGCCAGGTTTCCGAAGCACCAACTCTACGGGCTGGGGCAACAGTTGCGGCGCGCTGTTGTTTCCGTTCCAAGTAATATTGCAGAGGGGAAAGGACACCGGTCCGATTCGCGAGTTCATTAACTTCCTTCTTCACGCGGATCGTTGTTAGAGGCACAAACACAGATTATGATCGCGCAGGACTTACAATACATATCAGATCAGGAAGCAGGCCATCTCATCGCGTCATCTGACAGCATCGGTCGAGGCTTAGATAGCCTAATAGGCTCAAAGCGCGAAAGTCCTCGATCGAACGATGGGCGAAGCCCAACGACTAACGACAATCGACTAACGACGGCGTCGGTAGAGCCAGTGACCAACGACTAACGACCAACGACTAACGACGATGTTCGAGAGATTAGACCAAATCGAAGCCCGCTACGAAGAGCTGACCCAGGCTCTCGCCTCGCCCGAGATCGTCAACGATTCGGCGCGATACCAGAAGACTGCCAAGGCCCACGCCGAAATCAACGATATCGTCGAGAAGTATCGCGAATACAAGGATCTCACCAAGGGAATCGTCGACAGCAAAGCCATGCTGCTCGAAGAGAAAGATCCCGAGATGCGCGCCTACGCGCAAGAAGAACTCGACAAGCTACAATCCCGCGTCACCGGCGTCGAAGAAGAATTAAAAGTTCTCCTGCTGCCCAAAGATCCCAACGATGAGAAGAACGTCATCCTCGAAATCCGCGCCGGCACGGGCGGCGACGAAGCCACACTCTTCGCGGCTGAAATCTTCCGCATGTACACGCGCTACGCCGAAACACAGCGCTGGAAGGTCGAGGTGCTCTCCACCTCTGAATCGTCCGTCGGAGGCTTGAAGGAAGTCATCGCCATCATCGAAGGCAACCGCGTCTACTCCCAGCTCAAGTACGAGAGCGGAGTGCATCGCGTGCAGCGCGTTCCCGCGACCGAGCAGCAAGGACGCGTTCACACTTCCGCCGTCACCGTCGCAGTCCTCCCCGAAGCCGAAGATGTCGACATAAAAATCGAGCCCAAGGATCTTCGCATCGACACATTCTGCTCCTCCGGACCCGGCGGCCAATCAGTCAACACAACGTACTCCGCCGTTCGCATCACGCATATCCCGACCAACACGGTCGTCAGCTGCCAGGACGAAAAATCGCAGATCAAGAATCGTGAAAAGGGAATGCGCGTGCTTCGCGCCCGCCTCTACGAAATTGAAATGGAGAAGCAGCAGGAAGCGCTCGCCAAAGAACGCCGCGCGATGGTGAAGTCCGGCGACCGCAGCGAAAAAATCCGTACTTACAATTTCCCGCAGAATCGCCTGACCGATCACCGAATCGGCTTCACCATCCACCAACTCGACTCCGTGATGGACGGCAAAATCCACCCTCTCATCGAGGCCCTCATCACGCACTATCAAGCCGAAAAACTAAAGCAAGAAGCCGCCAGCGTCGTTTAGAGTTGTTGCCGCGTTTCAGATTGCTCTCGACCACGCCTGGATTGAGCGAGAGAGTTTTAGCGCTGCCATTGCTAGCCTCATCTGCATTGACAAGACTTGTCTCACGGCACGGTTTCACCCGTGCCGTAGCGACGCCCTTACACTTGTCCAGCGGGCTTTAGCCCGCGCAGTTTTTTGGGTGGCGCAGCGCTTTACCGCTGCGCTTTAAGGCTTCCAGAAACGGCGGCTTTAGCCGCTGAGGAGATCAAATGTCCGGACTCGACCTAACCCTCGCCTCGGTCCTCACCGATCGCTACAACTCTAACTTGGCCCGCATTCGCGAACTCGCCGCGCCGCTAACTGAACAACAGTTCTGGACCAAGCCGTACCCTTATGGCAACAGCTTCGGCCATCTAGTCCTTCATCTCACCGGAAACCTGAGCTACTACATCGGCGCCCAGATCGCCAATAACGGATACGTCCGCGACCGTCCCCGCGAATTCAACGATCCCAACCCTCCCACCAAAGAGGAAGCGCTGCACCGCCTCGAGGACGCCGTCGCCATGGTGATCAATACCATCCGCTCCCAGTCTGCCGGCGACTGGGCCGGCTCATACTCTGCCGTCGGCTCCAACTGCTCCAACCGCCTCGACATGGTTGTGCAGTGCGCGGGGCATATGCAACACCACATCGGCCAAATGATTTATCTGGCATACGAATACCAGCGACGGGCAAAATAGCGGACAGCCAACCTTGTTGCCTTGCGCTGACACTAAGACACCATGTCGAAAAGCTCGCGCTCTCTCCTCGCCCTCGCCGGTTTCGGACTCGTCACTGCCGGAGCCGCCTGGTACGGCTCCCGCTACAGCCGCAATGGCAGTCGCGATCCGTGGTATCGCGAACTCGAAAAGCCCTCGTTCACGCCGTCCGACAAAACCTTCCCCGTTGTCTGGACAACTCTCTACGCTCTGATCGCCTGGTCCGGGTGGCGCATCTGGTGCGCCACCCCTTCCCGCCAGCGCACCCACGCCCTTCGCCTCTGGCTGACTCAACTCGCCTCGAACGCGCAGTGGTCCAAGCTGTTTTTCGGACAGCACCGGCCCACGCTCGCCCTCACCGACATTCTCGGCCTCGAGAGCACGATCCTTTCCTACAT
>DATJOA010000078.1:0-12999 GCA_035507635.1 Candidatus Acidiferrales bacterium
GCTCGGCAGCGACAGCCAGCGGGTCTTGCTTTTCCCCGCCTCGACGACGCCCAGCTTCACCACCGGATTCGGATCGCCTACCTCGGGATACTTCTGCTGATCGACCGTCGGATGCTGCGGCATCCAGTCGGTGATGGGATAAGTCGGGACCTTGGTCTCGTCCATGCGCATGTAGACAATGTCTTTGCTGTCGGGCGACCAGAAATAGTTGCTGCGCACCCCCAATTCTTCTGCGTAGACCCAGTCGATGTCGCCGTTCAGGATGTTGTCGCCGCCGTCGTCGGTTAGCTGCTTCTCGTCGTTACCGCTGATCGGCCGCACGAACAGGTTGTGCTTCCGGAGGTACGCAACGTGGTTACCGTCGGGCGAAAACTTCGGATCGCCGCTCGGATCGGGCGCCGAAGTAAATTGCACCGCTGTCTGCGTGCCCAGGTCATAGAGCCACAACTGTCCGCGCGAGTCGAACAGCAGGTGCTTCGAATCCGGCGCCCATAGGTAGGCTGCCACGTGATATCGCGTCAGCCGCTCTTTTTCCCGCTCGTTCTTGACCTTATTAACGTCGGGATCGAGTGAGGCTAGCTTCGCCGCGCTGACCAGCACCTTCTTCTCGCCCGTGTCGGCATCGATGTACCAAAGCTCGCCGTTGTCCTTATCGTCACGCTGTACGTAGGAGAGCTTGGTTCCGTCGGGACTCCACTCGACCGTCTCGGGACCCCGTCCGCCGAGGCCTCCTGGCTGGTATAACGCCTCAATCGTCAGCGGCTTGGTGGGAGTCGTCTGGGCGTTCAGAGAAAGGCATCCGAAAAACGCAAAAAGGGCAAGGGCAGGCACAACAAGAGTCTTTCTTTTCACGAAGTGACCTCGCAGAAAATAATGAGAGAACCCACAGGGGCGAACGAAAAAGTGTACACCCCGCCAGCCCGGCGGCGCACCCCAAGCCGCTGATTCCAGTTCTGCTCGCGTCTTGGAGCTTTGGCGGGTTGAAGCCGCGATCGAAAAACCCGCGCCAAATCGAGCTTCCCCGCGTGTTAGAATCAAAAGCAGTCGGATGCTTCCAGAAATTGAAAACCTCCTGAAACTGCAGGACGCAGATAAGGAAATCCGCCGTCTGCAGGACGAAGTCGCCGAACTGCCCAAGCGGGTCGCTGCCATCGAGCAGAAGCTGGCCGGCACCAAGGCGCAGCTCGAAAAAGCGCAGGCCGCCGTCAAGGCCGACGAAGCCAACCGGCGCAAGTACGAGACGAATATCAAAGACATCCGCGAGAAGATTTCGAAGTATCGCGACCAGTCCCTCGCCGTAAAGACCAACGAACAGTACAAGGCGCTGCTGCACGAGATTCAGTTCGCCGAGAAGGAGATTTCAGCCAACGAGGACAAAATTCTCGAGGGCATGGTCAACGCCGACGCACGCGATAAGGAAGTCAAAGCGGCGCAGGCCGAGCTGAAAGAGGAAGCGGCCGAGATCGAGAAAGAAAAAGAGCAGGCCCGCGAGCGCACCGCCGAAGACGAGAAGCAGTTGACCGAATGGCGTGGCAAGCGCGATCAGCTTCGCAAGGGCATCAGTGAAGATCTGTTGCGCCACTACGAGCGCGTTTCAAAGTTCCGCGGCAGCGGCATCTCGGAAGTGCGCGATCACAAGTGCATGGCGTGCCAGGTGATGCTGCGTCCGCAGACCTATAACGAAGTTCGCTCGGGAAAAGAAATGATCGTCTGCGATTCCTGCCAGCGCATCCTTTATTTCAATCCGAAGGAAGAGCTGGTCGAGAAGAAAGACACGATCCACCGTCCCAAGCGGCATCATCCCAAGATCGACGCGCCGCAGGCTTGGTACTACCGTCCCGAGTTTGCAGGAGACGGAGAAGTCTTCCTCTGCCTGACCAATAATCACGGACAGGCCAGCCGCCGCATCTACGACATCCACACCGGGCGGCTCTTGGGCGACATCCTTATCCGCGAAGGCGACTTTCGCCAGGCGTTCCCGGAAGATATCACCGGCTCGACGCGCCTCAACGGCGGCTGGACGGAAGAAGAGTTGGATGAATTCGGCGCCGAACTGCCGATGGTGATCCTCGACTCTCTAAATGCAGACTTAGATCTAGCGCGCTACGAAGCCGCGTCGCACACGAAGCCGCCGGTCCCGGCCGAACAAGCCGCCAGTTAGTCGACTCAGGGCTACTCCTCACCAAGAAAAATCATGTTCGTTTTCGAACAGTGCTTCCGTTTTCGGGCAGTCTTGCCATCCTCACTGTTCATAGCAAAGCGCGAAACCATCTGAAAACTAAGTAAGATATCTCCGATACCTTTGGCGAGGAACTTGCCACCGTGAATCTGCCAGTCCTGGAACTCTTCGACGATCTTTGCCCGTTCCGTAGTCCGTGAACCACGCGAAGGGGCGCTGGTTCCCGCGAGCAACGCCGCCTCGAGTGAGCCAATGCGGGTGCTTCGAGAAGAGGAGGGCCAAAACTTGTCTTCCACTTTCGGAACCGCCCGAGGCATTACCATGTCCCCATGCCCCCGAAAGAATCCACTCTGCCGAAACTCAAACTCTCTCCCCGCGGCGCGACCCGCCTGAAGTCTGGGCACGTCTGGGTTTACAAGTCCGACGTCGAGGCTGCCAACAGCATCCCTCCCGGATCGCTCGTCACCGTCACCGACCAGCGCGGGAAGCCGCTCGGCACTGCGCTCTATTCCAGCTCTTCGCAGATCGCTGTCCGGATGATCTCTGCCGATCCTGTCGCCGATCTCCCGGCGCTTCTGCGCCAGCGCATCTCCGAAGCCATCGACTACCGCGAGAAGATCGTCCGCGACACCAACGCCTATCGAGTGATCTTCAGCGAAGCCGATTTCCTGCCCGGACTGATCGTCGACCGCTACAACGACATTCTCTCGCTGCAAATCCTGACCCAAGCGATAGACGCCAACCCCGTCCGCGAAACCGTCATCTCTCAATTAGCCGAACAACTGAAGCCCGCGTCCGTCATCGAGCGCGTCGATCCACGCGTGCGGGAGCTCGAAACTCTTCCGCCCCGAGCCTCTGGCCTTCTCCAGGGAGAGAAGACCGCAACCACCTTTTCCATGAACGGCGTGCAGTTCCAATTCGACGCCCTCGAAGGCCAGAAGACCGGAGCCTTCCTCGACCAGCGCGAGAACTATGCCGCCGCCGCGCAATATTCCAAGGGCGAGGCGCTCGATGTCTTCTGCTATCAGGGAGGCTTCGCGCTGCACCTGGCAGCGGTCTGCGATCAGGTCACCGGGGTTGACAGCTCGCGGCCGGCGCTTGAAGTGGCCGACCAGAACGCCGACCTGAACGGCCGCGAGATTGAATGGATTGAGGCCAACGCCTTCGACCTGCTCAAGGATTACGCTTCTTCTAACCGCCGTTACGACACAATCGTGCTCGATCCGCCGGCCTTCGCCAAAAGCAAGCGAGATCTGGATGCGGCTCTCCGCGGCTACAAGGAGCTCAATCTTCGCGCGCTGAAGATGCTTCGGGCGGACGGAATCCTGGTGACGTGCTCCTGCTCGTATCACGTCGGCCAAGGCGCGTTCCTTGAAATGCTTTCGGCTGCTGCTCTTGACGCGCACCGAACGCTGCGGCTGATCGAGGTCCGAGGCCAGGCCAAAGACCATCCGGTCCTCCTAAATGTGCCGGAAACAGCCTATTTGAAGTGTTTTATCGCCGGCGTAAACTGATAATAACAAAGGGTAAATTTGTTATTGACAACGACGTGCTCAACTTTTATGATTCTTTTACGCTAACTATGCATCGAATGAAGTGACCGAGGCTAAACAACGCCGGGTCACAATTTTCAACCAGTTTTGATCAACACCAAAAATCCGAAGGAGGATGTAGCCATGACCGTTTTGACCCGTTGGGAACCATTCCGTGAATTCTCTACTTTGCAGGACCGCATGAACCGCCTATTCCGTGAGTCCTATAACGATGCGGGCCGGGAGGATTCCCTCACCAGCAGCAATTTCGCTCCCGCTGTCGATGTCTACGAAGACGAGCACAAGGTTACGTTGAAGATCGAAGTGCCCGGAATCGAGGAGAAGGACATCAACGTCCGCGTGGAAAACAACACGCTGACCGTTGAAGGCGAGCGAAAGATCGAGAAGGAAGAGAAAGAAGAGAACTACCGCCGTGTGGAGCGCCAGTATGGCAGCTTCGTCCGAAGCTTCACTCTGCCCCAGACCGTGGACAGCGAGAACGTTTCGGCGAACTACGACAAGGGCGTGCTGAAGATCACTCTGCCGAAGAAGGCCGAAGCCAAGCCGAAACAGATCAAGGTCAACGTCGGCTCGGAAAAGGGCGAGCGAACCCTGGAAGCCAAAGAAGGCAAAGGCCCCAGCAAAGCCGCGTAATGCAGTGGCCAGTTGCCAGTGAGACAATGAGCGGGAGGCGGCAGAGGTGACCGCCTCCCAATTTATTTTGTAATTTTTAGATTTGGCAATCGGGTAATTTTGAAACCCTCGAGGTGGAAAGGTTCTCCAATTACCAAATTACAAAATTACGCAATTATCAAATTCTGCTATCGAGGTTTTCCCCATGGCAATTCGTTGGGACAAATTCACAGTGAAGGCGCAGGAAGCCGTCCAGCGCGCGAACGAACTCGCGTCCGAGCACGGAAATCCCGAACTGCAGCCGATCCATCTGCTGGCGGCGTTGCTCGAAGACAAGGAAGGCATTGTTCCTCCGGTGCTCGAAAAGATCGGCATTGGCCCGCAGGCCGTGTTGAGCGAGGTGTACCGCGAGCTCGAGAAGCTGCCGAAAGTTTCCGGCCAGGCATCGCAGGCCACGCTTTCGAACGAAGCCAACTCCATGCTCGAGCAGGCGTTCAAAGAGGCGTCCAATTTCAGGGACGAATACGTTTCAACCGAGCACCTGCTGCTGGCCATCACGCACCTGAAGCGCGATGTGGCGCAGCAGATCCTGCAGCGACACGGCGCCACCTATGACGCGATCCTGAAGGCGCTGACCGTTGTGCGCGGATCGCAGAAAGTCACCGACCAGAATCCCGAGGCGAAGTACCAGGCGCTGGAACGCTATGCGCGCGATCTGACCGAGCAGGCCCGTCGCGGAAAGCTCGATCCCGTCATCGGACGCGACGAGGAAATTCGCCGCGTGGTGCAAGTGCTTTCCCGCCGCACGAAAAATAATCCTGTCCTGATCGGCGAACCTGGCGTCGGCAAAACCGCAATCGTTGAGGGGCTGGCGCAGCGTATTATTTCCGGCGACGTTCCCGAGGTGCTGAAGAACAAGCGCGTCGTCGCGCTCGATCTCGGAGCCATGCTCGCAGGCGCGAAATACCGCGGCGAATTTGAAGACCGCCTCAAAGCGGTTCTCAAGGGAATCGAAGACTCGCAGGGACAGATCATTCTGTTCATCGACGAACTGCACACGCTCGTCGGAGCCGGAGCGGCGGAAGGCGCGATCGACGCCTCCAACATGCTCAAGCCGGCGCTCGCTCGTGGAGAGCTCCGGGCCATTGGCGCTACCACGCTGAACGAGTACCGCAAGTACATCGAGAAAGATGCCGCGCTCGAGCGCCGCTTCCAGATCGTTTTCGTGGGCGAGCCAAATGTCGAAGACACGATCGCAATTCTTCGCGGACTGAAAGAGAAGTACGAAGTGCATCACGGCGTCCGCGTCAAAGATTCGGCGATTGTCGCCGCCGCCACACTCTCGCATCGCTACATCTCGGACCGCTTCCTGCCAGACAAGGCAATCGATTTGATCGACGAAGCGGCCGCGTCGTTGCGCATCCAGATCGATTCGCTTCCGACGGATATCGATCAACTCGAACGCCGCGCCACGCAGCTCGAGATCGAAAAGCAGGCGCTGAAAAAAGAAGATGATCCCAACTCGAAGGAACGGCTCGGAGTCATCGAAAAAGAGCTGGCCGAAATCCGCGAGAAATCGAACACACTGAAGGCAAACTGGAAGCGCGAAAAAGACCTGATCGCCCGCTCGCGCCTCCTCAAAGAAAAGATTGAGCAACTCAAGACCGAAGAGCAGACCGAAGAGCGCAAGGGCAATCTGCAGCGCGTAGCCGAGATTCGCTACAGCCTGATTCGCCAGGCCGAAGAAGAACTGACCAAACTTACCAAGCAGATGGAGAGCAAGGGCCAGGCGCGCATGCTCAAGGAAGAAGTCGATGAAGAAGACGTCGCGCGTATCGTCTCCAAGTGGACCGGAATTCCCGTTTCGAAGATGCTCGAAGGCGAAGTTAAAAAGCTGGTCAACATGGAAGATCGCCTGCGCCAGCGCGTCGTCGGACAGGATCCAGCGCTAGAGCGGGTGGCCAATGCGATTCGCCGTTCGCGCGCGGGATTGAGTGATCCCAAGCGTCCGATCGGATCGTTTATTTTCCTCGGGCCCACGGGTGTCGGCAAAACCGAACTTGCCCGGGCCCTCGCCGAATTTCTTTTCGATGACGAGCACGCCCTACTTCGCATCGACATGTCGGAGTACATGGAGAAGCATTCCGTGGCGCGTCTCATCGGCGCGCCTCCGGGATACGTGGGCTATGAAGAAGGCGGACAGCTCACCGAGCAGGTGCGCCGGCGTCCATACGCGGTCGTGCTTTTCGATGAGATCGAGAAGGCGCATCCGGATGTGTTCAACGTCCTGCTCCAGATGATGGATGACGGCCGCCTGACCGACGGCAAAGGCCGCGTGGTCGATTTTAAGAACACGATCATCATCATGACGTCGAATATCGGGTCGCAACTATTGCAGGCCGAGAGCCTGAAATCGGACCGCGACCTCGACGAGGCCGCACAGCAGGTGCAGAATCTGCTTCACTCACACTTCAAGCCCGAGTTCCTGAACCGCGTGGACGACATCATCGTCTTCCGCCCGCTCGGCAAAGAGCAGCTGGTCAAGATCATCGAGCTGCGTCTTGAAGATCTGCGGCGCCTGCTGGCCGAACGCAAGATTTCGCTGGAACTCACGGATGCGGCCAAGGATCTGCTCTTTACGCAAGGTTATGATCCGAACTTCGGAGCGCGCCCCCTGAAGCGCGCGATCCAGAAGCTCATTCAGGATCCGCTGGCGTTGAAGATTCTCGATGGCGAAGTGCTGCACGGAGACCACGTGATCGTCGATGCCGACAAGAAGGCCAGCAAGATGACGTTCGACGTCAGCAAGCGTGTGGGTGAAAAAGAGCCGGCGAAAGCAAGGCGTTGATCAGCCGCAATTTCCACTTCGGAGGCACAAAGACACGGAGCAACTTACTTGTGGCTTCCATGATTCCGTGCCTCCGTGGTGAGCAAGCTAGTTGTGAATGTGCGGGCTTTGCGCCGGATTGTGGATCGGGCCTGCGGGCTCTCTGATGACCTTCACTTCGAAACTCACCGGCAAGGTTTTCGGAGGGAAACACTGTGCGTTGTCACATGCCTGATAGCGCAGCGTCCCGTGCATGACATATTTTCCCGGATTCACCGAGTGCAGCGGATGCACGGCCAGATTGACGGTGAAGTCTCCGCTGTAAACATTCAGCTGCTCACTTGGAGAGAACGGGAACGTGACGTCCTTTCCCGCTGGATACTCGATTTCTCCCAGCACGATGTCTGTTGGCACGTCCATGCGCAGAGTGGTCGGAATCAGGTACTCCGACTTGGGCGTATTCGAGTTGATGTGGAAGCCCGACGCGACCCGGAAATACAGCGGCACCATGGTGCGGGAAGCGCGCTGGGCTGTAACCAGCCCAACCGGAGCCATCGTAACTGAAGGTGCTCGTCCAGATTGAGCAAGCGCTGAGCCCGCGAGCAAGACTGAGAGGCCGAGGATCCCCGAGATGTGTCTTGGCGAAATCATGTTCTTACCACGCCAAGAAGCCATGTTGAAATAGTAAAGGGAACGCCCACCCGATTTCTATTGTCAATTCTGAGCCTGCAGTGACGAAGGTTCCGCGGGGGCGTTACTAGCGCTGGACTGCGTGTCGAGCGCCTTCTTGATCGAATCTTCAATGTCGGCCCGGCCTTTCAGGCCGATGATCCGGTCGACGATCTTGCCGTCGCGGCCGATGAAAAAACTCTCCGGTAGCGCCGGGACGCCACCATATTCATCACCGACAGCTTCTTTGCCAAGCAGGATCGGATAGTTCATGCCCATTTCCTTGGCAAACTTTTGAATCTCGTCGTTTCCGGAATCGTCCATTGCCACCCCGACTACCTGCAGTCCCTGGCTGCCGTATTCCTTCTGCATTTCGACCAGCCACGGCGTTTCGATCTTGCATGGTCCGCACCAGGTTGCCCAGAAATTCAGGAGGACGGCTTTGCCCCGGAGATCCGAAAGCTTCAACTTTCCGCCATCGAGACGCTCCAAGGTGAAATCCGGAGCTGGAGTCGACTTGCCCAGAATCGCGGGAGCGTCCGGCCCGTCGGAACGCCGCGCCATGTGGAAGCCGATGTAGAGCATTCCCGCCGCAACGATAGCGACCACGAGCAGGGCTAGGGGATTGCGCCCTCGTCCCGGGATTGGCGGCGGAGCATTGCCGAAATTCGTGTGATCTACCTGCGGTTCGGCCCGCGGCGTTCCGCAGGCCTCGCAGACCGGAGTTCCGGGAGCCGTCACCTGATGAATCTCGCCAGTGTTTAGCTCCGCGCCGCACTTCGGACACCACTCGGAATTCTCTTCTGGAATTTGAGGCGATCTTTCTGGAGAAGCCATAAAACTTAGATCCTCACTACAAGGCAAAACGATTCAAAAACGAGAGCCAGCTTGAAATCAGCGTAAACCGGCCGATCACGAGCAGAATGCCCAGAGCGATCAGCAATCCGCCGCTTGCCACTTCCAGCGCGTGCATGTGCGAGCGGAAGCGGCTGTAGAACTTAAGAAATCTTTCCATCAAAAGCGATGTCAGCAGGAAGGGTACGGCCAATCCGAGCGAATAAACTCCCAGCAGAATAATTCCCTTCACCAGTGTGTCCTGTTCGCTGGCTAGCGTCAGGATTGCAGTAAGGATCGGCCCAAGGCAGGGAGTCCATCCGAAAGCGAATGCGAATCCGATGACGAACGCCCCAATCGGAGTGCTGCTGCCCTTCACGCCATGGAGCCGCGCATCGGTATAAAGAGCTTTGATCTTGAAGATCCCGGTCAGGTGCAGGCCGAAAATAATGATCACGACGCCGGCGACGATCGAGAGCGTGTGTTTGTAACGAGCAGCCACCTGGCCGATCTCCGTCGAAATCGCGCCCAGTGTGATGAACACGATGCTGAATCCGAGAATGAATCCTATGGAGTTCACCATCACGCGCCGCATCAGTTGAGATTGCGGCGACTTCAGTTCTTCCACACCTGCGCCCGAGATGAGAGAAACGTACCCGGGAACGAGCGGAAGCACGCAGGGCGACAGAAACGAAATCAGCCCGGCAAGAAACGCGGCGATGGGCAGGGGCAAGCTGGACATTCGTCTTTTATTGTACCCGCTGAATAGTAACCGCCTGAAATAGGACGCGCCAAGGAGAGATTAGTTTCACAAGCAGCGATAAATACCCAGCTTCTGAGCGGAATCCGGACTATCGACGTTTTGCGCCTTGCGATGTCTGTGCGGCGGGAGTCGCAGGAATTGGGAGCGGCTCCGAAGAATCCGTCAACTTCTTGAAGAACGCCTCAGGTATAGTCGCGTGGAGCACGGCCCGGGTATTTTCCTGGCCAACCTGCAGGCTCTTGAACACGGCGTTCACGTCCGGGTCGAAGCCGGGTGACCCGACCGACGCTTCCGCAGAACGAAATACGGACAAAAAAACATTCACCTTGTCGACAATTTCTCGCGCGTCGTCGTCGCTCCCCGTCCAGGCTTCCGCCCGCAAGTGAAGCACCCCCGTACGCAGGGGCAAATGCAGCAAGTTGTAGCTGGCCGAAACCACCAGGTCGGCTGGCTTGGGAAAGACAGAGGACCATCCTTCAAATCCCGGAGCCCCCGGGCTCACCCGGGCGATCAACCATACCGGACTCGCCAGCTGCACATGCTTGTAGTAATGACGGAGCAGCGCCGGGCCGCCGAACGGAGAGGCCAGACGCCGCGACCGGTCGACAATCCCGCGAATCACGGCCGGATCGTCATGATTGGAGGCCGCAACAGTATCGACGCCGAGGATCGCCACCCGAACCGTACGCCCGGATATGGGTATCGTGTAAATGTCGACCGACTCGTATTGCTCGACCGCGGTCGCGTGGCGCTTCAGGTACGCCGTGCACTTGCCGCCGTCTAGGTGCCCGACAAAAACCTCGGAAAATCGTGGTTCGGGCGCTGATCCGCCGGTGCCGCCTCCAGGCCAGCTCTGCGGATAATGCACGGCAAACGCGACCGCATCCAGATCGCGCTCGTAGTCGAAGCCGGTTTCCTCAATGAACTGCTGATAATCGGGATCATGCGCCACCGGAAGGAATGGCTTACCATTGTGAGCTTTGCGAATCCAACTGAAGTTGGCGTAGAGAAACCCATCGGCTCCGGGAAGCAGGCGCGCACATTCCGGCGGAGCGTTCTTGCGTAACTGCACAGCGACGACGACCGCCGCGGCCACAATCACGACCGCCAGCACGATGGGGAGAGAGCGTCGAATTCGCATGAAATGCGGTCTGGAGAGAATGATAGCACCTTAGGCCCGGCAGGAAAGGGGTGACGCTGGCGAGGGATTTCGGGGGACTTCCAGTTCCTACCGATGTCCGTTGTTGCGCCTCGACTTTCCGTTGTGATAACTTAAATAATTGTCCCGGACATTTGGAAGGGATTAGAGGGATTGGTTCGCGCGAAGCGCGTCCATCTCGGAGTTTGCTGGCGTAGCTCAGCCGGTAGAGCATCTGATTTGTAATCAGAGGGTCGGGGGTTCGAATCCCTTCGCCAGCTCCAGAGAACGACAATAAACGAATTTTCCGGCAGGCGGCGGATTCGGCAGTAAGCGGCGCAACAGGTTTTTCCAACACACTCCCATTCGGAACTATTCCGGGTTGTAGTGGCCAACGATCAGTGATCTTCGCGATCGTCTTTGTACGCGACCTTGGTTTCCCTGTTTTGCGAAATTTGATGTGACTTGTGCTGTGTTGCGTCTGCGGGAGTGCGCGCAGTCCGAAAGTTCTGCACAGGTGGGTGAGTGGTTAAAGCCGACAGACTGTAAATCTGTTCCTCCTAGCGAGGTACGGAGGTTCGAATCCTCCCCTGTGCACCAGCGATTAACCTTCGTGAGCGAGTGCCGAAGGCTGAGCGTTAGTGAAGCCGGAGCCCCGAGCGAATTCGAAGGGCTGCTGGCGAAATCCTGAGCCTGCTTTTTTAGGAAAGCCTGCGAAGGATCTTTTAGGTGTTGAGCCATGAATCGCCTTGCGGTAGCCATGATCGCCTACGTCATTCTGGGAGTCCTGGCGTGGACGACGATCAGCGATACGCGGATCCGGTTGATCCCGATCGGCATTCTGGCGCTCTTCGCATTGAAGAGTTGGATCCGTCGGAGAGACGTGATGCACCCCGACGCCGAAGGGGAGGCGGACGAAGTAGAAGCTGCGCGGGTTTCCGAGCCGATGTAGCTCAGTTGGTAGAGCACTCCCTTGGTAAGGGAGAGGTCACCAGTTCAATCCTGGTCATCGGCTCCAGAATTTGAGTGCAGGAGTTGAAGTGCAGGAGGCCTGGCACGCTATCAAGTGGTATTGGTTGGCCGTGATGGCCATCTACTTCGCAGTTCAGGTAGCGGCGGTGTGGCGGTGGAAAGGTGTTCAGAAGAAGCGCAGCTTTACTGTCGCAATCGCGATGTTGGTTGTATCGGAGTTGTTGAACGCAATTCGCGACGTGTTCTTTTTCGAGAGTCGCCAAGCGCATTTTGTAACGAACTTGATTGTTGGGATTGCGGCATTTGCTGCGACGATCATTCTGGTTGTCATGTATGGTGAGGGTTCAGCTGACGCTCCTCTCGACAAGGATGATGAACGCAAGTTTCAGGTGTTGAATTTGAGCTGAGGGCTGACGGCTGATAGCTGGCAGCTGGGTTTTCGCGGGAGTAACTCAGTGGTAGAGTCACAGCCTTCCAAGCTGTTGGTCGCGGGTTCGATTCCCGTCTCCCGCTCCAGAATTTGGAAGCGAGCCAATCGCGTGATTCATGCGTCGCCAACGACGCGACGCTTCACGCGGCTCGCCTAGATCCTTCGGCGCCAAAGAAGGCGCCTCAGGATGACAAAAGAATGACGTTCGAACAGGCTGCGATCAAGGTTGAGAAAGAGCAAGAGTACGCCCGGCTGCAAGCCGCCATTGAGCAGGCGTTCTTGCCCGATAAGGCCGAGAAGTTTTTGAAGCAGCTCGACCGCAAGGGACTTCGCGTTCGAGACGTGGACTCGGTATTTGCGAAGCAGGTGCTGGATGGTTTCAGCAATCCAGCCGTGAATACAAATCAGCTGTACGAGTCGCTGCCAACGTCGGACAAGGCGCTGATCCGGGAGTTTTATTTGTCCAAGTTGGAAGGCGTCGACACGGCGCTGCGGCACAAATTTAAGAAGCTGTATCAGTATTACTGATCGCGGTTTGCGGGCGTCAGCGCGAGCACGCAGCGATCCTCCTGAGGGAAGCGAAGGACCCGCTCAGGACGACACGGTCTTAATTGAGAGCTGAAGGCCGAGAGCTGACAGCTCAAGCGTAGGAGCTAGAGGCTGCAATTATGGCGAAAGAAAAATTTGATCGGACAAAGCCGCACTGCAACGTGGGGACGATTGGGCACATCGACCATGGCAAGACGACGTTGACGGCGGCGATCACCAAGGTGTTGTCCAAGCACAATCCGAATATCAAGTTCCGGTCGTTCGATTCGATCGATAACGCTCCGGAAGAGAAGGCGCGCGGCATCACGATCGCGACGGCGCACGTCGAGTATGAGACGGCGAACCGTCACTACGCGCACGTGGATTGCCCGGGCCACGCCGACTACATCAAGAACATGATCACGGGCGCGGCGCAGATGGATGGCGCGATTCTGGTGGTGGCGGCGACGGATGGTCCGATGCCGCAGACGCGC
>DATJOA010000079.1:0-12194 GCA_035507635.1 Candidatus Acidiferrales bacterium
GACGATGGGCTCGAGCGGAAGCTTCACGCATCCGGTCATGCCGGCGAGGCCGAGCGAGGCGCCGAGAACCTTGAGGAATCCGCGCCGAGAAACGGTGTCGAGCCACTCGGACGCGCCCTTGGGAAATTCGCGATGCAGGGCCTCTTTGAATTCGGGGCTGCCGGCAAGCTCTTCGAGAGAGCGCCAATATTCGGGCCCGGTTTTTTGAGCGGCGTCGTGCGCGGCGGCGAAGTCGATTTTTTCGCGGACAACGTTCAGGTCCAGTTTTTTGGAAGGACAGACGTCCTCGCGATGAGCGCCGTTCGATTTTTTGTCGTTCGTCATTCCTTAAATTCGTTGCCCCTCAGGGGCTAAAGCCCGTTTCAGCAAGTTCCCACAATCGCAGGCCTTAAGGCCTGTGCCACCCGCACATCGATCAGCGGTGGCAGGTGCTGCAGCTGGTAATGTCTTTCACGCTGCGGACGTTGTACTTCTTTACTAGAGCTGTGCCTAGCGCGGTCTGATCGGTATAGCTCGTTCCATCGACCACTACGGGATTCGATCCGCTGGGCTGCTGGTAACGCATGTTGAAGACCTGATCGCGCGGGCGAAGGTTGTTCTGCGGGGCGCGGTGGCAGCCGAGGCACCACTCCATCTGCAACGATTCCTGTTGATACATCAGCGGCATCCGGTCGACCGGGCCGTGGCAGGTATTACAGCCGACGCCCTTGGTGACATGAATGCTGTGATTGAAATAAACGAAGTCAGGGAGCTCGTTGACGCGCGTCCACTGCAGCGATTCGCCGGAGCGGTAGCTGGCGCGGACGGGCTCGAGCAGCTTGGCATTGGTCCAGATCTGCGAGTGGCAATTCATGCAGGTCTTGGTCGGAGGAATTCCGGCGAAGCTCGAGGTCTCGACCGAGGTGTGGCAGTAGCGGCAGTCGATGCCGAGTCCGGTGACGTGATGCTGATGGCTGAACGGGACCGGCTGCGGCTTGCGGACGCCGGCGTAGGTTACATAAGGAGAGCCCTGGATCGCATAGGCAACCCAGACCAACGCCGCCACGATAAACACCGCGCCAAAAATTGTGGCGCGAGCCAGACTATTCGTACTGCGATGAAAGATCTGCGACATTCCCTAATTGCGATCTGAGTGTACAGACCGGGCGGATCGTCCCGCTAGTTCAGTGCGTCAGTTGTTGTCGAAAAGAAAACCACCCACGCGGTTTTCCTGAGTTGTGTGAAACTCGGAATTATAAATATTTCGCAGGAGTTTGTCGCGGATTTTTCAAATTTGAAGAAGAAAAAACTTTTGAATGCGGTGATTGCTGAAAAATGCAGCAAGGATGATGTTGAGAATCGCAACGAGAGAACGTTATCGGTAGTGCGAGATTCCTCGCGCCTGCGGCGGCACTCGGAATGACAAAGAAGGAAGGGGGGCGGGCTTTATCGCAGCGCTAAAGCGCAGCGCCACCGTTCAGCGGAGGTTCATTACGAGCAGTTTCGGCTCGGTCATTTCTTCGATGGCATAGCGGAGACCTTCGCGGCCGAGGCCGGAATCTTTTACTCCGCCGTAGGGCATGTGATCGATGCGGAAGGATGGGATGTCGCCGGCGATCACGCCTCCGACTTCGAGTTCTTCATACGCCTGAAACAATAGATTCGCATCGCGCGTGAAAACTCCAGCCTGCATGCCGTAGGCAGAGTTGTTCACCTGGCGCAAAGCCTGGTCGAAGGTGTTGTAGGGCTCGACGGTGACGACCGGGCCGAAGACTTCATTGCAATTCACCTTCATGTCGGGCCTTGTGCCGGTGAGAACGGTGGGCTCGACGATGAGTTTGTTGCGGTGGCCTCCGCAGAGAAGGCGTGCGCCGTCGTGAACGGCTTCTTCGATCCAGGCGATGGTACGGGCGGCATCACTGCCGCGGATAAGCGGGCCGACGTCGGTGGATTCATCGAGCGGATCGCCCGTCTTCAACTTCTTGACGCCTTCGACGAGGAGGTCCGTGAACTTTCCGTAGACCGAATGCTCGACGAGGATCCGCTGGACGGAGATGCAGGTCTGGCCGGCGTAGCCGAAGCCTCCTGTGACGCAGCGGTCGGCGGCGTAGGCGAGGTCGGCATCGCGGTGGACGATGACGGCGGCATTGCCTCCGAGCTCGAGGACGACTTTCTTTTTTCCGGCCCGGCGCTTGATGTCCCAGCCGACGGGCACGCTTCCGGTGAAGCTGATCAGCTTGATGCGGTCGTCGGTGACGAGAAGGGAGGCATCTTCGTTCGAGAGCGGGAGGACGTTGAGGCCGCCATCGGGCCATCCGGCCTGCTGAACACATTCGGCGAGAAGCAGCGAGCAGAGCGGTGTTTGAGGCGCGGGCTTGAGAACCATGGGGCAGCCTGCAGCGATCGCTGGCGCAACTTTATGCGCTACGAGATTGATCGGGAAATTAAAAGGAGTGATGCCGGCTGTCGGGCCGAGCGGGAAGCGGCGCACGATGCCCCAGCGTCCGGCGGTGAATTCCTGCCAGTCGAGCGGGAGGAATTCGCCGTAGATGCGGGTGCTCTCTTCGGCGGCGACATTAAAGGTGAAGATGGCACGCTCGACTTCGATGCGCGCGGACTTGATGGGCTTGCCGGCTTCCTGCGAGAGAGTGCGTGCGAATTCTTCCTTGCGCTCCACCATGAAGGCGGAAATCTGGCGCAGGACGCGCTGGCGCTCGAAGGCAGGAAGGCGACGCGTGGTGCCGAAGGCTTTAACGGCGGCGGCAATGGCCGCTTCGGCGTGCTCTTTTCGGCCTTGGACTACGCGGGCAACGAGGTTGTTATCGTACGGAGAGCGAATCTCGACCAGATCGCCGTCTTCGTGCCATTTTCCATCGACAAAAAAGCCGTGGGTCGCGACAGGCGCGATCGTTAGTTCTGCCATATTCCCGAAGCCCCCATGAAACCCACTCACTTCATTATAGGACTTTGGATGCGGATGGATATGGGAAGGTATCCAGAATTTGCACCGAAGGTCAACTGGCGGTTCAACACGGAGGTGCAGATCAAAGCTTTACAATGTTTCGCCTGAGCTATGGCGGAGTTTTTCACAATTGCGGAGTTGTCGGGTAGGTTTCGGAACGGAGAGATTTCTCCGGTTGAGGTCACGCGGGCGTGTCTCGAGAAGATTGAGAAACTCAATCCGTCGCTGAACGCGTTCATCACGGTAATGGCGGAGTCGGCGTTGGCTGAAGCGCGGGCGGCTGAGGAGGAGATTCGCAAAGGAGAGTGGCGCGGGCCGCTGCATGGAATTCCGATTGCGTTGAAGGATCTGATCGACACGGCCGGGGTCAGAACTACGGCGGCGACTACGCTGCTGGAGAATCGCATTTCGAAAGAAGATGCGGAGGTTGTGCGTCGGTTGCGGCAGGCGGGCGCGGTCATCCTCGGGAAAAATAATCTGCACGAGTGGGCATACGGCGGCAGTTCTCTGGTGAGCCACTTTGGCGATGTTCACAATCCGTGGGATACGAGCCGGATCGCGGGGGGATCCTCGGGAGGTTCGGCGGCGGCGGTCGCGGCGGGGCTGGCGATTGTGGCGATTGGGACAGATACGGCGGGATCGATTCGCGAACCGGGCGCGCTGTGCGGATGCGTGGGTCTGAAGCCAACTTATGGGCGAGTTTCGAGCCGCGGGATTATTCCGCTGTCTTCGTCGCTCGATCATATTGGTCCGATCGCGGACACGGTGGCGGATGCAGCGGCGGTGCTGCAAGCGATTGCAGGATACGATGCGGCGGACATTACTTCAGCGAATGTTCTGGTCGGGGATTACGTTTCGGCGGTGCGGGGAGACATAAAGAAGATGCGCGTCGGCGTTCCACGCGCGTTCTTCTTTGAGGATCTGGACAGCGAAGTTGCATCGGCAATGGACCACGCGCTGCGCGGCATCGAGAGCGTGGTGGCGGAGGTTCGCGAGGTTGCGCTCGATGTCCCGACCGATCGCACGCTGCAGATGGCGGAGTCGTACGCGTATCACGCGGAAAATGTTGCGAATCACGCGGACAAATATCGTCCAGAGACGTTGCGGCGAGTTCTGGCCGGCAAAGATATTTCAGCGGCGGAATATATCCGCGGGCGGCGCGAACTGGAACTGGGCAGACGAAACATCCGGCGCGCGTTTGCTGATGTTGATGTGCTGGTCACGCCGACAACGCCGATTCCGGCTCCGTCGATTGTGGCGCTCAAGGCGGATCCGGATGCGCTGCGTCCGGCGGAATTGAAGTTGCTGCGGAATACGCGTCCGTTCAATGTGTGGGGGCTGCCGGCGATTTCTGTGCCGTGCGGATTTACGGAAGGTGGATTGCCGATCGGAATGCAGATTGCGGGGCCTCCGTGGCGCGAGGATCTGGTGCTGCGCCTGGCTCACGCATATGAGCAGGCGACGGCGTGGCACAAGCGGCAGTGTCCGGCGTAGGCTGGATTTCCACCACGGAGGCACGAAGTCACGGAGAAGCTTCAAGAAAAAGGTTCCTGACCTCACGGCAGCCGCGTAGATCTTCAGGATGACGAGATCGTCGATGGGACAGAAACAGCACAAAAACATTTCTGTAAGGCCCACCGTGTCTCCGTGTCTCCGTGGTGAGAAATTGCGGCTGACAGTTCGCCAGCCAAGTGCGCGGCTGCATGCGCGGCACGCGCGGCGTTACACTAATAGCTGGTAGCAAACCTTTCGAGAAGCCATACGAGAACGTCATTTTCAACCTGCCTTTTTGGAGCCCTCCAATGACAAGAATTCCGAAATTGTGGAAGTTTGGTGTGCCTTGCCTTGCCCTGTTCGCGGTGATCGCGATTGCCCAGAATTCTTCGACGGACGAGCAGCACGGAATTGCCGTCGACAACATGGATCGCTCGGTGAAGCCGGGCAACAACTTTTATGAGTATGCGAATGGCGACTGGATCGCCCGGACGCAAATTCCGCCGGACCGCGCCGGCGTTGACGTTTTCACAAAGCTGGCCGACCTCAGCAATAAACGCACGGCAGACCTGATTACCGAGATCGCGAAATCGAATCCTCCGGCCGGTTCGGAGATGCGGAAGGTGGCGGATCTTTATAACTCGTATATGGATCAGGCTCTGGTCGAGGCGAAGGGGTTGGCGCCGCTGAAGTCGCACCTCGATGCGATCGAGGCGATTCGCGACAAGAAAGAATTGGCGCATTTTCTGGGCGGGACGTTGCGGGCGGATGTGGATCCGCTGAACAACACGAATTTCCATACGCCGAATCTGTTTGGAATGTGGGTGGCGCCGGGCTTCACTGATCCGGACCACTACACGGCGTATCTGCTTGAGGGCGGGCTGCAGTTGCCCGACCGCGAGTATTACGTTTCCGAAAGCGCGCACATGACGACACTGCGCGGGCATTATCAAACACAGATTGCGAACATGATGAAGCTGGCAGGATTCTCGGATGCGGAGGCGCGCGCGAAAAAGATTCTCGAGCTCGAGCATTTGATTGCGCAGACGCATCGTCCGCTAGCGGAGAACGAGGACATTTATAAGGCGAATAATCCGTGGGAGCAGGCGGATTTTGCGAAGAAAGCTCCGGGACTCGATTGGAGCGAATATTTCCGCGGAGCAGGCCTGATTGGGGTGAAGAGCTTCATCGTATGGCAACCGGAAGCGTTCACCGGAGAAGCGAAGCTTGTGGGGTCCGTTCCGCTGGACACGTGGAAAGACTGGCTGCGGTTCCACCTGATTGAGGCTTATGGAGGCGTGCTGCCAAAGGCAATTGCAGATGAGCGATTCGCTTTCTTCGGCAAGGAATTGTCCGGGGCGCAGCAGCAACGTCCGAGATGGCAGCGTGGAGTTTTTGTGGTCGACGGATTGCTGGGAGACGCTGTCGGCAAAGTTTATGCACAGAAATACTTTCCGCCGGAAGCCAAGGCGCAGGCGCAGGAGATGGTGACGAACCTGCTTGCGGCGTTCCGCAAGCGGATTGAAGCACTCTCGTGGATGGATCCGTCGACGAAGAAAGAGGCCGAGGCGAAACTTTCGACGCTGTATGTGGGCATCGGATATCCGGAAACCTGGCACGATTATTCCAACTACGAAGTGAAGCCGGACGACCTGTTTGGGAATATATGGCGCGGCAGTTTGTCGGAGTATCAACGGCAGGTTGATCGGCTCGGCAAGAAACCGGACAGAAAAGAGTGGTCGATGACGCCGCAGACAGTGAACGCGGTGAATCTGCCGCTGCAGAATGCGTTGAATTTTCCGGCGGCGATTCTGCAACCTCCTTTTTACGATCCGAAGGCTCCTGCAGCGGCGAACTATGGAGCCATCGGGACTGTGATTGGACACGAGATCAGCCACACGTTCGATACGGAAGGTAGCACGTTTGACGCGGAGGGACGGTTCCGCAATTGGTGGACTCCGTCAGACCGTAAGCATTTCGAAGATGCAACGGCGGCGCTGGCGGCGCAGTACGACTCTTATGCGCCGTTTCCCGACCTGCATGTGAACGGCAAACAAACGTTGGCAGAGAACATTGCCGACCTCGCGGGAATTCATGCGGCGTATGACGGCTTCAAGGCGTCCCTCGATGGCAAGACTGCTCCGATGGAGGATGGCTTCACGGGAGATCAGCAGTTCTTCATTGCGTTCGGGCAGAACTGGGGAGAGAAAGTACGCGACGCCGCGCTGCGGACGCAGGTGATGACAGACGAGCACGCACCCGGGCAATATCGCGCGGATACGGTGCGCAATGTGGATCCGTGGTATGAGGCGTTCGATGTGAAGGCGGGGCAGACGTTGTATCTGCCACCGGACAAGCGGGTGAGCATCTGGTAAGGTAGGTCTTCCCTTTCCTCCTTACTTCTATGCGCCGGCGAATCGCGATTTCGTCCTTGATTGGAGTCGCGGCCGGCGCATTCTGTTTTTTCCTGATGCGGCGATTGCATCAGGGCGCGGGCGATTTCGGCTGGACGATTCATCTGGCGCAGAGATGGCTCGCGCGGCAGAATCCTTACGACACGCCGTATGAGCAATATCCGTTTACGGCGGGATTGTTTGGATTTCCCTTCGCTTGGGCTCCAAGAGAGATTGCCGCCGGCATTTTCTTTGGGATTAGTTCCGGATTGATGGCGTTCGGACTGGCGCGCGAGGGATATCACAGGTTGCTGGTGTTTCTAGCGTATCCGTACTGGATCGCGTTGTTGTATGTGCAGTGGGCTCCTTTAGTCCTGGCAAGCGCATTTCTACCGCTGATTCTGCCAGTCACGATGGCGAAGCCGCAGGTCGGGCTGCCGATCTTTCTGACGCGGCTCAGCAAACGCGGATTCTGGGCATGCGTTGTGGTTGGGCTCGCGAGTTTGGCAATGTTTCCGCGATGGCCCATGCTTTGGCTGGGGCAACTTCATAATTACGAGCACTTCATCGCACTGCTGGTTTTGCCAGGGCCGATCATTCTTCTAGCGCTGCTTCGTTATCGGGATCGAGATGCGATTTTGCTCGTGCTGACGGCGTGCATGCCGCAGAGGTGGTTTTTCGACGCGCTAATCTTGTGGCTGATTCCGAAGACGCGCAGGGAAATCATCATTACTGTGTTCCTCAGTTGGTGCGCGGGAATCTGGCGGTATTATCTGCCTCCGCATTCATTCATCGAAGTGGGGAGACTCGTGGTGATTTTTATTTATCTGCCGATGCTGGCAATCGTGCTGCTGCGCGGGCGTAGGGAGTGGGGAGCGCGGAAGACACCGCTGGACAAAGCCAAAGCGGCTATTTAGGTCGCCGGAGTCAGAATTCGCGAGACATCTTGCAGGAGTTTTTCGGCGGCTTCGCCTGGATCGCCGCTAGCGAAATTCTCATCGAGCACCAGCATCTGGACATCCGGGGCGATTTCCTGGAGAGCTTGCCGCACGGGGCGTCCGCGCAGAGATTGAATTCGGTTTGAGAGAACGACGAGCTTCGCCTTGGTTGCCTTCAGCAGAATCTGCGCGTCGTCGATCACGGTCGTGGTCAGGGCGTTGAATCCAGCGCCGCAGAGGACTTCCCGCAAGAACGTACAGACATCGGTGGATGCATATACGCAGAGCATCTTGGGGCGGACGTCCCCGGCTTTGCCGCGCGAATATTTCGATCCGAGATAGGCGGCGGTAATTGCTTCTTCGATCGAGTCGTAGCTTTCGAACTGCGGCAGAAGATGCGTAAGCTGCAGAATTTTGCGAATTCTCGGAGGGATACCGCTGAGTTTGACGTCTCCGCCTTTTGACCGTGCGGCCTGCACCAGCCGCATCATCGCTCCAAGACCGCTGCTGTCGACAAATTCGAGATCATCGAGTTGCAGGACGACGTCGCCGTATTTGTCGATCGCATCGCCGATCTGGGAGTGCAGGGTGAAGACTTCGTTCCCGGCGACGAGGCGGCCATGACATTGCACCACGAAGACTTCGCCGATGGGACGGCTCTCCAGACGCAACTGCATCACGGCTCCTCCTGAACGTCTTGGCCGAAACACGCGAGAATGGCGGGAATCTTACGTTAGGAAAACCGGCAAGTCAACGAACGCGCGCGATTGGTTATCGAACTCTGGATTTCTGGAGGCTTGGTGATCGTGCGACAATCGTACGCACTTCGCTCTTCCCGGGAGGATTATCCGTGCGTTCATTCATTATCTCGATTACGTTTCTTCTGAGCGCAAGCTTTGTAGCGGCCGCGCAAAATGTCGTGCACTACACGACAACCAATGACAACGTGAAATACCTGTTTGCAACGGCACAGCCGGTGGCGCATTTGAAGTCGGGCGACATTCTCGATACGAATACGCTGGATTGTTTTGGCAACGGTATCCAGAAGCCAGGGGACACGCCCGACATGGCGAAGGGCGACAATCCGCTGGCCGGTCCTTTTTATGTGGAGGGGGCTGAGCCCGGCGACACACTGGCAGTGAAGATTCTCGACCTGCAGGTGGAAGGCGAATACGGCGTTGGTGCGTTCTCGCCGGGATTCGGATCGATCAATTCGTCGCACTACACGCCGATGCTTGAGGCAAAGCCGTTTGAAGACAAGCTATGGTTCTATCCGATCAATCACGCGGACAATACAGCGACTTTCAAGGCGCTCGATTCGGATTTCTCGGTGAAGATTCCGATGCATCCGTTCTTCGGCTGCATTGGCGTGGCGCCGGCGAACGGAGAGGCGCGCAGTTCGATCGTTCCGGCGGAGTTCGGCGGGAACATGGATTCTCCGGAGGCTTCGGTGGGGAACACGGTTTATTTTCCTGTGAATGTGAAGGGCGGCCTGCTTTATCTGGGCGACGGGCATGCGGCCATGGGAGACGGCGAGGCTGCGGGATCGGCGATCGAGGTGTCGCTGAAAGCGCGCGTGCAGTTGAGCGTGATCAAGGGACGGCACATCGAGTGGCCGCAATTTGAAAACGATGACGCCATCATGACGGTAGGAGCATATCGTCCGGCGGAGGATGCGGCGCGGATTGCCCTGACGGAACTGGTGAAGTGGATTCACCGCGATTACGGACTATCGGAACTGGATGCTTACGAATTGCTGTCAAAAGTCGGAAAGCTGCACTTTAACGAGATGGTCGATCCGAACTATGTGATCGTGGCTTCGATTGAGAAGAAGTACTTGCCGGAGAAGAAGAAGTAGGGTGGTCGTGACGTAGAGACGTTGAAGGCAACTTCTCTGCAGGAAAATCTCAACGCCAACAATAAGCCCCACTTCTGGCAAACCCGGCCAGAAATGGGGCACTCACTTTTTAATCCTCGTCTTCGTCTTACTGCGACTCTTATGCCTTCACGATCTTCTTTCCCGACGGATCCCAGACTGCTACCGTCTTGTTGAAGTAGGAGAAGTTCGCGAGATGGCATCCGATGGCCGTGTTGTTGCCGAAGACTTCGTTTTCGACGACTGGCTTGCGGGTACGGACGGCGTTGTAAAAGTTGGCCTGGTGATCGACGGTGTCGCTGTAGCCTGCCGGCACCGTGTACGACTCGGTCATCTCGTCGATGTTCCAGTTGAGCGCCTTCGGTTCCGGATGATCCTCGTGCCACTTCTCCAGATACTGGTCGCGAAGTGCCTTCGGCCATCCGTAGATCGAGTAGTCTTCGGGTTCAGGGCGCGTATCTTCGGGCTTGTAGCTGAGGGTTGAGTCTTTGATGATCATCGTGCCCTTGGTTCCGTAGAAACCGATGAACTCTCCGCCGGCGTTGTTTAGGTTGCAGCGCAGAGTGACGCGGAAATTCGGATAGTCGTAGAGAGTTTCGATCAGATCAGGGAAATCGCGGCCATCCTTGAAGTGGTAAAGCCCTCCGCTTGATTGCGCGCGCTGCGCTGGCTGATTCGTGCTGGTGATGAAATGAATGCCGGAGAGCAGGTGAACGAAGAGATCTCCGCCGAGTCCCTCGCCGTAATCAGTGAAGCAGCGCCAACGGAAGAAGCGAACCGGATCGAAAGGACGCTTCGGCGCGCTGCCAATGAATGTATTCCAGTCGATCGTCTTTTCACTCGCGTCGGGCGGAATCGGATAGACCCATGCGCCGCTGGGCGTGTTGCGGTCCCAGTAAGCGTTAATCGAAAAAACTTCGCCGAGCTTGCCGGAGTCGTAGATCTCTTTCGCCTTGGCATAGAGAATCGAGCTGACGCGCTGGCTGCCGACGGCGACCATGCGTCCGTGCTTCTGCGCGGCTTCGATCATGGCGAATCCGTCTTCGACGGTGTGGGACATCGGCTTCTCGCAGTAGACGTCTTTCCCGGCGGAGACGGCGTCTTCGAAGATGTGGCGATGCTGATGGTCCATGGTCGCGATGAGGACGGTGTCGACGTCTTTGCGGTCGAGAATCGAGCGGTAGTCGCGAGTCGCGGGCACGCTGGGATTCTGTACGGACTCCCGCGCGGCAGTGTGGCGGCTGTCGTAGAGATCGCAAACGCCGACGCACTGAATTCCGGGGACGTTCAGAGAGGCTTGAAGATGCTCGCATCCGCGGATGCCAGTACCGATCGAGACGAAGCGGATGGTGTCACTGGGCGCAACAGGGCGCGGCGATGCGGAGAGCAAATGAGGCTGAAGGATATTCTTGGCGACTGTAGTGGCGGCGATCGCGCCGGTGCCGAGCTGAATAAACTGACGACGGGACACGGGATTCTTAGCCATCGGATTTTTCGCCTTCCGGCGTGCCGGTTTTATAAGCGAAGCACGCGCGAGAGAAATGATTACGGCTCGGAATTATCCCACAAACGGACGGGTGAACGCTAAATCGTTTTTCTTAGGCATTGAATCGATTCTCTTCAACTTTCCCAATTTGATTCGGCGCGAAGAAACTTAGTTTCGAGTTTCACTTTTCCGGCTTCAGTTTTGGAGTTGCGACCACTGACCGCCGGTCGCATCCGACCGTGGCGTCAACTCTCATCTTGCAGCCCCGTGCCTTTGACGAAGACGTGATAAGTAACAGCATCCCATGCGTTGTGGATACCGATGAAGAGCAGGACTAGCAGAGCAGCGGAGACGGCAAACAACGCTTCATGCTCATGGGGTACAGCCTCCCACGCCGATGCCGCCAACGTGGTGTAAGCCGTGAAAGGCAGGATCGCGTGAAACATCCAGTCTTCAAATACGGGACTTTAAACGTGGGTCCGCAAACGCCCGGCAGTGATGGCGGAGTATGCCATTCCAGCGAGGCCAACCAATCCCCAGAGGATCGCGGCTCCCCTAATGCGTGGCCAGGGTGCGCCCAGAGCGGCGGAGAGCAATAGCACGGTTCCGAAATGAACGATGGTGGGAGTCGCGTAGGCGCTCCCGGCCTGCGGCTGTTTCTGTACGCGGGGCATGCCGGCGACGAGCGTGATGACGACGAACTGAAGGCCGATCAACGCTCCGGCTGAAGATCCCACAATGACGAAGAAGTTCGTCCATCCGGTAACGCGGTCATTCTGACATTTTCAGATTGGCTGCGGCGGGAGTAGAGTGTCTTGTGGGAGTCCTGCGAAATCGTAGATTCCACCACGGACACGCCAAGTGAGAGAGAACAAAAAGGGACCAAAACTTTTTTGATTAAAAATTTAGAGTGCGGAAAAAAGGGCGGGGCAAAATTGAAAGGGCCGTGACATTGGTTATGCTCTAGCCACTAGCTCCTGCGAGAGAGCCCGCAGCGTGGAAGCATGTACCGTCACAGCCCCTTGATGCGATCACTGCTTTCGCAGTTCCGAACCCCAACTAACCC
>DATJOA010000080.1:0-7055 GCA_035507635.1 Candidatus Acidiferrales bacterium
GGGCCGTCGCTGGAAGAGGCGTAGCAGACGCTGGTCGTCATGTGGTTGTATTGCGTGCCGTTCTTACTGACGACCTTAATGCGCGCGCCGATGCCGTCGCGATTGCTTTTCGTTCCCTGCAGGGCGATATCGAGCCAGTGATTCGAACGAGTGCTGCGATTCATCCAGACCTCGGCGTCGGCATCGAGAGCGCTGACGGCGATATCGACGCGGCCGTCACCATCGAAGTCGCCAAAGGCGCATCCGCGGTGACGCTTGGGTGGGGCGGCGTTGAATCCTGCTTCTTCGGTGTAGGGCTGCCATTTCCCACTTGCGCCAAGATTGCGAAAAACGGTGTTGCTCTGATTGACAGGCTGCCCAGGCTGGTCGATCGATTCGACGTGGCCGCGGCTGACGAATAAATCCTTCCATCCGTCATTATCGAAATCGTAGAGGGCGGGGCCGAAGCCTGACATCTGACGGCTGGGATCGCGCATTCCGCTCTCGGTCGTGACCTCGCGAAAATCTCCCTTGCCCGTGTTCTGGAAGAGCGGGAACGTCTGGTTGTTGAGCGCAACGAAGGCGACGTCGGGATAGCCGTCGTTATTGAAATCGCGGAAGTCGAGGCCCATGCCGGAAATAAACGCTCCGTCTTCGGTAAGAGCGACTCCGGTTTCGAATGCGACTTCGTCGAAGTGATCGCCCTTGTTGTGGAAGAGGGAATTGTAGGAGGCGTCGTTGGTTACGAAGATGTCGGGGCGTCCGTCGAGATCGTAGTCAGCCATGGCGCCGCCCATGCCTTTGCCGACGTGGGCGCGGAGTCCCCATTGCTTGCTGACGTCTTTGAAGGTTCCGTCGCCGTTGTTGAGGAAGAGTTGGTTCGGCTGTCCTTTGTAGAACTTTGGGCTGCAGTAGTCGGCGAGGCCGCCGATGGCGCAGAGAGGCTTGTCGGAGTACTCCCACTGCATGTAGTTCACGACGAATAGGTCCAGGAGGCCGTCGTTGTTGACGTCGACCCAGACGGCGGTGATGGACCAGTATGGGCCGAATTCAGGGTCGGGATGATTGATGACCGCGTCGAGGCCAGACTTGACTGTAACGTCAGTGAAGGTTCCGTCGCCGTTGCTGTGATAGAGAGTGCTGTGGTGGAGGCCGGCAACGAAGAGATCGGGATGGCCGTCGTTGTCATAGTCGCCGACCGCGACGCCCATATCGTAGCCGGTTCCAGCGAGTCCGGCGGCATCGGTGACGTCGGTGAACACGCCGTTGCCGTCATTGCGGAAGAGGCGGTCGCGGTATTTCGGAGAATCTTTTTTCAGGGTGGCGATGTTGGCGCCGTTGGTGAAGAAAATGTCGGGGCGTCCGTCGCCGTTATAGTCGAAGACGGCGACGCCGCCGGGCATAGTTTCCGGAGCATTGCGAGCCGGAGTTTCGCAATTCTCCAGGCGGAAGGGGATTTTCTTCAACTCGAATGAAATCGGGCTGGGAGCGGGAGCCGCGTGACTCAGGAGCGCGGTGCTGAGAGCGATGAGGACGATCGGGCGAAAGAAGGGAAACGAAGATCGCATCTTTGAAAATGGTTTTTTATTTCAGTGCTGGTTTAAGAAACAAAAGGTCCCTCCACTCCGCATGGCATTCCCTTTGGGAACGCCATGCTTCGGTCGGGATGACAAAGTGACGGGACATGGTAGCCAAGCGAAAAAATTGGGGTGGCCGGAGCCACCCCTAGGGGATTGTAAACGCTAATCGTGGTTAGAAGAAATATTTCACGCTGAACAACAACGTGCGGGCTCCGGTCTTGAAGGCTGGTTTGCCGGTGGTTGTCGGGTTAGTGTTGACTGGCGAAATACTGGTGACGTTCGGGTGGCACATTCCATCAGCCCCTACTGGGGAGTTGAGATATGCGCACTCGTTGCCAGCACTGCCGGTACCCGTCCCGGGGATTCCAGCAGCGTACGGGGCGACCTGCGTGAAGTTGAGTTGGTTATCGCTCACTCCGGCCAAGTTGAACTGCGCCAGCGGGTGGTTCAGCCAGTTCACGGCGGAAATCCGGAACTGGAGTTTCTGACGCTCGGTGATGTTGAAGTTCTTATAGAGCGCCAGATCGCTGTCGAAGTAAGCAGGAGTCCTCATATACGGCCATTCCAGAGGACCTTGCTGACCGTAGGCCGGCATGCCGAAGCAATTCGGGTTGAAGTACTGGCCCGATTTCAAGTGCTTCGACGGATCGCAGGTCAGAGTCGGCATCAGCAAGAAACCACTGTTATCCGGCGAGACACCGAACCAGGTTTGCGGGCTGACATTCACAGCTGCCAACCCATTGGGGAGCCGGAAGGAGTTGTCCGGGTAATCGGGAACTGCATTGGTCGGCACCGTCAGGCCGCCAGCATAGGTTGCGTTGAGGTTGCCGTTGACCTGGGGCTGGAGAGTCGCGCCGCTCTGGTAGGTGGTGTACGTGGAGAGCTGCCATCCATTCACGGCACCTTCAAGTGCGCGGTGGCCATGAATGAACTTGGGCATATTCCACGAGGCTGTGAGGTTAAAGATGTGCGTGTGATCGTAGGCCAGCGGCCCGTAGTTATTCGGGATGCTGAACGGGTCGACCACGGTGCCATTGCCGGCGCCGTTATCGGTTTGACCGTCGCGGATACCAAGTACTTTACCGAACGTGTAGTTCGTCAGGAAGACGACTGGACCTGACTGCTTCTGCCACGACACCTGCAGCGAATTGTAGTTCGCATAGCTGCCGTGATAGAGCAGATAAACATCCTGGTAGGCATTCAGCGGCCGCCAATCGTTGGCGTTGAACGTCAAGAGGTAATTCGGACCGTATTGACCGGCACACGAGAGCGCTTGGTTGTTAAACGCAGTGCTCGAGGTGCAAGGCGGAGGGTTGGGCGAGAGCAGTTGCTTGTAGTTCGCAGCGGTCGCCCCGCTGGGATCGGGCAAGAAGAAGCCGCCGTAGGGAACGTTGTTCTGATCCCCAACCTTGCCGTTTCCTCCATCGATCCACTCGTTTTGGCTCTTGTTGCCGACATAGGAAACTTCCAAGACCGAACGCCAGGGAAGAGCCTGCGAGATGGTGACGTTATAGTCCATGGTCAGAGGAGTCTTGTTGTCTCCCGGGAGCAGGCCATAGACGGTAGCGCCGTTTTGAGCGACGCTGGACGGTGGAGTGAACGCGGTGTTCCCCGCGTAGCCGTTAGAGAAACCAGGCGTCTGGTAGGTGAACGTTCCCTGGGGACCGTTTGCGGCATCGGCCACCTGAGTGGAGATCTGATAATGGAAGATGGCGAAGCCGGCGCGGAGCACCGTTTTGCCGTTTCCAAATACGTCGTAAGCGAGACCAACTCGAGGCTCGTAGTAGAACAGCGGCGACACCATGCCTGAGAGCGGGATGTTGCTGGTGTTCTGGTGCCATTGCAAGCCGGTATTCAGCGGCGCAGGGGTAACAAGGGTGCCGGCCCCGGGCGTTCCGCCGTAAACATTGTTCACGTAGGTTGCGGGATTCCAGACCTGGAACCCTTGGGAAGTGCCATACCACTGGCCGACGTGGTCAAAACGCAATCCGTAATTCAGCGTCAGTTGCCGATTCGCCTTGAATGAATCCTGGGCATAAATCGACCACTGATGGAATTTCAGATCGTTGGTCGGGAATGCGCTGACCTGCTGATAATTGGCGGCACGACCCAATTCGAAGTCGGCCACCACGTTACCAGCGTCGCCTGGTCCCCAGCCCAAGTTGTAAGTGCCGTTGTCACCCGGTGAAAGGCCGCCGCTGGACTGGATGTTGTCACTGGTATCCCAGTAGAAGCCAGCCTTCAGGGTGTGGGAGCCAACGACCTTAGTGAAGTTGTCGTAAATCGCGGGATCTCTCTTGATGGCGCCGAAAGCATTTCCCTGGAAGCCACCGTCAAAGGAGAATTCCTCGACGTTGGGGAAAGCGCCACCCCAAGGACCTTCGACGTTGGGGATCTGGTCGGTGGTATGTCCGAACAGGCCCTGCGTGTTGAAGCCCAGCGTCTTGCGGCTGACGGCGGAAGGATTGGAGAGCGTGCTGGGGTTGATGTAGCGGGCCAGAGTGAATACTGCTTCGTTCGTCGTTGTGGGACTGAAGACGTGGGTGAAATTCGCCATGACTTCCTGAGAAGTTGTAGCGGCGACGACGTTCGACGGGTACGGCAGAGTCCACGGTGGAGTCCACCAGACGCCGATCGGGTGCTGATCGTTTTCGATCTGGCGTGTATAAGAGACAGACAGCTTGGTGTTGTCGCTGATGGCGTAGTCAACTTTTCCCGTAGCTTCCCAGCGGTTTTGAGGAGTCGTCTGGATGTACTGATAGTTGTTCCAGCCATTCGCGGACGAAGGAGTGATGTTGGGCTTTTGAAGAACGCCCAGAAGACCAACGATGTTTGGGTCGAAGTCGCTGGTGGGCATTGTGGCAGTGCCCGTCGGCAGGTTCAGGCCGCCGGACTGGGTGGTGTACGCATAGCTCCAGGAGCTGTTTTGCAAGCAGCTCAAGAGAGTCGTGTGAGAGCCGCAGTCCGAAACAGGCTGTGTTCCCGGTACGCCATCAATCGTGGTTTCGCTGAAGTCGCCAGCCCGCTGTTCCAGCGTCGGCACGTTGAAGTTGATCGGGGTCGCGGCGGGATGTTGAACCATGTACTCAAACCCGCCCCAGAAGAAGACCTTCTGCTTCCCATGATTCAGGAAGGGAATCGGGCCACCGATATTGCCGCCATAATAATAGTAGTGCTCGGCGGAGTTCGGAACGCCCTGGCTGTGGGCATAGGCGTCGTCAGAGTTCAGGGCGCTGTTGCGGGCATACAGGTAGCCCTCGCCGTGGAACTGGTTTCCGCCGCTCTTACTGAATGCCTGGAAGATCACAGGACCTTTGGCGTATTCAGCGCTGTAGGAGGACATTAGAACTTTGACTTCGGAAACCATGTCCTGATTGATGTTCGCGATCTGGGTGCCGGCGTTGCCGGGATCGACAAGGTTAGCGCCGTCGAGCATGTAAGCCATGGCACCATAGGGCTGCGTGCCATTAGCAGAGTACGCGCCCACCGGACCATTGTTGGTGCCGACGACCTTGTCGTTAAAGCTAGAACCCTGGCTGATCCCGTTGGTGAACGCCATGCCGGGCATGACCTTCAGCAATTCGCCGGCGTCGCGGCCGACGATGGGTGTGTCTGTGATGAGTTCGGTGTTGAGCGTGGTGCTGACTTCGGCGTTATCTGGGATAACGACATCAGCGCCCGCTTTGATCTCGACCGTTTCCGAGACATTGCCGACTTCGAGTTTTATGTTGGCCAGCGTATGGTTGTCGCCTTGGGCGAAGGTGATTCCGGTACGCTGCCATGTCTTGAAACCTGGAGCTTCGATCGAGACGGTGTAGCTTCCAGGCTGAACCGCGGTGATCGAGAAGTAGCCGGCTCCATTCGACACGCTGGTACGAACGTCGCCTGAAGCTTCATTCTTCATCGTGACTTTTGCATTCGGCACGACGGCGCCCGCGGAATCGGCGACGGTGCCGGTAAGAGTTCCGGTCAGCTGCTGAGCGAAACTGAGGGAACTCAGCAGGATGAGGACCAGCAGACATAAGATTGCGCTGCCGGTTTTAAACGCCCCAACGATACATTTATTTGTCATCGACCCTCCGCCTCCGGATGCGATTGCGTTCTTGGCTTTGCGTCCGGGTGTCTTGAAGACCAAAATCCCTACTCTTTTCTAACTAGTACAAACACACTACGCGGAACGGAACCTTTTACCCTTGTTTGTTATGCACTGTCAAGAAGAAAAAACGTTTTTCCTGGCTCAAATAACGTTTTTCCCAATGTCTGGCACCAAGAAGGCACAAGGGGAGTAAACTACCTGTGTTTTGGCGGGAAACGGTGGGTTCGAGGTGGGGTTATGGCGCGGTTTCTACTGATAGCTGCCGTTGGCTTCGGCTTTTTGGCCGGTATTTCGTCATATTCCCAGACAGACTCGAAGAAAGAGCCGGGGCGACCGGTGATTCGCACCACTTCACGAGAAGTTGTGCTGGATTTAGTCGTTCGGGATAAGCACCAGCATGCCGTTACGGATCTGCATCCGGATGAGGTTGAGGTCTACGAAGACGGAGTCCGGCAGAACATCCGAGTGTTCCGGAGCATTCAGGGCTCGGAGCAGCTGGCGAGTGAAAGGAGCGCGGAAGCTGGACGGAAGACGGTTCCGGCTGAGGATAGCAAGCGTCCGAGTGCGTTGAATTCGTTACGGCAGGTCAATTTTGTTTCGGTGGTGTTTGCAGATATAGCGCCGTTGAACCTGGAGTTTGCGCGGCGGGCGATTCAGGAATTTCTGAAGAGCGACACGCTTCCGAATACGTATGTGACCATCTATCGGCTGAACCGCAGCCTCTCGGTGATACAGCCTTACACGGAAAACAAGGTACTGCTTGCCCAAGCGGCGAACAAGGCGGCAAAGGGCTTGAATATCCAGAGCGCGGCGGGTGCGAACGTTTCAGCCGTAAGCGCGGCGTTGGATCAGATGAACGCGCAGGGAGAGATGATTTTGGCGGCTCCGGCGACGGGAGTTGCAACTACGCAGTCGGTGCAGAACGAACTCAATAATCCGCTAGCGGCAATCGCTAAGGATCCGATGTTTGCGGCGAACGCTGCTTCTCAAGACGTCTCCGTCACACTCGGCAGCGCCCTGATCGCGCAAGCGGACCTCGCCAAAGCGCTGCGATTTTCGACCAACCTATCGAACGGCATGGATGCGATGGATTCGCTGCATGCGCTGGTGAAGAGCGAAGAAAACTTGCCGGGGCGGAAGATCGTTCTGTATCTCGCCGATGGAATCACGTTCCCGATGAATCGCCGAGACGCCGTAGCGAACCTTATTAGCTATGCAAATCGGAGCGGAGTTTCGTTTTACACGGTCGATACGCGGGGATTGAATGTGGACGATCCTATGATGGAATCGCTGTCGGCACAGAGGCGGGCTGGTTCTGAGAGTTTGATCCATGAAGTGGACCCGCAGAATTCGCATACGGAAGAAGACGATATTCAGTTAGCCGCAGTCGGGAACAGTCA
>DATJOA010000081.1:0-17969 GCA_035507635.1 Candidatus Acidiferrales bacterium
TCTGCCGATTTTGTTCCCATCAACATGATTCAGCCAGCCACGAAAGAGGAAAAGACCTATGAAGAATCCACGGCCTGATATCGACGCGCACACGCCTGGGACGAAGCGGGCGGAAGAATGGACGTATAACGGCAGAAAGAAAGAGCCCGGCCGCGAAGGGTCGGGGCGCACGTCGCGAGACGCGACAGGCATCAACGCGGACAGACGCGCGCCCATCGATCCGCGCATGCCCAATTTGCCGCCTTCGTAAGAACCACGATGAGCGCCATCAGTGAAAATATGGCCGGTCCAAGATCATTTGCGCGGCTTCGGCAATTTGTGCGCAAGCCGCGCGAGGAACTGGAAGTATGCGAGTTATGCGCCACGCCGCTGAATCCCGGGCATCAACACATCCTCGAAATCCCGAAACACCGCATTCTGTGTGCGTGCGATGCGTGCGCGATTCTTTTTGTCGACAATGCCCGGCAGCCTTACCGGCGCATCCCGCGGGATGTTCGCCGGCTCGATCATTTTCAAATGGATGATCAGGAATGGGACAGTCTGCTGATTCCCATCAAGCTCGCCTTTTTTGTGAATAGCAGCACGGCGGGCAGGGTGGTCGCGCAGTATCCGAGCCCAGGCGGAGCCATGGAGTCATCGCTCGATCTGGAGTACTGGACCGCGATCGTAGACCGGAACCCGGTGCTGACCCAATTTGTGCCAGACGTCGAAGCCCTGCTCGTGAACCGCACTGCGAGCCCACCGCGCTATTACCGCGCCCCCATTGATCAGTGTTATCGCCTTGTTGGCATTATTCGATCGCACTGGCGCGGGTTGTCCGGAGGCTCGGAAGTTTGGAAGCAGATTGACGATTTTTTTCAGCAGCTCAGCCGAGCAGCGGGAGAATTTCGTGCCTGACCTGCGCTTTGAAATCGCAAGTGCCTCGGCTGCAGTGAATGCTGTCACGCCACAACTGCTGTTTAAAGTGGGGATCACGAACTCGGAGGCCGGGGCGATCCATTCCATTGCACTTCGTGTGCAGGTGCAGATTGAACCGGTACGCCGGCGCTACAGCGCCGTCGAAAAGGAACACTTGAAAGAACTGTTCGGCGAGCCCGAGAGGTGGAGCGTGTCACTAAGTCCGCTGCTGTGGGCAAACGTAAATGTCAACGTGCGGGAGTTCAGCGGATCGACGTTCATCGACGTTCCCGTACCTTGCACGTTCGATTTCAATGTTGCGATCACCAAATACATCTACGGGCTGGAGAACGGCGACCTTCCCACCTCTTTGATGTTCAGCGGCACAGCGTTTTATGCCGGACGCAGTGGATTGCAGATCGCGCAGATTCCCTGGGACCGCGAGGCGAATTTCCGCCTGCCGATTCAAGTGTGGAAGGAGATGATGGACCGTTACTATCCGGATACCGCGTGGATCTGCCTGCGTCGCGAGCTTTTCGAGCGTCTCAATGAATTCAGGGCTCGCGCTGGATTGCAGACCTGGGAACAGGCTTTGGGGCGCCTACTCTCGCCCGCGGGGGTGGAATCGTGAACCGCCAACTGGTCGCGAAGATCGCGAACACGATCATGTACGAAGGCTACATGCTTTATCCCTACAGGCCGTCGGCTGTTAAGAATCGCCAGCGCTGGACGGTTGGTATTCTGTATCCACCTCAGTATCACGAGGTGCGAGCGGGAACCGAACGCTCTCAGATGCATTCGGAATGCCTGTTGAAAACCGGCAGCAAAGCGGCCCTGCAAGTCCACCTTCGATTCCTTCAGTTGGTCACGAAGCAGGTTGCTGAAAGAATCGATCAGGCATTCAGGCCGGTTTCGTCCCTCGTTATCGATGGGCACCTCATCGAGAACTGGGACGAAGGAATCGAACGGTGCGCACAAGTCGATCTCCCGGTTGAAGCAATTAAGCATTCGGTCGAGTTCTCTTTTCCGGCGAGCAACAGCTCGGAGTCGATGCTCAACGCCGCAGGCGAGGTGGTCGCCAACAGCATCCGGATGCAACAGGAGCTACGAGGCAAGGTATGCGCATCGTTGGAAAAGGTTGGAGACGATGTGTGGAAGTTAACGATTGATGTTGTCAACGCCAACCTGCAGGTATTTGACGCTCAAAACCGGAACGAAGCTTTGCTGAGGTCGATGTTGACGGCGCACTGCATCGTGACTTCGGTTGGAGGTGAGTTCATCTCTTTGCTGGATCCGCCGGAAGATCTGCAGAAGGTTGCGGGTTCCTGCAGAAACGTTGGGAATTTTCCCGTTCTGGTCGGAGAGACCGGAGAGCGAGATACGATCTTGTGTTCGCCGATCCTGCTTTACGACTATCCACAAATCGCGCCGGAAAGCGCGGGGGATTTCTTTGACGCGACCGAAATGGACGAGATGCTCACGCTGCGCGTCATGACTCTTTCGCCCGACGAAAAGAAAGAAATGCTGGCGGATGAGCGGATGCGCGAACTGCTGGAACGAACCGAACAGAGCGCGCGCGCACAATTAGCGCGCACGCATGGCACCATTCGGGGACTCCATCGCGTTCCGGAGGAATCGTGATGCAGTGGAGCATCGAACCCGAAAACCTTCCCGTTGCACGCGTCACCATATTCGGGGCAGACGTGAAACCAGGAAGCCGAGTACGAATATGGCCGCAGCGGAGCGCGGACATCATGGATATTGCATTGAAAGGAAAAGTGGCGATTGTGGAAGCGATCGAGCGCGACTTTGACGAGCAGATTCATCTTGCCGTCGTGCTCGAAGACGATCCTGGGCGCGACCTGGGCATGTTACGCCAGCCCGGACATCGCTTTTTCTTTTCTCCAGAGGAGATCGAGCCCCTGGTAGGGGAGGATCTCACATGAAAGGAAGGATCCTGATCGCGGGCATTGGCAACATTTTTCTTGGCGACGACGCCTTTGGAGTTGAACTCGTGAAGAGGATGCGGCAGCGCCCGCTACCGCAGAATGTGAGCCTTATCGACTTTGGCGTGCGCAGTTACGATCTTGCTTATGCGCTTATGCAGGATTGGGATCTAGTCATTCTGGTGGATGCGATCTGCCGGGGAGCAGAGCCGGGTACTTTATTCACGATCCGGCCGGAGCATCATCAGGACGGAACCGCAATAATCGATGCGCACGCAATGAATCCGGTCGCCGCGTTACGGCTGGTAAAGACGCTGGGCGGGCGCATCGCCCCTTTGCTGGTGGTAGGCTGCCAACCGGCGACGCTGGAACCGAATCCGGATGGCAATTTTGTCTTAAGCACACCAGTCAACGCGGCCGTCGATCCGGCGATCGCCATGGTGGAACAGCTCATCAGCCGCGCTCGCACCGCACCCAGTGCGGCCTAAATGCGCAAGGAGGGAAAAATGTCCGCAGCAGGCAAAATCGTGAAATGGGGGAGCCTCGCAGCCATCGTGTATTCGCTGGTCTACTTCGCCGGCGATATTCAACGGTACGTGAAAATGAAGCGGATGTAGTGGCAGCGAGAGAAAGGCCAAGCCACCGCAGGCCGCGCATTTACAGGTGCTTCGAGTCGGAACGGGTTCGCATCGCGGTCTCGTTCTGCGCTCGGCACGACAGGTGTTGTCCTGAGGATGATCAAAAATTATCCCCACTTCCCTGCCTTGGTGTGGAAAGCGGGAAGCGGGGAGTCGATCCGCGATGTGCCCCCTCGGCATATCGCGCGCCGCGCGGACTTATTGCGAACATTATATCGTATTACGATATATTATCTGTCAAGAACGCGTTGGTTGCTGTACTCACTGCTTTCGTAGGCTGTCATTTTCGAAGCGACTTTCTTGCCGCGTCGCGGTTTCCTGAACTACTGAAATCGAAATGAACGGCTGTTTGCAGGGTAAACCCTAAGTATTCCGCTGTACACAGATCGGCATTTTTAGTATCTCTCCTGACCAGGTTATTCCGGCTACTGTGGGACTATGCTTCATGCGGTTTTCGAAGCTTCCTGCGCACTTGATAACTCACCTCAACAAGAAAGAGTGCTCGGTGTGCGGCCAAGTATTCAGCAAAGATGCAAAACCGTCTATCAGCAGGGCCTTTGCCGAACACGTCCGGCGGGTCCATAAAAAGGAAGTCGGGAAACCGCAAACTCGGGATAAGAGCGAGGGCTAAAGGACAAGGGGGCGACGGCGGGAAAGGCGGGTTTTCAATTCCGTTACGTCATGACTTCTATCGGCCTTTTGGCACGCTGAACTTTTCCGGAGCGAGCAGGCCCGTTTCGAGCGCGTACCGCACAATATCGGCCCTCGAGGTGAGGCCGAGCTTTTCTGCGAAGCGACCACGATAAGTTTCGACAGTTTTGACGCTGACAAAGATCTGCTGCGCAATCTCGCGGCTGCTGAAGCCTTCGGCCACCAATTTCAGGACTTGCACTTCCCGTTGGCTGAGGACGTCGGTTGGCTTCTTCGTTGAGCCGCTCACCTGGGGCATCGTGTGCTGGATGAGTTCCGAGGCCAGCTCAGAGTCGACGTAAGTGCGTCCTTTAAATACCGCCCGAATTGCCGAAAGCAAGTCGGCATCGACGCTTTTCTTGAGAACATAGCCCCGCGCGCCGGCCGCGAGAGCCGTACGCAAATATGCCACTTCTTCATGCATGGTAAGCAGCAGAATTCGGGTTGCGGGACGGTGTTTCAACACATCGCGAATGGCGTGCAATCCGCCTCGCTCCGGCATCGTGATGTCGAGGATCATCACGTCGGGCGACGATTGTTGGACGGCCTGGATGACTTCGTTTCCATTTTGAGCTTCGGCGACCACCGTCATATCGGCCTGCGCATCGATCAGCATGCGCAATCCCGTGCGGAGAATGGCATGATCATCTGCGATCAGCACACGGATTTTTGAATTTTTCGCCACCATCACTCCCCTAAATAGCGATACCGTTGCCGTGTGCCTCGCGGCGATTCGGGATTTGCATTCGCACCAGAGTGCCGCCTTCCTCCGGCGAGGTGATTCGCAAAGCTCCGCCCAGACTTGCAGCTCGCTGCCGCATTCCTTCGATCCCCAGGTGCTGCGATGAGTTGTTTACTACGCCGGAAAAGCCGCGGCCATCATCGTGGATCGTAACCTCCAAATCCAATGGAGAATTCTCAAAACGCACGTGAACGCGGTGAGCTCTCGCGTGGCGGGCAACATTCGTCAAAGCTTCCTGTACGATCCTATACAGATTGATTTGCTCGTCGCGATTAAATCCCGCGAGGTACACGTCGCCCATCTGCAAGTCAACTTGAATTCCGTGGGTTTTGGAAAAATCATAGATGAAGCGCCGAATCGCCGCTTCAAAGCCGAGATCGTCAAGGACGCTGGAATGCAGTCCGCGAGCCAGTCTGCCCAGTTCGTCGATCGCATCGGAGGCGATCTCGCGGAGGCCCTTTGCCTGTTGTTTGGCGTCGGCCAGCCGGCGCGCGTCGCTGAGGGTACGCAGGCCGATCAGGAGCGTAGTCATGAGTTGTCCGGCTTCGTCATGCAACTCGCGAGCGATTCGTCGGCGCTCGTCTTCTTGCGCCTGCAGAGCGCGTTCGAGCAAGAGCCGCCGGATCTCCTCCTGGTGCTGCGCGGCCTGCAGCGCGAGTTTCTCCGTGATGTCCCGAAAGATGGCAAGGCGGACACTGTTCCCGTTCAGTTCCAGAGGAGCCCAGACGACATCGACGTCAATCAGTTGGCCGTTCTTGGTGATGTGTGTCCAAGTGCGAAGGGTGTGCTCGGCGGGAGCGTTTGCATGCAAACCTTCGAGGAATGCGGCTCTTTCCTCCGGCGGAGAAAGCTCTCTGAGTGTCATCGCCGTGAATTCCTCTCTGGAGTAGCCGTAATGCTGGACGGCAGCTGCATTCACGGCAAGAACTCTGAGATCGGCAGTATCAAACACGCAGCAGGGCAGTGGATTGGCTTCGAAGAAAGATCGGTACTGCAGTTGCGATTCCCAGAGCTGTTCTTCTGAGGTTCGAACCCGCAACAGCGCCCGTACAGTGGCGACCAGCTCTTTTGGTTCGATGGGCTGGGTGAGATACGCGTCTGCCCCGCCTTCCAGGCCCGCCACCCGCGCCTCGGTGCTCACCAGGGTTGCCGAAACCTGCAAGACCGGAGTACGAGCCGTCGATTCCTGAGCCTTCAGCCGTTTGCAGACTTCGATTCCGCTGATATCGGGAAGGTTTACGTCGAGGACGATAAGGTCCGGACATCTGGCGCTCATCGCGAGTGCCTGGTGCCCAGTGCTTGCCTCGAGAACGTGAAATCCGGCGCTGCGCAAAACGCGCGAAACCGCGTAGCGCTGCGCCTCGGTGTCATCGGCGTAGAGAATCGTCTCGGATTTTCTGTCGATGTGAGCCATCCAATACTAGTTGACTCTTATTATGCACAGTTCCGGAGCGGGGGACGATTCTTGTCGGGCTTTTCCCTACAATCGCATCAATTTTGAGGAAAAGCCCCGTTTGATTTCATGGCAGTGGAATGGGAAGCTGATCTTTCTCAAAGAACTCTGGGGAGATCACCGATGTTGGATGACCACCACAACGACCGTAAGAAAGAAGAGTGGCAGAAGCTGTGTGAGAAAGCCGCGGTCGAACAAGACCCGGATAAGCTCGTTGCCATGACAAGGGAAATTTGCCGTTTGCTGGACGAAAGAAGAAAGAGACTGGAAACGTCCAGCTCCTGAAGATTTCCTGCTGCTCTGTTTCTCTTCTGGGGCTGTGTTTGGACTATAATTTGGGCAGCCCCGACTCATTCTGCCGAGTTGGATTCCCGCCTGAACGTCTTCAAAGCGGCTGGAATAACTGAGCTGTTCCCATCTCATTTCTCTGGAGTATCCAAGACATGGCAACGACGCTGAATCACAAGACCAGCAGCCTGGGATCGATCATCTCGCAACATCGCGACGAAATTCTGACGGGGTGGTTGCGAGATATGGGGGGTTCCACACGGCGTAACGATCTGATGAAAGAATCTGAATTGCAGTCTCAATGCCAACGGATGCTTTCTTTGCTGGCGCAAGCAGCCGGACAGAGCACGAACCTACAGACGGCAACCTATGACCCGCTGCGGGAAATGCTGACGGAAATCTCGCGGACGCGCGCCCTGCAAGGATTCACCGCCCGCGAGACGGCGATGTTCATTTTCTCGATTAAGCAGCCGCTGTTTACAGCTATCCGGGAGACCTTGGGCAAGGACGCGACGGCCATGGCTGACGAGATGTGGCTCACGACAGAGATCGTGGATGGCCTCGGCTTGTACACGACAGAGGCGTATCTGAAGACGCGGGAAGAGACCATCCGCCGTCAGCAGGAAGAGATGCTGGAGCTTTCGACGCCCGTGGTCAAGCTGTGGGAAGGAATTCTTGCGCTTCCACTGATCGGCACGCTGGATAGCGCGCGCACGCAGGTTGTCATGGAGTCACTGCTGGAGGCGATTGTAGAAACCAACTCCAAGGTGGCGATCATCGACATCACGGGCGTTCCAACCGTCGACACCGTAGTCGCGCAACATCTGCTCAAGACGGTAACGGCAGCCCGGCTCATGGGAGCGGACTGCATCATTAGCGGAGTACGACCGCAAATCGCGCAAACGATTGTGCACCTTGGAATCAATCTTCTCGACATCACGACCAAGGCAAAGCTCTCGGATGCCTTTGCGCTAGCCATTCAGCGTTCGGGATTCAAGTTCATCCGCCCGCAGAAGAAAGAATCGGCAGAGGAAAAATAGGAGACGGCATGGAAAAGATTCCGATTCTGAGGATGGGCGAGTTCCTGTTGGTGACCATACAGGTCGACATGCACGATCGACTGGCACTTGCGCTCCAGGACGATCTTACGAACCGAATCAGTCAGACTGGAGCGAAGGGAGTTTTGATCGATATCTCCAGCCTGGAGATTGTCGACTCTTTTATTGGGCGGATGTTGGGGAACATCGCATCGATGTCGAGAGTTCTGGATGCGCAGACGGTGGTGGTGGGGATGCAACCGGCCGTCGCCATCACGCTGGTGGAACTCGGCATGTCGCTGGACGGGGTCCGCACCGCGCTCAATGTCGACGCCGGCATGGAACTCCTTCGCCAGTCGGTGCACGACGGGGAAATGTCATATGGCAGTAATTTCGACTGAGACCATGCCGGTCGTTTCCGAAGCCGACATCGTAACGGTGCGGCGGTGCGTTCGCGAGAGCGCCTCGAAAATAGGCTTCACGCTCGTCGATCAGACCAAGGTAGTGACGGCGGCAAGTGAATTGGCGCGCAACACTCTGATCCACGGACACGGCGGGCGGATGGAGTTGGCTACCTTGAACGGCCCCCGAGTGGGGCTGCGCCTGACCTTCGAAGACACAGGGCCGGGCATCCCGGATATTGATCTAGCGTTGCGCGATGGATTTACGACTGGTTCGGGGCTGGGTCTTGGACTGGGTGGCGCCAAGCGGCTGGTCAACGAATTCGAGGTGAAATCTCGCGTGGGCGAAGGCACAAAGGTGACGGTCATCCGATGGAAGTAGTTGGAGCAGCCAGCAGGCAGTTTCGAATGGAAGTCGTCGACTCGTCGAATGCGGGCGAAGCGCGCCGGGCAGCGGCAGAAATCGCGGCGTCGCTCGGTCTGAACGAGACGGAGTGCGGGAAAGTCGCCATCGCGGTAACGGAGATCGCAACCAACCTCGTGAAGCATGCGGAGGGCGGCAGGATTTTATTCGAGCGAGTGGGACGGAATGGACATAGCGGTCTGCGAGTCTTGTCGCTCGACAAGGGGCCTGGAATCGAGAACATATCGATGGCCCTGCGGGATGGATACTCCACCTACGGTTCTTCAGGGAATGGCCTGGGTGCGGTTCAACGGTTATCGAGCGTGTTCGATTTGTATTCGGCGCCCAAAGCCGGGACATGTGTTCTTGCCGAATTCTGGCCGCAAGTGAAGACGAACGCCGCTTCATCTTTTTCGCTCGGAGTTGTATCTCTCGCGATGCGGAACGAAACGGTGTGCGGGGACGGCTGGGGAATCCGCGCCTCCGCAGATCATTCTTCTTTTTTGGTAGTGGACGGTCTGGGCCATGGAACGTTTGCCGGGGACGCGGCACGCGAAGCCGAAAGAGTGCTGGCAGCTTCCAACTCAGGTTCTGCCGGGGCTCTTTTGCGCGACTGTCACGACGCTCTCAAGAAGACCCGAGGCGCCGCTGCGGCGATTGCACAAATTTCCCGCGCAAAGGGTATTTTGACCTTTGCCGGCGTAGGCAACATTTCTGCCACGGTCATTGAAGGGCAAAGCCGCCGGGGACTCGCCAGCCATAACGGCACACTCGGGCACCAGATTCACAAGATCCAGGAGTTCACGGTGCCGTGGAATGCAGACAGCCTGCTCATCATGCATTCGGATGGACTGGGTTCGAGGTGGGATCTGAATCAGTATCCGGGGCTTGCCGCCAAGCACCCGAGCATTATTGCCGCCGTGCTGTATCGGGACTTCGAGCGCGAGCGGGACGACGTAACCGTGATGGCGGCGAAAAACGGGCATTAGTTTTCGATATGGGTCTGAATTTACTGAGAATGGAAATCCGGCGAGAACATGACGTCGTTCTCGCGAGGCAGCGCGCACGCCAAATCGCGGCGGCCATGAAGTTCGATTCGCAAGACCAGACTCGAATCGCGACCGCGCTCTCCGAAATCGCACGTAATGCATTCCAGTATGCGGGCGGAGGCATGGTCGAGTTTCAACTCCAGAAAAGTCCTGAAGCCGCGATTCAGATTTCCGTCAGCGATCAAGGCCGAGGAATCGCAAACATCGATCAGATCCTCGACGGCAAGTATGTTTCACCGACAGGCATGGGCCTCGGCATAATTGGCGCCAAGCGCCTGATGGATATTTTTAGCGTCAACACCTCATCCAAGGGAACCACCATCGTAGTGGGGAAAAAGGTCCCCCCGAAAGTTCCTGCACTCGGGAAGAAAGATCTCGATTCGTTATTGGCGACACTGGAGGTCCAAAGTCCACAGAATGCGTATGAAGAATTACAGCAACAGAATCAGGAGTTGCTGAGAACCCTGGACGAACTCCGCTCTCGGCAGCAGGAATTGGCGCAATTAAACCGCGAACTGGATGAAACTAACCGCGGGGTCGTGGCGCTATATGCAGAACTCGACGATCGCGCCGATTTTCTGCAGCGGGCCTCAGAACTCAAGAGCCATTTTCTCTCAAACATGAGCCACGAGTTCCGCACCCCGCTCAATTCCATTTCGGCCTTGAGTCAGATTCTGCTGGACCGCATGGATGGGGATCTGACCTCCGAACAGGAAAAACAGGTTCGATTCATCAAGAGTTCGGCTCAGGATTTAACGGATCTCGTCAACGATCTTCTGGATCTGGCCAAGGTGGAAGCCGGGAAGGTTACAATTCGTCCGAATTCATTCGACACAAACACCTTGTTTGCTGCCCTGCGCGGAATGCTTCGGCCTCTGTTGGCCCAGAACTCCTCAGTCAAGCTTCTTTTTGACGATCCCGAAGAAAACGTACAGATTTACAGTGATGAGGCAAAACTCTCGCAGATCCTCAGAAATTTCATCTCGAACGCGTTGAAATTCACGGAGCGGGGAGAGGTCCGGGTTGCGGCCGCGTCCCGGAAGGATGGAACCATCTCATTTGCCGTCACGGATACCGGCATCGGCATCAGTGAAGAAGACCAGCAGAGGATATTTCAGGAGTGGACGCAGGTTGAGGGGAAACTGCAGAAGGTCGCCAAAGGTTCTGGATTGGGACTGCCTCTTTCCCGCAAGCTGGCCCAGTTGCTGGGAGGGAACGTTTATGTCAAAAGCCAAGTGGGAATCGGTTCAACCTTTACGGTTGTGATCCCAATCTCGTTCGAGGGGCAGACGGAAGTTGTTTCCGTTCCTGAGGTGAGGCGAGAACTGGATGCGAACCGAACGCCCGTTCTGGTGGTCGAGGACAATCGCGAGGCTCTGTTTATTTACGAGAAGTATCTGAAAGGCACGAGATTTCAAGTCATACCAGCGACGAACATTACCGAAGCCCGGCAGGCACTTCAATCCTTTCGTCCGAAGGCGATTGTCCTCGATGTTCTGCTGCAAGGAGAGCATTCGTGGGATTTTCTGCGGGATCTCAAAGATGGCTCCGCAACGCGCGATATCCCGGTGTACGTCATCACGGTTGTCGATAATCGCGACAAAGCGCTCTCGCTCGGCGCGGATGGTTTTTGCTCAAAACCCGTCGATCGAATCTGGCTGCTGAAACAATTGGAAGATCTCACCGAACCTGCGGCCAAGCCTCGAATCCTGGTTATTGATGACGATGCGGCCTCGCGATATCTGGTCCGAAACATGCTCGCGGATATCGATTGTGAACTTCTCGAAGCCAATGGTGGAGCTGAGGGTTTGCGCATCGTGCAGGAGAGCAAGCCGGCTCTGGTAGTTCTCGACCTCTCCATGCAAGGGATGGACGGGTTTGATGTTCTCGAGAGGCTGCGCCAGAAGCGAGAAACGAGTTCTCTTCCTGTGATTGTTCACACCTCGAAGCCTTTGGACGACGAGGATTACGACAGGCTGAGCAGCGCCGTCGACATCATTCCAAAGAGCATCATGACGAGCCGTGATTTGGCCTTCTCGAGATTCTCTCAGGCCTTGCAGAAGGCGGGAGTAACCGAATTTGCGGGCAACAGTCAGCCGGTTTCACCCTCATCATCTTATGTCGGACACTGAGCCCCTCACGATTCTCTCCGTCGATGACAACGACGCCATCCGTTATTCCTTCAGCCGCTACCTGCGCGAGGACGGATACGAAGTCATCGAGGCACGAACCGGCGCGGAGGCTTTGGTTCTGGCGCGACGGGAGCCGGCATTGATCACGCTGGACATCAACCTGCCTGACATGGATGGGTATGAGATCTGCCGCAGGCTAAAAGACGATCCGGCTACGAGAGACATTCCCATACTTCATATCTCCGCTTCCTGTGTGGATGCAAGCGATCGCGTGCGCGGCCTGGAAGGCGGCGCGGATGCGTACCTGGCTGAACCCGTCAACCGGATGGAATTGCTGGCAACGGTGAAAGCGCTGCTCCGGATGCGGCAGGCGCAGCGGGAATCGCGTCGCCAGGCTTCAGAGGCAGAGATTGCGCGCAAGAAATTGCAGGATGCGAACGAAACTTTGGAAACGCGCGTCCGGCAGCGGACCGCCGAACTGGAACGGGAAAGACGCGAGGTTCAGGAACTTTCCAGTCAATTGCTGCAGGCGCAAGATGAGGAACGGCGCCGCATCTCCCGGGACCTCCATGACAGCACCGGCCAGTTGCTCGTGGCTTTGACAATGAACCTGGCGCGCCTTAAGACGGAGCAAGTGTGGTCGAATCCGGGGGCAGACGCTCTCATCGACGACACAACTTCCATGGTCGATGAGATGAGCCGCCAGCTCAGGACGATGTCTTACCTTTTGCATCCGCCTATGCTCGACGAGGCAGGATTGCTTTCCGCGGTGAAATGGTACATCGATGGATTCTCCAGCCGCAGTTCGGTTCAGGTCAGCCTGGATTGCACCGAACTAGGCCGGCTGCCGGCGGAGTTGGAAATCACCCTGTTTCGCCTGGTGCAGGAATCGCTGACAAATATTCATCGCCATTCTGAAAGCAAGACGGCTACGATCCGACTGAACCGGACTGCCGTATTCGTAACACTTGAAGTGATCGATCAAGGCAAGGGGTTCGACCAGTCCAACAAGACAGCTTCGATGCCAAGATGTGGAGTGGGAATCCTTGGTATGAAAGAGCGCGTCCGGCGGTTCGGAGGAACGATCGACTTTTCATCAGGCCCGGGCGGAACGACAGTCAAAGCCCGCCTTCCGGTGCAACTCGCGTCAAAAGCCGAAAACCGCGTTGCCGGTTGAGCGAACGACGATTAGACGGAGTCAGCAGACTGCAAAAATGTGCAGTTATATGTGTCAGTCTTGGGCACTTCCAGGTCAAGGCCATCTCTATGTCTTCACCGCTGGTCGTCTTCTTGTTCTTTGTGGCGCTCTGCATCCTGGGCAGCACGCTCGACATGTTGAAAGCGGGCCCGGGTCCTTTCATATGCGTTTGCGAAGTCCGGCACAAACGCATTAGCAGTCGCGACCGCCAACCTTCCGTGCTGCTGCACTGCGATGATTGCGGGTAGGGCAGGTAGCGCGATTCCCGAAGGGACTTCGAGGCGCAGCTGGCGCCAGCGGTCAAGGTGCCCTCCTTATCCATGGAGTCGATGATTCGCCGAGGATCGATGAAGTTGATACGGTCGGAAATTTGCTCCACGTCCTGGGTGTTGTGTCGTGAGAACAGGATACTGCGTCCCTCGTCCGCCATGACGCCGGTCAATTCGCGAAGAATCTCGTGGCGGGAGGCCGGTCGTGGGCTCGTCAAGCACCAGCATTTGGATCTCCGAGACAGCACTAGCAGCAACGCCGATTTGACCCGCTGGCCGTGGGAGATGCCTTTGATTTTCTGGTCTGCCCCCAGCCCAAAACGCTTCAGCACTCCGGAAGACCAACCGGGAACAGCCTTCGAGGAAGTGAATTGGATCGGTTAGCGATAAGTCGGCGTGTGTAAATCGATCGCGGAAGCTCCTGGTGCGCGTAAACCTTCAAGCGTCCAAAGTGCTGGCAATTTTCCAGCCGGGCTACACTGGAAGAGGCAACGCGGTGCTTTGCTCCTTAAAAAAATGATCTCTTTCTCAAATATCAACAAGCAGTATGGCAGGCAGTTGCTCTTCGTCGATGCTTCGTTTCAGTTGAATCCCGGCGAAAAAGTTGGGCTCGTTGGTCCCAATGGGGCGGGCAAGACAACGCTATTCCGCATGGTCGTCGGCGAGGAAACTCCCGACGAGGGTTCGGTTTCTGTGCCGAAAAAATTGACGATCGGTTACTTTCGCCAGGATGTCGAGGAAATGCAGGGCCGTTCGGTCCTCGATGAAGCGATCGCGGGTAGCGGACGCGTCGGCGATCTTCACCATGAACTCGAAGCCCTGCAGCGGGAAATGTCCGACCCAGACAAGGCCTCTGACATGGAGCGCATTCTCGATCGCTTCGGTCACGTGCAGGGGGAGTACGAGCATTTGGGTGGTTACGCGCTCGAATCGCAAGCCCGTGAAGTGCTCCACGGTCTGGGATTCAAAGACGATCAGATTGACGGCGACGTGGGCGCTCTCTCGGGCGGTTGGAAGATGCGCGTTGCGTTGGCGCGCGTCCTGCTCGGGATGCCGGACGTATTGCTGATGGACGAGCCGACGAACCATCTCGACATCGAATCCATCATCTGGCTCGAACAGTTCCTCAAGTCATTTCCCGGCGCGTTGTTGATGACCTCGCACGACCGCGAGTTCATGAATCGCCTGGTCTCAAAGATTGCAGAGATTGATGGCGGTGAAATCATCACCTACTCGGGCGACTATGACTTCTACGAGCGCGAGCGGGCGATCCGAGAGACGAACCAGAAGGCAGCGTTTGCCCGGCAGCAGTCCATGCTTGCCAAGGAGCAGCGCTTCATTGATCGCTTCAGGACGCACGCCGCCAAAGCCGCCCAGGTGCAAAGCCGGATCAAGGCCCTGGATAAGATCGAGAAGATCGAACTGCCGAAGAGACGGCAGGTGGTAAAGTTTGAGTTTCGTATACCGCCGCGCTCCGGCGAACAGGTGGCCGTCCTCGAGAATCTGCACAAAAGTTACGGCCCGCGAGTGATTTACGAAGGGTTCAATCTCACCATCCGCCGCGGAGAACGCTGGGCCGTCATGGGAAGAAACGGCGCCGGCAAGACGACGCTTCTTAAAATGATTTCCGGAGCCAGCGCTCCCGATAGTGGCAACGTGCGGCTCGGCGCCAGCCTGCATATGGGTTACTTCGCGCAACAATCGCTGGACGTGCTCAATCCCGATCTCACCGTCATCGAACAGTTGCAACAGGATTTTCCCCACGACAGTCTCGGGGCGCTGAAGACCCTGGCGGGAGCATTTCAGTTCTCCGGCGAAGACGTGGATAAGAGGATTCGCTCACTCTCCGGCGGAGAAAAGTCGCGGCTAGCGATTGCGCGCATGCTCTATAACCCCCCGAACTTTCTAGTGCTCGACGAACCGACGAATCACCTCGATCTTGCGACCAAGGAGATGCTGGTGGACGCCCTGAAAGATTTTGAAGGCACCATGATCTTCGTATCGCATGACCGCATGTTCCTTCGCGGTCTCGGCTCACGTGTGCTGGAACTGGGGGGCGAGAGCGGCACGGACCGCCATCCCACTGTCTATCCCGGGTCGTACGTCGAGTACGTGCAGAAGCTCGGACATGAGGCGCCCGGAATCTATTCCTAGCCGCCGAATTGACGATCGGGTATGACCGCGCACTTTTCCCGCCCAGTTCAGAAATCCTTGCCACCTTAGAACACACGTGTCCACACGGTGTGCATGTCATATCATGTTGAGCGGAGGAGCGGTATCCATCGCAATCTATGTTCAGGCGAATTGCAGCGTGTCTTCTTTTGGCCGTAATTCCGGCCTTAGGCTTGTCCGGCGCCGATTTTGCCATGAAGGTGACTGACAAAAATTATCTCGATACGCAAGGTTTCAGCGTTTTTCTGTATGACAGCACGTACCATCCCGTTTTTGTCGACCAGAAGAACACAGCCATGGAGATGATTCTCCACGGCCAGCGCATCGCCACTAACGGCGACGTACGCCTGATGCCGACCCCGGAGCAATGGGATCTGGTAGCGACCCTTAAAGGCCGCCACGCCGACAAGGCGAACAACCGGCTCACCGCCGCCCTCGCTTTCCCGACGTTCGACTTCAGTTACACACTGGAAGTGGCAGCCGAGCCGGGTGGGGTGAAGGTCAGCATCAATCTCGACAAGCCGCTGCCCGAGAAACTGGCAGGACGGGCAGGCTTCAACCTCGAGTTTCTGCCATCGATCTATATGGGCAAGGCTTATTTGGTGGACGGAACGAAGGCCGGCATCTTCCAGCGAACGCCGAATGACCCGATGGTCAAAGTATTGCCTCTGCCGGATGAACCGAAAAAAGCCTACTACCTCGAAGACTGGGATAAAGCCAAGGGATACACTCAGCCGTTGCCGTTCGCCGAGGGCAAGAGCATCACTCTTGGGGTCGACGATGCGCTGGCGCGGGTGAATGTCGTATCGGATACGGGCGACCTCATGCTGTTCGATGGACGCGACCGCGCGCAGAACGGCTGGTTCGTGTTGCGCTCGCTGATCCCTTCGGGCAAGACCAGCGGCGCGATCGTCTGGCACATCAGGCCGGATGTGATCCCGAACTGGACGCGGCCGCCGATGATCGCGCACAGCCAGGTCGGTTATGCGCCGGGTTTCTCAAAGGTGGCGGTGCTCGAACTCGACCCGAAGTACAACGCCCCGAAGACGGCCAGAGTGCTGCGCTTGATGGAAGACGGATCGTACAAGCAGGTGTTCGAGGGCCCGATCACGCCTTCAATACCGTGGCTGCGCTACGTCTACTCGAAATTTGACTTCACGCCGGTGAACGACGCCGGCCTCTATGTGATCGAGTACGCAGACCGGCGCACGGCGCCCTTTCCCATCGCAAAGGACGCTTACGCCAACATCTGGCAGGACAGTCTGGATCATCACCTTGCCGAGCAGATGGATCACGTTTCCGTCCGCGAAGGCTACCACATGTGGCATGGAGCTTCGCACCTGGATGATGGCCGCATGGCACCCGTGGTTGGGGAGCAATTCGACGGCTGGAACCAGGCCACCGCGACGGACGGGAGGTACAAAGGTGGCGATCACATCCCTGGAATGAACGTGGGCGGCTGGTACGATGCCGGCGACTTCGATCTGGAGGAACCCGCGCAGCTGAGCGTGATTCAGAGCCTTGCCCTGGCATATCGCGAATTCAATCTCAGCTACGACGAGCTTACGGTGAATGAAGCGGCACGCGAGGTTGAGATGCACCGCCCCGATGGCGTTCCGGATACGGTCGAGCAAGTGAAGCACGGCGCACTGCTCATCCTGGCGCAGTTCCACAACATCGGCCACGCCATCCGCGGTACGCACGAGCCAGACCTGCGCCAGTACACACAGGTGGGCGACGGAGCGTCGAAAACCGACGGCCGCATTTACGACCCTAAGCTCAGCCCGAACGAAGTGAAGGGCGACTATTCGGGCAAACCGGACGATCGTTGGATCTTCACTTCGAACAACTCGTATTTCCAGTGGAATGCCATTGCGGCGCTGGCGGCAGCGGCGGATACGCTGAAAGGCTGGGACGACGCATTAGCGAAAGACTGCCTCGAGACCGCGATCAAAGCGTGGAACGACACGACGGCTAATCCAACGTTGTATCCGACCGGCGGCGGGTCAGACCGGGAGGCACCCGCAGGCGGTGTGCTGGCGGCGTCTCAGGGTGTGGTCTCTGGTGCTCAAGGCAATCGCAAACCAGCTCAGACAAACTCCGGTGCGAATAGCGCACCAGTGGCTCCGCCAGCCGGCGGCGGCCATGGCCGACTTGGCGTCGCTCTGGACTGGGCTGCGGCTCTGGAATTGACCATTGCCACCAATGGCGGCGAGCCATACAAGTCCCGTCTGAAGGAGTTGTTCCCGCAGATGATCACCCCGCAGCAGATGGACGCGCGTGGTTGGACAGCGGTCCGGGCATTGCGTTATCTGGACGCGAGCGCCAAGGATCAACTCCGGGAAGCGGTGAAGACATACATGGCGGGTATCGACAAGCAGTTGGACTCGACGCCGTTCGGCGTGCCCCCGAGCGTGGGGACCTGGGGCGCGTCGGGCAGCGTGGTTGACATGGCCACCCGGATGTACTTCCTGCACAAGGCGTTTCCGGATCTTGTGAGCCCCGAATACACACTTCGCGCCGTCAATTACATCCTCGGCACGCACCCGGTATCCAGCACTTCGTATGTGGCTGGAGTCGGCACAGTCTCGAAGACGAAGACGTACAGCAACAACCGCGCCGACAATGCTTACATTCCGGGGGCTGTGATTCCG
>DATJOA010000082.1:0-9854 GCA_035507635.1 Candidatus Acidiferrales bacterium
TTCCGCGTTCGCAACAAAGGCGTGCCTGTGCTGAATGGACACGGCAAAGGCGATCTTTACGTCGAAGCGCGCGTCCAGGTTCCCACCAAGCTCAACAAGCGCCAGAAAGAACTCCTGCAGGAACTCGATGTTCTATCAAAAGTCGACAATCAGCCGCTGCTGCGATCTCTGCTCGGCAAAATGAAAGACATGTTCCAGTAGAGCACTTCACCAACAGCATGTCCGATCCACACATTGTCATCCCGACCGGAGCATGCCCGACCCGAAGGGGAGGGCACGCGGAGTGGAGGGACCCTGTGTCCGTGGGCGATACCCCATGACCCGCCGCCGCTGGATCGCCGACGAAGCCTCCGCAGATCGTGCCGCCCTCACTGGCGAACATGCTCACCATCTCATCCGCGTTCTTCGCGCCCGCGTCGGTCAGGAATTCGACATCGTCGCGAATGGCGTTCTCTACGGCGCGCGCGTCGACAAAATCTCCGAAGATCGCGTGGAGTTCGAACTCAAAGCAGAACTTCCGGCCTCCACCCCTGCCCCGGTGACGATCCTTCTTTCCATTTTCAAGTTCGACCGCATGGAATGGGCGATCGAAAAGTGCACCGAACTCGGAGTCGCCAAAATCATTCCCCTGATCGCCGGCCGCACCGACTCTCACCTCGTCTCAGCATCCGCAAAACGTGTCGACCGCTGGCGAAGAATCGCAATGCAGGCGAGCGAACAGTCGCACCGGGTCACGCCGCCCGAAATTTCCGCGCCAATGAAATTGCCAGACGCTACTAAACTTTCCGCCCAAACAAAAATCGTCCTCTCCGAGTCCGAAGAACAAACTACCTTGCGCGAACTCCTCGACGAAGATCACTCACACGCATCTACGCTACTCGCCATCGGCCCCGAAGGCGGCTGGACCGAAGACGAACTCCAACTCTTCCACGAAAACGGCTGGTCGTCCGCGACACTCGGCAAGACAATCCTCCGCGCCGAAACCGCCGCCATCGCCGCCGTAACAATCGCAACGCGGTAGCGTCGCCGTCCCGCCCGCTTCGAGCCGGCCGCCCACAATTGCGAACTCCGCACAGCCTTCCTCACCGCATCAGGTGGTATCCTGACCGACGATGCCGTTGAAGTCGATTCCGCGTTCAACTCCTTTCATTCCCGACGAACGCCAGCGCCAGGCCATCGAGCACATCTCTGGACCCATGCTCGTCGTCGCCGGCGCAGGAACTGGCAAGACCTCCGTCCTCACCCATCGCATCGAGCGCCTCGTCGGCGACGGCCACGCGCATCCCGACGAGATCCTCGCCCTCACCTACACCGTCAACGCCGCCGACGAAATGCGTGACCGCGTACGCCGATTGCTAGGTGGCAAAACCGTCCAGGCCCGAACCTTCCACGATTACTGCCTCGACCTGCTAAAGCGCGCCCACAAGGATTTCGGTGTCCTCGACGAAAAGGATCTCTGGATCTATCTCCGCCGCCGCATCCGCGAGTTGAATCTCGAGCACTATATCCGCGCTGCAAACATCGGACAGTTCCTCAACGATCTGCTCGATTTTCTCAGTCGCTGCCACGACGAACTCGTCACTCCTGAAAAATACGCCGACTATGTCGATCGCCTGGAACGCCGCGAAGTCCCGATCCCCCGTGTCGTGAAATCAAAAACGGCCCTGGCTGACGAAGAAGTCATCGGCCGCTGCCGTGAAATTTCCCGGGTCTTCTCCACGATGGAGAAATGGCTCCTCGACGACAATCTTGGCACCTTCAGCCATATGATCACGCGGGCTCACGCTCTGCTCGAGGGCGATCCGGCGATTCTTTCTGATGCCCGCTCTCACGCCCGCTTCATCCTCGCCGATGAATTCCAGGACGCCAACTTCGCGCAGATCAAAATCCTCGCTCGCCTCGCCGGATCCGACGGAAATCTCTTCGCAGTCGGCGATCCCGACCAATCGATCTACCGTTTTCGCGGCGCATCCAGCGAAGCCTTTCAGCTGTTTCACCGGAATTTTCCTAATTCGAAGCTCATCGTCCTTGAAAAGAACCGCCGCTCGACGACCTCCATCCTCCGCACCGCCTTCGAGGTCATCGACCAGAATCCTCCGGTCTTCGCCCGCAATGCGCAGGGCACGCTCGCCTACCAGCGCGCTCCGCTGCAATCCGCGCGCGATGAAGAAGCAACGAAAAACGGCATGCAGACGGTGAAGTCTCCTGTCACCGCCATCATTCTCAAAGACCGAAGCTCGGAAGCCGGAGATCTCGTCGCCCACATTCGCGAGACGCAGCGAAAGTTGAAATGTAAGTTCTCGGACTTCGGAATCCTCTACCGCTCTCACTACCACCGTGACGAAGTGGTCCAGGAGTTGGCCGAGGCCGGCATCCCGTTCGTCATCGAGAGCATGGACGTCTCCGACACTCCCGAAGCCCGCGATCTCTTCGCTTGCCTCAACGCGGTCGTTTCCTCCGGAGACGACGTCAGTTGGTTCCGCGTCGCCGCATTGCCGTGTTTCCGCGTCGATCCCGAGCAACTTCGCCAGACCATGCGCGCCATCGCTCGCGACAATCGGGAGTCTCAAGTCGTCCCGCTCTCTGCCGCGCTTGATCGCGTCCGCGGAGGCGCCGATGTCCTCAGCGCGGTCCAGCAGGCTCGCGAACAGATCCAGCGCTTGAATGCCAAGGGTCGCGCTGCCCTCGAAATCATCGTCACCCAGTTCTCGCTCGACAGAACTTCTCCGGTTCTCCAGGCCGCGCTCCAGTTTGTCGAGGAATGGGAGAAAAAGAAGATCAACAAGACGACTGATCTCGAGGAACTCGTCGACTACCTCGAATACTTCCGCGAAGCCGGAGGCGTCATCCCGCTGCTCTCCTCGAGCGACAACGCAGTCCGCCTCATGACCGTTCACGGCGCCAAGGGACTGGAATTCACCCACGTCTTCATTCTCCGCTCTTTTTCTCCGGCATTCCCATGTTCCTTCAAGGAAACGCTCGTCGCTTTTCCCCGCGAACTTCGCGATCCCGATTCGCTCACGCAATCCGACGATAAGACACTCCACGGGGAGGAAGAACGCCGCCTCTTTTACGTCGCAATGACCCGCGCCCGCGATTCGCTGCGCATCTACGCCCGAGAGGGAACCGGCAAGACTGACAAGACGCCCCCCGGCTATTTGCGCGAGTTGATCAACAATCGTTCGGTCGCGCCCTATTTCCGCGCCATGCCAGCCAGCGGCGCGCAAACCACGCTCGATCTCGCGGCCGCGGCGTCTCCGCTCTATCCCAACGAATCGCAAACCAATCTCTGGTTCGAACTACCCGTGCTTGACGGTTTGCACAAGCGCCTCAGCGCCTCCGCCGTCGACACCTACGAGCGTTGCGGATTGCGTTTCAAGCTCGAGCGCGACTGGAAGATTCCCGGCCGCCCCGCCGCTGCAATGCAATACGGCGCCGCCATTCATAGAGTCCTCAAAACCTATTTCGATTCCGTTCGCCTCGGCCGCCCCAAAACCGACGACGAATTGCTCGCGCTCTTCCGGCAGGACCTTGCCGATGCCAAAATCCAGGAACAATATCAGTTCGAGCTCTACGAGCAGCAGGGAATCACGCAGCTCCGCGACTTCCTCACGGCGGCGCGATCCATCCCGCCGAGCCAGGTCCTCCATACTGAGGAATCATTCGAAATCCGCCTTGGCGAGATCACGGTCGTCGGCCGCATCGACCGTATCGACGGCCGCCCTGACGGAACTGTCGCCATCGTCGACTACAAGACGGGAAATGCGCGCGATCAGGAAGATGCCGACGAGAGCCTGCAGCTGTCGCTTTACGCCATCGCCGCGCAAGAGAAGTGGGGATACAAAGTTGGCGCGTTGATCTTTCAGAACCTGCAGGAGAACTTTCCGATTATCGCGACCCGGAGCGAATCAGAATTGATTGCGGCACGCAACAGAGTTGAAGATGTTGCCCAATCCATTGCCGACGGTATCTTCAAAGCCAAGCCCGGAATCCATTGCAACTTCTGCGCCTACCGCAGCCTCTGCCCCGAAAAAGAAAAGCGCATCCCAAGAGTGGATACCCTCACCTCACGCCCAAGCTAAGCATCCATCCCCACGCTCTCATGCTGGCTGGCGTCGTCATTCCGAGCGAAGCGAGGAATCTCTGCCCTCTACCGAGCTGCCCCCCCCCAAAAAACTTAGGGGACGCATTTCGCGTCCCCTTTTGACTTCGTACTGAACCTGCTTAGTGTTTCTTTTTCTTCTTTGCCTTTTTCTTGGTTGCCATTGTTCCTATTCTCCCTTCCATTCTTCATGGAAATTTTGCAGTGGTCTTCTACTGCAACTAGTTGATGTATAGAGTTATTGAAAAATGAAGTCAAGAAAAAAATGATGATCCATTCGCGCAAGTCGTGACACCAAAGTCATCGCGAAGTAATTTCTTCGTCGAATGTCAACTACATTTTTCGAAAAACCGCCGCAGACGTTCTCAGCTTTTCCCTGTAGAACCTTGAATCACTGCAACACTACTCAATCAACGCGAAACGTTCTCATCATCAGCTCCCGCTTGCACAGCCATCGTTGCGCTCTTCGCCTGAGACAAACCTGCATCTGCTGCATCTATAATGACGTGAGCGAAATCTTCGCGGGAGCTTGATTCATGGCCTCTTTTGACGATGTCGTCATCATCTCCGGATGCCGCACTGCGGTCGGAAAATTTCAGGGAAGCCTCTCCGATCTCAGCGCGCCGCAACTCGGAGCCATTGTCGTGCGCGAAGCCGTCAAGCGCGCCAACCTCGATCCCGCTCAGGTCGACGAGTGCATCATGGGCAACGTCGTCTCCGCCGGACTCGGTCAGAATCCCGCGCGCCAGGCCGCCATCTTCGGCGGACTCACTCCCGCGACAGGTGCCATGACAATCAACAAGGTTTGCGGCTCGGGATTGAAAGCTGTCGCTCTCGCCGCACAAGCCGTGCAGACCGGAAACAGTTCCATCGTCGTCGCCGGCGGCATGGAATCGATGACCAACGCTCCCTACCTTCTTCCGCAGGCGCGCAAAGGATACCGCCTCGGCAACGCGCAGATCGTCGACTCCATGGTTCACGACGGACTCTGGGACATCTACAACGACTACCACATGGGCATTACCGGCGAGAACGTCGCTGAAAAATACGGCATCACCCGCGAAGAGCAGGACGAGTTCGCCGTCAACTCTCATCGCAAAGCCGTCTCAGCGATCAAAGAATGCCGCTTCAAGTCGCAGATCGTTCCCGTAGAACTTCCGGCGAAGAAGAAAGGCGCGCCGTCCGTCATCTTCGACAAAGACGAAGGCCCGCGCGAAGACACGACGCTCGACATTCTGCGTTCGCTCAAGCCCGCGTTCAAGAAAGATGGAACCGTCACCGCCGGTAACGCTCCCGGCGTGAACGATGGAGCGGCGGCCGTCGTCGTCACGAGTGCAAATCGCGCCGCAGAACTCGGAGCCAAGCCGATGGTCCGCATCATCGCGCAAGCCACCAGCGGCGTCGAACCCAAATGGGTCATGATGGCCCCCGTCGGCGCCGTCCGTCAGATTTGGGAGAAAACTGGCTGGAAGAACGAAGACGTCGATCTCTACGAACTGAACGAAGCCTTCTCCGTGCAGGCGCTCGGAGTCATGCGCGAACTCGGTCTGAACCCCGACAAGGTCAACGTCAACGGAGGCGCCGTCGCCATCGGTCACCCCATCGGCGCCAGCGGAGCCCGCGTCCTCGTCACTCTGATCTACGAAATGATCCGCCGCGACGTGAAGCGTGGAATTGCCGCGCTATGCCTAGGCGGAGGAAACGCAGTAGCGATGGCAGTAGAGAGATAAGGAGTTCTCAAAATCTCTGCGTAGTCTGCGGTATTAATCTTGTGCCGGACTAGTTCACTCCCGCCACCGGCAGCGTCACCGTAAACACTGCCCCGCCATCCGGTGAGTTCGCCGCCTCGATCGATCCCTTGTGTTCCTTCATCACAGACTTGCAAATGCTCAAGCCCAGACCCGTCCCGCGCCCCGGACGCTTCGTCGTATAAAACGGATCAAAGATGCTCGCCAGATTTTCCTTCGCGATCCCCGGGCCATCGTCGTGAAAACTGACCCACACCGAATTGTCCGCCCGCCCCAGCCGGATCCTCAGCGTCCCCTTGTCCCGCGCCTCGCGAATCGCCTGCTCGGCATTCAAAATCAAATTGAGAAACACTTGCATGAGCTGATGCGGATCGCCTAACGCATACGGAATTGCTGTGTCCTTCAGAAAATCCACGGTGATGTTGTTCTTCCGCAGCGAATAGGCATGCAAGTTCAGCGTCCGTTCCACCACCTCGGCCAGATTGATCCGGCTCTTGCCCGGCGCCGGGGGCCGCGCAAAGTACGTCAAATTCTGCACGATCTCTGCCGCGCGCCGCGCCTGCTGTTGCAGCATCGCCAATTGCTTACGCGCGACCTCATTCGTTTCCGTATCCTGCAATAATTCGCTCACGCCGAGAATGCTGGTCAACGGATTATTTAATTCGTGCGCAACGCCCCCGATCATCGCTCCCATGGCTGCCAGCCGTTCGCTCTGCACGATCTGCTGTTCCAGCTTTCGTTCGATCGTGATGTCGCGCACCGAAATGATCACGCCGTTGATCTTGCCCTCATCATCGATGAGCGGGCTTCCGGAGGCGCGCATCGTCTTCCAGCTTCCATCTTGATGCCGCGCACCATATTCTGCCGACCCGAGTGCTTCCTGCCCCGAGACCACGCCGCGATAGAGCGACGCCAGTTCTGGCGAATGCTCCTCGAAATCCGTGATCTTCTTTCCCAGCATGTCCTTCGGCTCGCAGCCGAGAAGATCCTTTGATCGCGAACTCGCAAATGTGTACCGCTCCTCCAGATCGACTACGAGAATCAGGTCGGGGAAGCTCTCCAGCAACCGCCGCCGGAACTCTTCGCCCCGCGCCAGTTGCCGCTCCATCTTCCGTTTCTCGGTGATGTCAACCAGCGTTCCCTGATACCGGATAATGTTCCCCGCCGCATCCCACACGGCCCGCGACGAGTCGAGGAAAACTGCAGACCCACCATCCTTGCGCCGCAGCTTTACCTCGCGCGTCCGGATGCCCCCGCGATCATCGGCGGCCCGGCCGAGTACCGGCTTTCCCGGATCGTAATTCAACGCTGAAGGCTCGACTGCCAGCAGCTCATGCTTCTCGTCATATCCCAGCATGCTGACCAGCGCCGGATTCGCATCCAGCAACTTTCCGTCCGGCGTGCTGAAATAAACGCCTTCTTGTAACGTCTCGAACAGTTCGGTGAAGCGCAATTCCTTTTCGCGCTGCTCGGTGACATCCCGCCCCAGAATGCTCGCCCCGACGACTTCGTCCCCCTTGATGATTCCATTGATGACGCAGTCGAAATACAGCGGACGGCTGTTGTTCTTCAGCCGCAACCGCACTGTGCCCGCCCAGCGCTTCTTTTCCAAAAATCGCCCGAGGCTGCGTTCGGCATCTTCGCGGGTCGGTTCGTCGACCAGTTCAAACAGTTTCCGTCCCACCAATTCCGAATACTGCAATCCTGTCAGTTCGGTAATACGCCGGTTCACAGTTCGAACTGTGCCATCGAGGGAAACCGCGCAGGCCGGATCGTCGAATGAATCGATCAGCTCCTTGAAGTTGCGCTGCGAGCGCATGATCACCTGGCTCAGCTGATCAAGTTGTTCCTCCGAAGGCGCCGCTCCCACATGCTCCTGCAGGCCTCGCAGCGCGCCTTTGAGTTCGGTAACTTCCCGCCGACGTCCGGCTGCGTATACGGCGAACAATACCGACAACGCCAGCACTCCAATCGGAATCACCCGCAGCGAGTACGGGACGTTCTCGAGGCGTTCCCACAGCAGCGCCGCCAGCGCCACCGCCAGAAAAATCATGAACCACAGCGCCCACCGCCATAGTTGCGATTCTTCCCGCTCCAAGTTTCCCTGTCCGGGGGACGTCCGCAGATTCGGATCTGAGTTCATCGATTTGCCCGACTTCCAACCGTTGCCATCCTAATTGTTTACATTCCGCCGAAACAACCAGATTGTTAACCTTCTGGTACACGAAGGAACAATGCACGCTCGCCGGTCTGTCATCACCCAGATATCGGTGCAGATTTGGCCCGTAGAGACGACAGCCAGCTATGTCTCTACCGAAGCCTCCACAAACGCCCCGGTTTTCCACAGCGCCAAGTGACATCCGTCACAGCCCTGCACAGTTCCAACTCCGTAACGTAGGAATCTGCACAGAGACAAACGTGTGCCCAAAAGGCAGTCGTTAGTCCTTGGTCGTTGGCCGAGGCCAAGGTGAAACGGCAGGGGTGGCAACAGCTAACGACCAACGGCCAAGGACGAACGACCAAGCCCCATGCTCTACAAGACCCTCAGCGCCGCGGTCTACGGCATCGACGCCAACATCATTCAGGTGGAGGTGGACTGCTCCGGTATCAAGTGCGACCAGGACCACTTCCACACCGTCGGCCTTCCCGATGCCGCCGTCCGTGAAAGCCGTGACCGCGTCCGCGCCGCACTCAAGAATTGTGGATACGACATCCCGCCCACCCATATCACCATCAATCTCGCCCCCGCCGACATCAAGAAAGAAGGATCCGGATTCGATCTGCCGATGGCGCTCGGCATTGTCGGCGCCTACGGCGGCCTGACCAAGAAAGACATCGGAGATTGCGTCTTCGTCGGAGAGCTTTCCCTCGACGGCGGCGTGCGCGGAGTCCGCGGCGCACTTCCCATCGCCATCGAAGCTCGCGGACGAAAAATCTCCCGCATGGTCGTCCCCGAAGCCAACGCCAAAGAAGCTGCCATGGTCGGCGGCGTCGACGTCTATCCCGTCCGCTCGCTTCTCGATGTCATCCACTTCGTGAACTCCGGTAACGGAATCATGCCGATCAAAGCCGACGGCGACTCGCTCCTCCGCGAGTCCCAGCAATTTTTCGTCGACTTCAAAGACGTTCGCGGGCAGCAAACTGCCAAGCGCGCCATCGAGATCGCCTGCGCCGGAGGCCACAACATCCTCATGATCGGCCCGCCCGGCTCCGGCAAGACCATGCTTGCCAAGCGCATGCCCACGATCCTGCCGCCGTTCACTTTTGAAGAAGCCCTCGAGACCACCAAGATTCACAGTGTCGCCGGAGTTCTCGATCAAGGAACCGGATTAGTCGGAACCCGTCCCTATCGCTCTCCGCACCACACCATCTCCGACGCGGGCCTGATCGGCGGCGGCGTTATCCCTCGCCCCGGAGAAGTTTCGCTCGCCCACAACGGCCTGCTCTTTCTCGACGAGCTTCCCGAATTTCCGCGCAACGTGCTGGAAGTTCTCCGCCAGCCTCTCGAAGACGGCACCGTCTCGATCGCGCGCGCTTCCATGTCGCTTACGTTTCCCGCGCGCTTCATGCTCGCCGCCGCCATGAATCCCTGTCCCTGCGGATTCCACAACGACCGCACCCGCGATTGCCAGTGCACCACGCCGATGATCCAGCGCTACATTTCCAAAATCTCCGGTCCCCTGATGGATCGCATCGACATCCACATCGATGTCCCTGCCGTGAACTACAAGGAAATGCGTTCGGGTTCCGAGCCAGAAGACTCCGCGAAGATTCGCGAGCGCGTCATCCGCGCCCGTCAAAAGCAGCTCCAGCGTTTCGCCACGTCGCGCGAAAGAATCTACTGCAACGCCCAGATGACGTCGCGCCACATCCGCGCCTTCTGCGAACTCTCGGCAGATTGCGAGCGCCTCATCGAGCGCGCCATGACCCAGCAGGGACTAAGCGCTCGCGCCCACGACCGCATCCTGAAAGTGGCCCGTACCATCGCCGACCTCGAAGACGCC
>DATJOA010000083.1:0-6833 GCA_035507635.1 Candidatus Acidiferrales bacterium
GTGTAGAAAAGGGCAATTGCAAGAATGAGAACGGTCTTGGAAACGCGAAGCGCCGCTACATGCCGCATGGGTTGTCGCACGCGCGAATTATATCTTCACCGCTTCTTACCCCAAACCGTCTTGGAGTACGCATAGGCCCTGATGACAAGCAAATCAGAAAGTAACGACCGTTTGGCCGACGATCCGCGCCAGAAAAAGATGTGAAACCGCCCGACGGCTGAGCGCCCTCGCGACAGCCTCAGGATTCGCCAACTCGACTTCGCTCCTAGGCTATTTGTTGTTTTTCGTGCTCTTCACCACGGTTCCGGTCAGGGAAACACTCTGCGGGCTGCCCGATGCCGTATCCGTAAAGTTCAGGCTTCCCGTTCTCGTGCCCATGTCGTCGGCAAAGAAGAAGACCAGGACGCTGCAACTCTTTCCCGGCTTCAGTGGCAGAATGCATCCGCTGACCGGAATGAAGTCGTCCCAATCGGGGGACGAAACCGAAACATTCGTGAACGTCACCGTGCTGGTTCCCGAGTTCGTAACGGTTTCAAGTTGCGAGACCAGCTGGCCGAAGTTGACGTTCCCGAAATTCATGCTGGTGGGCGAGAACGTGAGCGTCAGCGGGGGTGCCGTGATCTGCAGCGTCACCTGCGCCGTCGCGCCGTTGTAGTCGACACCGTCGGTCGGCGTGAACGTCACAGAGAGCGTTTGCGTGCCGACGGCGAGGATCGTTCCTGCCGGAGGCGTGTAGGCGAACGTTCCTGCAACGTTTGCCGTGGCATCCAGTTGCGTCGAACTGAGCGCCGTGCCGTAGGTGATCGGAGCCGGAGTCGGCCAGGTAATGATCGGCGACGCCTTCGACACGGTGTAGGTCACCGTGCTCGCCGGACTGTTGTTGCCCACAAGGTCCTGCGCGTTCACGGTGAACGTATGCGTTCCGACGGTGTTGCTGAGTGTGCTGGTCAAAGTGCCGGTGTTGGCCGTTGGCGGAATCTGCGCCGTCCCGGAAGGGCCGCATAGCACCACGCCGGAGCCTCCGTCGGTGCACTCGTAGGAAGCAGTCACCGTCTGACCGAAGGTTGGAGAAGCAGGCGACACGGTCGGCCCGGTGATCACAGGCGCTTTCTTATCGACCTCGAACGGACCAAACGATCCCTGCGCCGGCTGAGGCGCCGAGACATTTCCGGCAACGTCGGTCACAGTTACGGGAGGAATCGTCACGCTGTTGGTCTCGGTGTTGGCGGGCACATTCGTCTGGACCGTGAACGAACTTGGACCAACCAGTCCCGATCCGCCCGGATTATCGCTGGCCGTGCATGGAACGACCACGTCCGTGCTCTGCCACGCGACCGTTGGCGGCGTGCAGGTCAGGGTTGGCGCGGTCAAATCGACATTGACAGTGAAGGTTGGCGTCGACGTGCTCACCGTGTTGCCGCTGTTTGTGACAACCGTTTCAACGACGTTCGAGCTATCCGTCGCCGCATAGGTGAACACCGTCTGGCCTTCGGCCGTCACCGGAACGCTGACGGATCCGCTGGTTCCGTTGAGCGTTCCAGACGATGGTGAGGGCAAGTTCGCGCCCGTCGCCGAATAACCGATCGACGCAACGGTCGGCAGCGGGGACGGAGGATTCGCGTTGTTGCTCGGCACGACCTCGGTGCTGTTGAAGTTGATGCTGAAGCTGCTGTTGATCCACCCCTTGTTGAGCGGAGGAGTCGTGGTGACGCTGGTGCTCGGCTGAACTCCGCCGAGAATCGGGATCAGCACGGAATTGAAATTATTCGTGTGACCGCCGCTGGTGACCACGTCGCCGTTGATGCTCGAGAAAATGCTCACCAGTCCCTTGCAGGTATTGTCGGCGCTGGCTCCGCAGCTCAGGGCATCGTCTTTGCCCATGATGTAGCCCGGGGCAATGATCGGCTTCTGCGAAGGATCGAGATTGTACGTGTTCGACACTGCGATCAGCGGATTCGTTCCGGTGCTCAAGCAATTCGCTCCGGCTGCCACCTGATTCGTTGGAGTGGTGCAAAGATCGGTCGTGGTCACGCAGCCATAGGTGCCATTGCCGGTGTCCTGATGCTGGCAGGTACTGCCCTGGAACGGCGTGTTGGCGACGAGATCGGAAAACTGCTGGTCGGTGATCGTCTGCACCGTCCCTTGCATGAACAATCCCTGGAACGAGCTGGGGGGCAGCCCGCTCTGCGAATAATCGGTGATCGCGCTCAGAGTCGACGTGTAATTGAAGTTGGTGACCGTAGGCTGTACCGGCTGATTGATGGTGATGGGAGACAGCGGCCATTGGCTGAACGACCAGCTGATGATGTCGTTGTTCTCAACCAGTGAACCGGTCGCGGCGGTAAAGCCGATGTATGCGCTCGTACCGCTGGTGAGGTTCAGTTGTTTGGTGATGTCGATGGTTGCCTGAAGAACGAGAGTGCTGTCGAAGTAGACGCTGAGGTTGTTGCAAGCGCTGGTGCAATTTCCCGGCGGCAGATAGTTAACTGTGATTGTGTGCGTCAGGCCGTCGGTCAGCGACATGCCTTGTGGCAGGCTCTGCAGCGCGATCTTGGCAAGGTTGCCATTCGGGCAAACGTAGTTGTGATCGGCGCTATTCGCGGAGAGGGCGCTCGCGGTGTTCGGTCCGCAGCTTTGGACGGCGATGTGATTGCCGTCGGGATCGTCGTAGTCCGAGTTCTGATGCGTATCGAGTTCGATGGCAAGACTGTTAAGGATCGCGTTTCCGGGGCCGCTGGCAGTCGCGATGTCATTGTCGCCATAAGCCATGTTCTGGCCGTTCCCGGTATAGCCCAATGCTCCTGTGCCCGCGGGGTCACCTTGAATCACGAGCGCCAAACCATCGGCCGGGAAACTGCAGTTCTGGCAGGAGTTCGTGTTGGAAATCTGAAATTGAAATGCCGTGGTGAATCCGCTTGCCAGCGGCTGCTGCGTATAGAACCACGCCGAGCCGTGCTGGTTGTTATTCGCCGTAGTGAGGCGCAACACTCCGCCGTTGACCACTTGCGGCTGCGAAGGAGAGCCGTTCGTCAGCACCTGGCAGGCTGGCGGCGGCGTAGCGCTGTTGGCGCAGACGTTGCTCGTCGTGAATCCACTGACGGGGAAGCTGAAAGATTGGGCTGAGGAGGGCTGAATTTCGGCAACGATTGAACAAATCAGGACGAGCAGGCAGAACCCGAGCTTGCAGCGCATAGCATCCCTCTCCGTTCGGACGTGAGCACGTTCGCGGCAAGCCGCATGGCACTCTGAAATTTTGGGAACTTGTACCTCTGGTTGAAAACGGAAACCGGCAGTCGAAGCACCGCAGCTTCGAAAGTGGGGACCCCGGAAGACGCGTCAGCAATTCTCTGAGTGAATACCTGACCTGTCAAGGAGAAAGCCGTCTCCTATGAAGGGGGAGTTCCGTTTTAACAGCCATGACCCCTGGTCAGCTGATTGGTCCGGCAAACGAAGCCAATAGTGCATATTTCTTCACATATCAAAGGCTCGGGTAGGAACGACCTCTGCGCTCACGAACGCGACACGGGAGACGAGATCGGCAAATGCCAGATCGCTTATCGCTGGGCAGAGAATTTGCTCTACAGGACTTCCTCTTCATTGTCAGAGCAACGTTTCGCTTCAGAAATTCACACGGCAACCGCGCGTGGCGTTGGCATCTCTAAGAGTTACTCGGTAGAAACATACGGTCACAACCCGATATCTCTCACCCAACGTCGAAAGGAGACGCGAATGCCCGCAGAACCGATCCCTTTCACGAGAAGACAGGCCTCTGCCCCTGCTCCCGTCAACGAAGTTCATATCTTGTGGATTACCGCCGGCTTGAGTTGCGACGGCGATTCCGTCTCGGTGACAAACGCTGAGCAACCCAGCATCGAGGACGTGATCCTCGGCGCAATTCCCGGCCTTCCTAAAGTTCATTTGCACAATCCGGTTCTCGCCTATGAAGTTGGCGATGATTTCATGAAGTACTTCTATCAGGCGGAACGGGGAGAGATTGATCCGTTTGTGCTGGTTGTCGAAGGCTCGATCCCGAACGAGCAGATCAAGGAAGAAGGCTATTGGGCGGCGATGGGGACGAATCACGAAACCGGTCAGCCGATCACGACCTGTGAGTGGATCGATCGGCTCGCGCCGAAGGCGCTGGCCGTGATCGGCGCCGGCACTTGCGCCACGTATGGAGGCATTCATGCGATGGCGGGCAATCCGACCGGGTGTATGGGGCTCGCAGACTACCTGGGGTGGAATTGGCGATCGACGGCGGGACTGCCCGTTGTGAACGTTCCGGGATGCCCGGTGCAGCCGGACAATTTCATGGAGACGGTCACGTACCTGCTTTTTCAGGTTGCCGGCCTGGCGCCAATGATACCGCTCGATGACAAACTTCGTCCGACATGGCTGTTTGGCAAGACGGTGCATGAAGGCTGCGACCGCGCCGCGTACTACGAGCAGGATGATTTCGGGATTGAGTACGGAACTCCCAAGTGCCTGGTGAAGATGGGGTGCTGGGGGCCGGTGGTGAATTGCAATGTCACGAAGCGTGGATGGATGCGCGGTATCGGCGGCTGCCCGAACGTGGGCGGCATTTGCATTGGCTGCACGATGCCTGGGTTTCCCGACATGTTCATGCCGTTCATGGATGAGCCATCGGGTGCGCGCTTCTCAACGGCCGCGCTGACCCTGTACGGGAAAATGATTCGCGCGCTGCGTGCGATCACTAACAACACCGTGAACGGCGAGCCAGAGTGGCGTCGTCCCGGCCGCCAGCTCATTACCGGATATCAACCCAGACCCGGCGCCTACCAAACGCGTCCGAGCCGCAGAGTCGCCTGACGAGAGAGGACATCATGGGAACGATCGCAGAGCCGCTAAGTGAAACTCCGAGCAAGAAACGGAATCTCGTGGAGATGAGCTGGGACCCGATCACTCGCATCGTGGGCAGCCTGGGTATCTTCACGAAGATCGATTTCGAAAACAAGCAAGTTGCCGAATGCCACAGCACCTCGTCGATCTTCCGCGGCTACAGCATTTTCATTAAAGGAAAGGATCCGCGCGATTCGCACTTCATTACCAGCCGAATCTGCGGAATTTGTGGGGACAACCATGCCACTTGCGCCTGCTATGCGCAGAACATGGCCTTCGGAGTGAAGCCGCCGCCGCTCGGAGAATGGATCGTCAATCTTGGCGAGGCGGCTGAGTACATGTTCGATCACAACATCTTTCAGGACAATCTGGTCGGCGTCGATTTCTGCGAGCAAATGGTAAAGGAGACGAACCCATCGCTCTGGGCAAAAGCGCAGAAGACGAAAGCGCCGAATTCCGACAAGCATGGATTTCGCACAATTGCCGACATCATGACGGCTCTGAATCCATTTACGGGTTCGTTCTATCGCGAGACTCTCGAACTCAGCCGGCTGACCCGAGAGATGTTCTGCCTGATGGAAGGCCGGCACGTGCATCCGTCGACGTTGTACCCGGGCGGAGTCGGGACGGTCGCGACAATTCAGCTGTTCACCGATTATTTGGTGCGGCTGACGAAGTATCTGGAATTCATGAAACGCTGTGTGCCGTTGCACGACGATCTGTTCGACTTCTGGTATCAGGCTTTGCCGGGTTATGAAAAAGTCGGACAGCGGCGTGTACTGCTGGGGTGCTGGGGATCGTTCAATAATCCCGGCGTTTGCGACTACCGCTACGAGAAGATGTCGGACTGGGGCCGCGGAATGTATGTGACTCCCGGGATCGTTGTCGACGGGCAGCTTGTCACGAATGACTTGATGGATATCAATCTCGGGCTGCGAATCCTGCTCGGCAGTTCGTATTACGACGATTGGCAAAACGAAGAGACTTTCGTCAAGACCGATTCGCTTGGGAATGCGATCGACAAGCATCATCCCTGGAACCAGACGACGATTCCGCGGCCGCAGAAGCGGGATTTCAACGGGAATTACACATGGGTGATGTCGCCGCGCTGGTACGACAAGCGCACTGGCGATCATCTTGCGCTTGACACGGGCGGCGGACCGATTGCGAGATTATGGTCCACGGCGTTGTCGGGCCTGGTCGATATCGGCTACATCAAAGCGACCGGCAAGAGCGTCATTATTAATTTTCCGAAGACCGCAACGCTGCCCGAGACCACGTTCGAATGGAAGATTCCGCAGTGGAGCAATGCGATCGAGCGCGACCGGGCTCGGACCTATTTCCAGGCTTACGCTGCCGCTGCCGCACTGTATTTCTGCGAGAAAGCCATGGAAGAGCTGATGGCGGGACGCTCGAAGACATGGGCTCCGTTTGAAGTGCCGGAGAACGCTATCGCTTGCGGATTCCATGAAGCCGTTCGCGGCGTGTTATCGCATCATGTCGTGATCCGCGACGGAAAGATCGCCAACTATCATCCGTATCCGCCAACCTGCTGGAACGCGAACCCGCGCGATATCTACGGAACGCCGGGCCCGTATGAAGACGCGGTGCAGAACACCCCGATCTTCGAAGAGAACGGACCTGAGAAGTTCAAGGGCATCGACATCATGCGAGCCGTTCGCAGCTTTGATCCGTGCCTGCCCTGCGGAGTGCATATGTACGTAGGCGAAGGCAAAGTGGTGGAAACTCGGCATTCGCCGATGTTCGGCGTTGGAACCAATGAGCCGCTATGAATAGTGGGGAGTTTCAGGCCCAAACGCAAAGGTTGAACGAAGTGGTCGAGCGCGCCAGCTCTCTCTCGGACGAGAACGCGCGCTCCACTGCTCTCGAGCTTCTGCAAGCTGCGATGGACATGCACGGAACTGTTATGTCTCGCATCGTCGAGATCCTCTCGGATTCCGGTGAGGCGGGAC
>DATJOA010000084.1:0-22146 GCA_035507635.1 Candidatus Acidiferrales bacterium
GGAGCCTGGGTCGCCAGCGAAGTCGGCGCTATGCCCACGCCCAAGCGCGGCGCCCTCGAGCATTCGCTCGCCGAAATTCGGTAATCCACAAATTTCGTCCTCTGTTGTATAGTTACGAAAGATTGTGTTTTCTTTCGATATTTGAACTGGAGCCAATCGATGAAACGCAGCCTCTTCCGCATTCCCCGGCCTTCGTTGTTCCCGTTCGCCCTCGTGCTAGTCCTCACGTCGGCCCTCGTCACTTGCTCAAAGCCTCCAGCTCAGCCGAGGCTGCCTCCTTCTCATCCCTCCGACATCAAGGTGGAAGTGCGCGATGGCGGCCCGATCCTGATCACCACCAGTTCGGCGGAGTTTCAGATTTTGCCCTCCGGTTTTCTCCAGGCCTCGCTGATGAAGGAGGGCAAGCTGCTGTCGCTCGACGAACCTGAAGTCGGCTCAGCCGGCGGAAGCGATTCGATCATCCACGAAGGCAGAGAGCTCGACTTTATCCCGGATTTCGCCAAGACCAAGATCACCGAAGCGAGCGGAAAGTTAGGACGCGGCAAGCGAATCGAACTTCCAGCGCGCCCGCTCGCCCCTTCCGGAACCGACATTGAACGGACTCTCGTCGTCGAAGCCTACGACGATTTTCCCAACATCGCTTTTGTCAGCACTACGTACAAAAATGTCGGTACAACCGATTTCCAGCTCGACCAGGTCTGGATGCAGCAGCACCGCTTCGGCGCGAATCAGGTCGATCCGAACGCTCCACCGTACGACATGTGGTCATTTCAGGGCTCGAGTTACGACTGGGGCAAAGACGATGTCTTCAAACTCACGCGTACTTCAGCGCTTCCGAACGTGATGGGCGAAGCCGTGAAAGGCGGCTACGGTGGGGGTATTCCGGTCGTTGCATTCTGGACGGCATCCGTTGGCGAAGCCATCGGCCACGTCGAAACCCTCCCCTGGACTCTCTCGATTCCCGTGAAAGTTGAAAAAGACGGACGCGTCAGCGCAAGCCTCACGATCCCCGTCAACAGCGTCCTCAAGCCCGGCGACACGTACTCCTCTCCACGCAGTTTCGTCTCCGTTTACAACGGAGATTTCTACGAGCCGCTGCGCATCTGGTCGAGCGTTTTGCAAAAAGAAGGCTGGGACATCCCCAAGCCCTCCAGCGAGGCCTACAACGTCAGTTGGTGCGGCTGGGGATACGAGTTCAACGTCACCCCTAAGCAGATGCTAGGCACCGTCCCGAAATTAAAAGAACTCGGCATCAAGTGGGCTACGCTCGACGACCGCTGGTTCGACACTTACGGAGATTGGGATCCGCGCAGCGACACATTCCCCGGGGACTCCATCAAGCAGATGGTCGATGAATTTCACAAGCAGGGAATTCTCGCGCAACTCTGGTGGCTGCCGCTGGGTGTAGAAGACGGGCAGGGAAGATGGGAGTCGCACAAATACATCGTCGCGAAAATTGCGAAGGAACATCCCGACTGGCTCATCCTCGACAAAAACGGCAAGCACGCGCGGATGACGCGCGACCTTGCGGCGCTCTGCCCCGCCGTTCCTGAAGTGCAGGCCTATTTCAAACAACTGACAGAAAAATTCATTCGCGACTGGGGATTTGACGGCTCGAAGCTCGACAACATCTACAGCGTTCCCGCATGCTACAACCCGGCGCACCATCACAAGTCGCCGCAGGATTCCGTGAACGCGATGGCCGCCGTATACAAGACCATCTTCGAGACCACGCGGGCCATCAAGCCGCAGAGCGTGACCCAAGCCTGCCCATGCGGCACGCCGCCATCCCTCGCCTGGCTGCCTTTCATTGATCAGGCTGTGACTGCCGATCCGGTGGGCGCGGTGCAGGTTCGCCGCCGCATCAAGATGTATAAGGCATTGCTCGGCCCCCAAGCCGCCGTCTACGGAGATCACGTCGAACTCTCCGCCATGACTCCGCTTGGCCACGACAATTGGAGCGAGCACGGCTCTGACTTCGCTTCAACTTTGGGCACAGGCGGCGTGCCGGGAACGAAATTCGTTTGGCCCGATCCCGGGCCAAAGTTCAAGCCCGTCGCTCTGACCACCGAAAAAGAGGCGCACTGGAAAAAGTGGATCGGTGTCTACAACGAAAAGATGCTGTCCAAGGGGGAATTCCGCGATCTCTACGTCTACGGATACGACGTCCCCGAAGCCTACGCGATCGAAAAAGACGCCAAGATGTACTACGCATTTTTCACCGATCCCGCGAAGCCGTTTTCAGGCGAGATCGAACTCCGTGGATTGCAGCCCGGAACCTACGACGTGCTTGATTATGTCGATGGAAAAGATTTAGGAACAGTTCAGGCGGAAGCCGGCAAACCTCCACGAATGAAGACCGATTTCAAAGATCACCTACTCTTGGAGGTCAGCGCGAAGTAGGACCTAAGGATTTGCTGAGAGGAATTGCACGATCTCGCGCATGACACGTTCGCCCTGTTTCGTCTGAAACAGGAACTGTGCATGCGCGGAGCCTTCCAGAACAATAAGCCGCTTCGGTTCGGGAGATTTTTCGTACTGTTTTCGAATACCCGGCAAACGCAGCCCGTCGGAGCTGGCATCGTCGCGCGCAACGATGTATAGCGTCGCCGAATGGAGCTGGTCCGCCGGACCATTAGGCGCAGAGCCGAGAAACACGATGCGTTCAATCGCGCCTGGCGCTGACGCGATGGAAGCATCGCCCGCCGCGCTTCCTCCCATGCTGCCGCCGACGATCGAAATGGTCTTCGCGCCGTTTTGCCGCAGGAAGCGTGCCGCCGCCAGAATGTCGAGGTGAAGGGGAGCGTCCATCGGATCGGAATCCCCGGGGCCATGAGACTTTCCGTAGCCGCGAAAATCGATCGCCAGCACGAGAAATCCTGCTTCCACCAACGCTCGCGCCTGCTTCGCCCAACTCTCTTTATCGAACTGTCCTCCATGTGCCAGGACGACTCCCCTGTCCCCTTTTCCATAGAGATCGGCAAAGACCACTCCGCCGTCCTCTGTCGGAAATGAAACAGTTTTCTGCGCGATCGCAGCGATAGAGAACCATAAGACGACGCAGATGCAAGAGATGGAACGCACAGGATGACTCTACCGCCATCGGTTCGCGTCAAACTCCCCGCGGGCTGAACTTCAATTCTCCAATTCACGCAGGAACGTTTCTCGGTGCCTCACGTCCCTGAACGCTTCCGTTCCCCCGGGACGCGTCGTGCTCAGCGCCCCCGCCCGATTTCCGCTGGCAAGGCATTTCTGCAACTCCGCCCCGCGAACATATTCGTGCAGAAAGCCCGCATCAAAACTGTCCCCCGCGCCCACGCTATCTACTGGGACAACTTCTCGTGTTGAAGCGGTAAGTCGCTCCGCGCCTCTCTGCGCCATTGCTCCCTTGCGGCCAAGTTTCACGACAAGCAGAGGCACAAGTTCTGAAAGCTTCCGTATCGCCAGCTCCAGATCTTCGGTCCCCGCAGCTTTGCAGGCTTCGCGCTCGTTGGGAAGAAATACATCGACGTACTTCAATATATCTTTCAACCCACCCTGCCACCGATCATCGGGATCGTCGTTTGTGTCGAGCGAGATCGTAAGTCCCTTCGCTTTCAGGTATTGAAACAATTCCGCCACGCGTGGCTGCAGCGATTTCTGCAGGTAATACGACGACAGGTGAAAATGCCGCGAATCGGCGAGATAGTCGAGATCCAGATCTTCCCATCGCAATTCCGCGATCGTTCCGGCGTACGTCAGGATGTTCCGCCACTGCTCGTGATGCAGGATCACCGTCAACCCCGTGGTCGTTGCTCCCGGAACAACTCTCACCTTGGAGACATCAACGTTTCCTTCCTTTAAGCGTTCGAGCGAGATGCGTCCCAGCGGATCGTCGCCAATCCGCGACTGAAATCCAACCCGGCTTCTCAGCGCCGCCAGATTATGCGCAACGATCGCCGACGATGAGCCGAGCGTAAGCATCATGCGATCGGCAAGCAGTTCTCGCTCCGGCTCCAGTTGCTCCGGCAGTCCGTACAAGATGAGATCGAGATTCAGTTCGCCGGCAATAGTTACATCAAAACGAGGCATGTTTCTCTCAGGATTGTTGTTAACAGAGGTGAAAAGGGGACTTGCGCTTACACCAGCGTGACTTCAATCCCAGCCTGCTTCAGCGCCCGAAGATCCGACTTCGGCGCTCCACGATCGGTAATCACTTCCTGCAATGCCGACGTGGGAGCAATCAGCGACAGGCTTCGCCTTCCGAATTTGCTGGCGTCGCACACGGCCACAGTTTTCTTGGCAACCTCCACCATCACGCGGTTCACTTTTGCTTCCAGCAGATTCGGCGTGCTCAGGCCGAAGTGAACATCGAATCCATCCACGCCCAGAAACAAAATATCCGCGCTCAACCGTCGCAACGTTTCTTCGGCAATTGGCCCTACCAGCGAAAAAGAATTCTTGCGCAGAGTTCCGCCCGTAAGGATCACTTCGACTGATGTTCCCGCCAGTTCTGCCGCGATATTTACCGCATTCGTAATGATCGTCAGATTCTGGAATCCGCGCAGCGTGCGCGCAATCGCAGTCGTCGTCGTCCCCGAATCGAGAATCAGCACTTGCCCTTCTTTCACCCGCTCCGCCGCGCTGTCGGCAATTCGCAGCTTCTCCTGATGATGAAGCTTCTCCTTCTCTCGCAGTGTAGGATCTTCCAGCGCTCCTTCACGCGATGGCAGCGCTCCGCCGTGCGTGCGATGGACGAGTCCATGCGCGTGCAGAATCTCCAGATCTTTGCGAATCGTGACTTGGGATGTTTCGAATTGCCGGGCTAGTTCGGTGACCAGCACTCGTCCCTGATGGCTTAACAGATCAACAATGGCGCGGCGTCGTTCTTCGTTCAGCACGGAATTAGTCAGTGGCGAATCTTGTCGCGTCCGCGACTCTCAACAGCGTGCATTTCTTTTTATAGCGTTTTATTTCGTTTGTCTACTGGGAAATCGTTTTATCATCAGGTCTCCAGCGCACCGGTCCCCGGCCCTTGCCCCACAATCCCGATGCTTTCCTGGACTAATCCGCAACCCGTAACCTACGATTTTGTTTGGATTTGGGAACCATTCGCGGTGATAACCAACTCAATACCTTCCCCTAAAGTCCCATGCAAAACTGAGGCGGAATTGCCGTAATCTCAGATTGGGACGAAAGGCGTCCGGGTTTCGAAGTGCGGCGCTTTTTACGAAATCCGGAATGCTCATCCCGAAGCAGCGATGGTAGAAGAAGCGATGCAGAGTCAGCAAAGTTGGGTCCGGTCGGAGTCGGTTGTCGCTCGGATCGTGGCAGGGGAAACTCTGATCGTTCCAGTCCGCTCCAACGTGGGCGACCTGGCCTCGATCTACAGCTTCAACCACACTGGAACTTTGATCTGGAAGTTGCTTGAGTCCCCGCGCGCTATGACCGAATTGGTTTCGGCGCTCGCTCGCGAATATGACATGGACTTCTCGGTCGCCGAGCCTGACGTCATCGCCTTCGTCAACGAATTGAAAGCTGTTGGTCTGGTCCAGGTCTCTCCTCTTGTGGTAATGGCGGGCGGCTGAGGGCCAGTGGGGCGGGAGGAAGTAAGCAAGCAGCGGACGCATGGAGCGCGTCCGCTGCTCTCGCATGGAGCAACGGAGGAGATGTGGAGCAGGTAAGCTACGGAGCGTTCAGCGCCGAATTGCACCAGCGCCAAGGGTCTCAGCGCATGGCCCTGCAGGTTGCAATTGAAGTCACCCGGCGCTGTCCCCTCGAATGCCTCCACTGCTATAACAACCTTTCCATGGGCGACACCGATGCCCGCCGCCGTGAATTGACGAAGGACGAGCACTTCCGCGTGCTCGATGAACTCGTCGATCTCGGTTGCTTCTGGATTCTCTACACCGGCGGAGAAATATTCGCCCGCAAAGACTTCCTCGAAATTTACACCTACGCCAAGAAAAAAGGATTTCTGATCACGCTGTTTACCAACGGCACCGTGATCAATGAACAGATCGCCGACTATCTGGCCCAGTGGCGCCCCTTCGCCATTGAAATCACGCTTTACGGCCGCACCCGCGAAACTTACGAAGCACTCACGGCCATCCCAGGATCTTTCGACCGCTGCCTCCGCGGCATCCGCCTGCTGAAGGAGCGAGGCCTTCCCCTCAAGCTGAAGACCGTCGCCACCAGCGTCAATAAGCATGAAGTTCTGGCCATGCGGCAGTTTGCCGAAGATGAGCTTGGAGTGGAGTTCAAGGTCGATGCCCAAATCAATCCGCGCCTCGATTGTTCGAACAGTCCGTTAGCAGTACGGCTCACGCCCGAAGAAGCTGTGGCTCTGGATTTATCCTCGCCCAAAAGAGTCGACGAGTACCGCAAGCTCGCCATCAAGGGAATCCAGAATCCGCCGGCCTTGACCCAGGTCGATACCACCTATTCCTGCGGCGGAGGCATGAACTCGTTCGCCATTAATCCTTATGGCGAGATCGGCATCTGCGTCATCTCCCAGCAGGAAACTTTCAGTATTCGCGAGCATGGCGTGAAAGCTGTCTGGGAGCGCTCGCTTCTCGAGCTGCGGAATCGAAAACGAAAGACGATTTCAAAGTGCGTGGAGTGTCGCATTCAGCCGCTCTGCGGAATGTGTCCTGCCAATGGCGAACTGGAGAACGGCGATCGCGAACAACCCGTCTCTTTTCTCTGTCATGTCGCTCACTTGCGTGCCGCGGCGCTCGGCTTTGACGTCCCCGCCCATGGAGATTGCGAGTTCTGCTCCGCCGGAATCGAGCGCGATGCCATGCTCGAATCCGCGCGCCGCATCGCCAGGAAAGAAATCGATGTCGAAACCTGGGCTGGTCCTCAACAGATCCTGCCCATTCTTAACGACAATGTTTCAGCCGTGTCGATCGGAGGATGCGGAAATTGCGGTGGGCACTAAAAACTGCCTGAGGTGAGTCCGAATGAACAGCGAATCACGCCAAGCCGAGACTAAAAAGCCGTACGAGGCGCCAAGACTAACCATCATCAGTCTGCGCCCCGAGGAGGCTGTGCTTGGGCATTGCAAGACCACCACGGGTACGGATCAATGCCATACTCCTTGTGCATCCTTCCTTTGTGTGAACGTCGGGTCCTGAATTAATCAGGCGGTCATGAGCGGCGAAGTCGGTCAACTTCGACAAGCATTCGATCAGTCGGACGGCTCCCTTTATCTCAGCCGCTTCGAAATCGGCGGAGTGTCCGTGCAATTGCACGGGGACTGCCGTGCTGACGTCAGCCTGGTTCCATCTCTCGAGCCGTTTCGTGTTGCACCAGGTAAGGCAGATGTCGACATTCGAGTAGGTTGGGTCTCCAATCTTCCACCTGCCACCGGGCGTACCGTCTTTGATTCCGGAACCACTTGGGGATTGTCGGAAAGCAATGGCGAATTCCAGTTTGATTTCAATGCTGCCGTCTTCGGCGACAAGCCATTCAAGCGCCTTCTCATCGACAGGAATTTTTGCAGCGGCCAGCTTCAGATGAATCGGGAGTGCCTCGACGATTTCCCCAATCCGGTCGAACCGCTGGGATATCCCTTCGACGAACTCCTCATCATGCACCGCCTCACCCAGGAGAAGGCGATTGAGTTACACGGCTGCGGCATTGTCCGTCCGGATGGAACTGGCAATCTCTTCGTTGGACACTCCGGAGCAGGAAAGAGCACGACCACTCGCCTGTGGACTTCTCTTGAAAACGTTGAAGTCCTCAGCGACGACCGTATTATCGTCCGCCGCGATCCAAATTGCGGCCTTCGCATGTACGGTACTCCCTGGCATGGCGAAGCCATGTATGCGTCGCCCGCCAGCGCTCCGCTAACCCGAATTTTTGTTCTCGAGCACGGGCACGGAAATGTCATAACCCGGCTTTCCCGCAGCGAGGCAGTGGCCGAGTTATTCGCCCGCAGTTTCGTGCCTTTCCACCACCACGCATACGTCGATTCGGCACTGATATTTTTGGAAGAGGTTGTTGATGCAGTCCCAGTCTACCGCTACGCCTTCGAGCCCGATGAAAGAGCGGTAGAAACGATTCTCCACTTTCATGACTGATAACGGGGCTGATTCGAAGCTCTTTGAAGACATCGTCCGTGAACTTCTGGGACAGGGCCTAGCCCTGCGTTTTCAGGCCCTCGGCGCAAGCATGTCTCCGGCGGTCCGCAACGGTGACACGGTCGAGATTACTCCCGTAATCGTGAGCAAATTACGAAAGGACGATATTGTTTTAGCCAAGACTAATTATGGCTTCCGCCTTCACCGCATCGTGCTGGCCGACCACGCGCGCGATTTGTTCATTACGCGCGGCGACTGTGGCCGCCAAAACGATCCGGTATTGGCGGGAGCGCAAATCCTTGGAATCGCTCGCTCCAAGGAAGTGCGGATAGGGCGGAATATCGTGCAGGCTAGGTTCAGAACCGTGGATGGGTGGTTCTTGCGCTGTGCAGCGCGGGCTGGGTACGTCGCCCGCAAGTCGCTGCAAAAAATTCTCTCGCGGACGATGGCCTTCGGCCTTCTCGCAGCAGTTTTGTTCCTGACGGCGCTTGGCAGCGCCCAGGTCGCCGTCGACGGCACCTCAAGTGCAGGCACCGCGACTGATACCACCACTGGAAATCACAATCTCACTATCGCTCATACCACCGGAACCGGCGCGAATCGCATAATGCTCGTCGGCGTTTCACTGAACATTGCCAACGTCAACGGCGCTGCCGTCTCAAACGTGACGTGGAACGGTACTGCTCTGACCCAGGTGGGAGCCCACAACGACACAAATACCACCCGTCGGGTGGAAATGTGGTATCTGCTTGCTCCGGCCAGCGGGAACCACAACGTCGTCGTCACCGTGAACCTGCCCGCAGCGGGGACCGTCGGCGTGGTCGCCGGCGTCACCACGTTCACCGGCGCAGATCAAACCGTACCGCTTGGAACATTCGTTTCCGCCGATGGCGCTGCTGGAACCTGTACCGGGCTCACTACCGGCTGCAGCGCTTTGGACGTCCCCAGCGTGATCAACGGTATGATCCTTGATACGCTTGCAATTGTCGGTAATCAGACAGTCACCATCCCCGGTCCACAGGTCTCGCAGTGGAACACGAATAACGCTAATAACACCAACGGAATCAGGGGAACTGCCAGCAGCCGCTCGGGCGCTCCCAGCGTCCCCATCTCAGAAACATTCAGCGGCACCTCCAACTGGTCTTTAGGCGCGATCTCGATTAATCCCAGCACGGCCGATATTGCGGTCAGCACCAGCGTGAGTGCCGTGCCGCTTGGGCAGAATTCCACTTACAACGTCACCATCACCAACAATGGACCTTCCGCCGCAAATAACGTCACTCTGACTGATACCTATGCCTCAACTGGGCTCTCGGTCGTTTCTGTAAATCCTAGCGCCGGAACCTGCACCACTGGTACCACCATCACTTGCACGCTGCCCACGCCGATGGTCAGCGGAGCCACCGTAACCGTCGCAATCGTCGTCTCAACTACCACGGCGGGCTTTTATCCCAATACTGCAACCATCGCGGACTCCGGCACTCCTCCGGATCCCAATACCGGCAACAATACCTATGTCGCTCTCGCGCCCGTCGTCAGCGTCGTATGTTCCACGACCGTCTTGACGGCTGGTGGCACGTTGAGCGGAGTCGTCAACACCTATTACCCGGGCACCGCCACTATCGCCAAGGGAGCCACATCCATCCCCGTTGGCGCCGCCAATGGCAGCGGCACGATCGCGGCCGGTAGCGAGCTGCTGGTCATCCAGATGCAGGATGCCAGCATCAACACTTCAAACAGCGTCTCCTACGGAAACGGAAGCACCGGAACCGGCTTCACCACGATCAACAATGCCGGAAATTATGAGTTCGTCACGGCGACAGGTCCTGTAAGCGGAGGATCAGTACCCATTACTGGCGCAGGACCCGGAGGCGGCCTCGTATTCGGATATACAGCTGCCGCTGCAACCGGAACCAAGGGCCGCAGCACCTACCAGGTCGTCCTCGTCGCGGAGTATCTCTCCGCGACCTTGGGCTCAGTCACCGCTGCTGGCTGGAATGGCTCGACCGGCGGAATTCTCGCCCTCGATATCGCCGGACAGCTCAACTTGGGTGGAGCGACCGTAGCCGTGGATGGCCTCGGCTTCCGCGGTGGCGCCGGAATGCAATTGACCGGAGGCGTGGCGGGCGCGCTGAACTCCGATTATGTCCAGACTTCTCCCACGGCCTACACCGGAGCAGCCGGTGGCGTGGCCGGCATTGACGCCCCTAAGGGCGAAGGCGTCGCCGGCACTCCCGAATGGGTCGAGTCCGGCGGCACTTTCTTGCAGACCACAACCGGCATTGGCTATCCCAACGGAACTGGCGACGGCAGCATGGCGCGCGGCGCTCCCGGAAATGCCGGAGCCGGTGGAACCGATGGCGATGCTGCCGGCAACACCGAGAACGCTGGCGGTGGAGGCGGCGGCAACGGAGGAATGGGAGGCTTCGGCGGCGATTCCTGGGACACAAACCTGAGCGACGGCGGCGAGGGCGGCTCCGCATTTCCCGCGACCATCGATCGCATCTCTATGGGCGGCGGCGGTGGCGCTGGCACCCGAAACAATTCCGACGGCGATAATCAGGCCAGCGGTGGCGCTGCCGGCGGAGGCATCATCTTCATCCGCGCCGACAGCCTCACCGGCACGGCGACCCTTACCGCCAACGGGGCAAGCGCTTACAACGGCACCTCCAATGACGCCGGTGGCGGCGGCGGCGCAGGCGGAACCATCGTCATTCTCTCTGCCAACGGCGGCGAAAGCGGACTCACCCTGCAGGCCAACGGCGGCCGGGGTGGCGATGCATGGGATTCCCAGGCTTACAGCCTCGCCGACCGTCACGGTCCCGGCGGCGGCGGCGCCGGTGGCGTCGTCTTCGTATCCGGCACAACCGCCGGTATCGGTGTCGGCGGAGGCAACGACGGAACGACCTTGACTCCTGGGGTGGCCTATGGCTCTACGCCCGGCAACTCCGGAACGAGTTCGATCACCGCCACTCTCTCGCAAGTCACGGGCATTCAATCTTCGGCTCTCTGCTCCTCCGATCTGACTTTGAGCAAGAGCCACGTCGGAAACTTCACTCGCGGCAACGCTGCGAGCTACACCATCCCCGTGTCGAATGTCAGCACCTTGGGAGCAACTGCCGGCGTCGTTACGATGAACGACACCCTTCCCACGGGCCTCACTCCGACTACCGCAACCGGAACCGGATGGTCCTGCACGGTTTCCGGACAAACCGTGAGTTGCACTCGCTCCGATTCTCTGGCGGTTGGCGCCAGCTATCCATCGATCACGCTCAACGCCACCGTCTTGCAAACCGCGCCCGCCACTGTAACCAATACCGCCGTCATCGCCGGTGGGGGTGAGGCCAATCTCCTCAACGACATCGCTACTGACGTCGCCAATGTCGTCTCCAGCGCCGACATGTCCGTGACGGACTCGGCATCGCCGGATCCAGTCACGGCAGGCTCGAACATCACTTATACGCAGCTTGTCGCAAACGGTGGCCCCAGCGCAGCTGACAACGCCACCATCGTTGAAACGATTCCCACAAACACAACATTCATTTCGCTGACTCCGCCATCCGGATGGAGCTGTGTCACTCCCGCTGTCGGGGCAACCGGAACAGCCGTCTGTACCAACGTTGACATGCTCGGATTAAGTTCCGGCACCTTCACGATGATCGTCAAGGTCAACAGCGGAGTCGCCAACGGCACCGTCATTACGGACACCGTCTCTGTGGCTTCGTCCGCCAGCGATCCCAACTCCTCCAACAATACAGCCACGGCCACCACCATCGTAGGCACGAGCGGGCCGAACTTGTCGGTCACAAACGTAGCCGCACCCAACCCGGTGCAGGCCGGAAATAACATCACCTACACGCAAGTCGTAACCAATACCGGATCATCCGCGGTAACGACTGCTACCTTCACCGAAGCAACTCCGGCCAACACGACATTCGTCTCGATTACTCCGCCTGCTGGTTGGACCTGCACTGGCTTCCCCGGTTCCCCATGCACTGATCCCAGCGTTGCTGCGGGATCATCCGGCACTTTCACAGTCGTCTATAAAGTCACCGCTGGCACCGCGAGCGGAACCGTTATCAGCGACACCGCTACCGTAAACGGAGCGAACCAATCCTTCGGGGCGAACTCTGCAACGGCCACGGATGTCGTCGCCTCCGCAACCCAGGCCGATCTGGCACTCAGCACGACGGCCTCCCCTGCGACAGTGCTCGCGGGAAATGACATCACCTACACCCAAACCGTAACCAACAACGGCCCGGCCGCCGCCACTGGCGTTACCTTCACCGAAGCGACGCCGACCAATACTACTTATCAATCTGTTTCCGCCCCCGTCGGCTGGACCTGCACCACACCCGCCGTCGGCGCCACCGGGACCGTCACCTGCACCAATCCAAGTCTCGCTTCCGGCTCAGCCGCGGACATCGTTGTTGTAGTGAATGTCCCCGCGACCGTCACCGCCGCCTCCATCACGGCGGCTTCGTCAATCTCCGCGACCACTTCAGATCCGAATTCGTCGAACAACAGCACCAGCGTCACAACGCCTCTCAGCACCTATTGCGATCTGACCGTCACCGACAGCGGGACGCCAAGCCCGGTCACCGCCGGATCGACCATCACCTACACGCAAACCGTCTATAACCACGGTCCATCGAACTGCGCCAGCGCCACCCTGACTGAAGCCACTCCGGCAAACACGACCTTCGTTTCCGTCGCCGCTGTAACTTCCGGCGGAGGAACCTGGACTTGTCCCAACATCGCTCCCATTTCGTGCACCAATCCCAGCGTTCCGCCGGGCTCGACGGGAACAATTACCGCCATCTACCGAGTCAACGCCGGAACTGCAGCCGGAACCATCATCACGGACACCGTCACCGGGGCCAGCGCCACCAGGGATTCCAACTCGACCGACAATTCCGCGACTGTACAGATTGCTGTGGCTTCGGGCACGCAAGCCGACCTCAGTGTGTCGAATTCCGCCACTCCCAATCCCGTCAGCGCCGGAAACAACATCACTTACGCGCAAACCGTAACCAACGCCGGTCCGGCAACCGCCAATGCTCCGGTCTTTACCGAGACGCTCCCCGCCAATACAACCGCCGTCTCCTTGACCGGACCAGCCGGCTGGACTTGCGTCCTCGCCAGCCTTACTTGCACCGATACCGCCAATATGGCGACCGGAACGGCAAACTTCAGCTTCGTCGTCACAGTGAACGCCAGCGTCGCCTCGGGAACCGTGATCACTCAAACCGACTCGGTCGCCTCAACTACTGCTGATCCCAATAGCGGAAACAATAGCGCGACAGCGAGCACCTACGTTGGCAGTTCCGCCGATCTCTCCGTCGCGAATACGCCGAATCCCGTTCCGGTTCAGGCGGGCAATACCATCACTTACACGCAAGTCGTAAATAACGCCGGTCCCAGCGGAGCAACCAGCGTCACGCTGACTGATACATTGCCGGCCAATACAACTGCTCAGTCGCTGACCGGCCCCGCCGGATGGACCTGCACGCTCGGGACTTTGACCTGCGTCGATCCAGCCCTGGCCGTCAGTTCTCCCGCTACCATCACTTTTGTTGTTAAAGTGAACGCCGGGACTGCCGCAGGCACGGCGATTAATGAGACCGCAACCGTAAGCTCCGCCATATCCGATCCAAATTCGTCCAACAATACAGCGATCGCAGCCGACGTTGTCGCGACTGCGACTCAGGCCGACCTGGTCGTCACCAATTCCGCAGCTCCAGCCTCGGTCTCAGCCGGAAGCAACGTCACTTACACTCAGACCCTCACCAACAACGGACCGGCCGCCGCTACGTCAACGAGTTTTACAGAGACGACTCCTCCCAACACCACCTTCCAGTCGATCACGATTCCCGCGGGCTGGACTTGTCCTACACTTCCCGCAGTCGGCGGCACCGGCACCATCACCTGTAATGACGGCAGCAATCTCGCCACCGGAGCCGCGAATACCGTCACGTTCACCATTGCTCTCCAGGTGAACTCCGGCACGCCCTCTGGCACAAACATCACCGACACCGCGAGCGCAACCGCCTCCAACGTGGTTCCCAGCCTCACCACGAACACTGCCAGCTCGACCGTCGTCGTAGCCAACGCGAACAGCGCCGACATGGCGATCGTCAAAACCGGCAGTCCGAACCCTGTGTTGGAAGGCGATCCGCTTACCTACTCGCTAACCGTGACCAATAACGGTCCTGCGACCGCGACAAATGTGACAGTTGCCGATTTGATCCCGTCGTCGATGATCTATCAGTCCTACACGACCACGCAGGGGGCCTGCTCGGAAGCCGGCGGAACTCTGACCTGTGCCCTTGGAACCATGGCCAATGCTGCCACCGCGATGGTCACTGTCCTGGTCATTCCGCAGCAACCCGGACAGATCTCAAACACTGCGACCGTGAGCGCCGATCAGGTCGATCCGAATCCAGCGAACAACACATCAACCTTCGTCGAAACCGTGACCGCGGCCACCGCCGTCACCCTGAGGTCTTTCTCTGCCCACACCGGCACCGATAAGAACGGCGCCAGCCGCGTCGTTCTGACATGGGCGACCGGCGGCGAAGTCCACAACCTCGGGTTCAACGTTTACCGCGAACAGAACGGAAATCTCGTTCGCATGAATCCCTCCGTGATCGCCGGTTCGGCCTTGCTGATGAGTGGCGCGCTGCCCAGGCATGCGGCTCGCAGTTATGCCTGGATCGATCCCTCTACTGCGCCTGGAGGCACTTCATACTGGCTGGAAGATATCGACGTCAACGGCACCAAGACGATGCACGGCCCGGTCAACGTCACTGCGGCCTCGCAGATCACCGGCAACGCGCCGGTTTCGGAAGCACGCATGTTGAGCCAATTGAACCAGGCTCAACCGTCGCCCGCCGGTAGCGACATCAGCCATTTCGTGGAAGCATTCCCAATTACTTCCACTCGGACCACTGGACAGATCGAACAGCAGTTTGCGTTGGCCGCGCATCCTGCGGTCAAGATCTACGTTCGCCGCGAGGGATGGTATTCCGTCGGTCAGGCGGCTCTACTAAAAGCCGGACTCGATCCTAACGTCGATCCCGCTTCGCTGCATCTCTATGCGGAAGCCGTTCAGCAGCCAATGAAGATTACCGGCGCAACGCCCGGCCCCGGTGGATTCGGCCCGCAGGCAGCCATCAATTTCTACGGCACCGGCATCGACACAGTCTTCTCCGGGACGCGCGTCTATTGGCTCGTCGCTGGCGAGGGGCCGGGAGCGCGTGTGCCGGTCATGGCGCGTTCTTCTGGCTCGAACCAGCCGCCGCTCAACTATCCCGCCACCGTCGAGTTGCAACAGCACCTCATCTATTTCGCCGCTCTACTGACCCAGAACGGCCAGAACTTCTTCGGAGCCTTGATCTCGCCCACACCGGTGGACCAGACCCTGCAGATTCCTAATTTCGACACGGCTTCCACCCAGTCCGCGCATCTGGAAGTCTCGCTTCAGGGCATCATCACCGGATTCCCCCATGATGTCAGCGTTGTGCTCAACGGCACTCCGCTCGGCGACGTGATTTTTACCGGTCAGGATAAGGGAAATCTCTCGATCGATATCCCAACCGGAGTGCTTCTCTCCGGCAGCAATACGGTCACGCTCACCGCGCAAAACGGCGACTACGATACCAGCCTCGTCGAGTACATTCGAATCACCTATCCGCACCGTTACGCCGCTGACTCCGATGAGCTGAAGTTCACCGCCCGAGCTGGAGACGAAGTCACTGTCAATGGCTTCACCAGCGCGCCGACCGTCGTCGACATCACCGATCCCAATCGTCCCGTGCAGTTGACGCCGCGGCTCACATCCAACAACGGAGCTTATGCGATTGCGGTACAGGTGCCGTTCCTTGGCGCGCCCGCAGCCTCGTTGGGCAAGCATACGCTGCTCGCTGTCGCCAGCGATCGCATCGCATCCCCAGCCGGCGTCTGGCCCAACCATCCTTCGCACTGGCATATTATCCAGCGCGGCGCAGACATTGCGATGGTCACCCATGGCGAGTTCGCTTCGGCGCTCGCTCCGCTCGTTCGCGCGCACGAAGCCCTGGGCAAGACCTCTGTCGTCGTCCCGATCCTTGATCTCTACGATGAATTCAACTTCGGCGAGCGCAGCCCCTTTGCCGTCAAGCGGTTCCTCGCGACGGCAAAGAAAAACTGGAGCCGGCCTCCGTCCTACCTGCTCTTGAACGGACGCGCCTCATTCGATCCCAGGAATTATCTCGGCTTCGGCAATCTCGACCTTGTCCCCACGCGCATTGTGCCCACCGCGAGTCTGATGACTTCGTCCGACGACTGGTTCTCCGATTTCAACAACTCCGGTCTGCCCACGATTGCAACCGGCCGCCTCCCCGTCAGCACGCTCGACGAGGCCAACACCGTGGTCAGCAAGATCGTCGCCTATGAAGCTCAATCGACCAACGGCCCGTGGACGGTCAATGCCATGATGGTCGCCGACAAGGACGACACCGAGAGCTTCACGCAGGATACTCAAACCGTCGAAGCGGCCTTGCCCTCAACCGTCCACGTCACCAATGTCTTCCTCGACACTGTCGGAACCACCGCGGCTCAGGGAGACATCATCAGCGGCATCAACTCCGGACAACTGCTGGTCAACTATCTCGGCCACGGTTCCGAAGAACAATGGTCGGGCTCCGATATCTTCGACGAGAATAGCGTGCCCTCGCTGACCAATACCTCGCAGCTTCCCGTCTTCCTGATCATGGATTGCCTGAACGGATTCTTCCAGGACGTTTATGCGCAGCCTCTGGCCGTCACTCTGCTGGTCGCCCCCAATGGCGGGGCGAGCGCGGTTGTCGCATCCAGCGGACTCAATCAGCCCGCTCCTCAAACAGCCCTGGATACGCTGGTCGTGCAAAGCGCAATTACTACCCGGGGCCAAACGCTCGGTCAGTCGCTGATGAAGGCGAAAGCGAGCATCACCGATCTCGATGTCCGCCGGACCTACATCCTCTTCGGTGATCCCGCGATGCAAGTCAAACAACCCGGCTCAACCCCGAGTTCTCGCTAGGAAAACAACTCTGTTATCCCGGCCAAGCGCATAGATCGGCCAAAGCCGATCCATTCGCGCGTGGACCGGACCTCGCTTTAGACGACGCACCCATCTCATCACATCACTGCATGCAATTCACGATGACATCGCCTCGGCCGCCAGCGTCGCCGTCTGCCGCAACGGCTCCGTCAGCGCCCGCATCACTTTGCCGAATCCCGCGAAATCCAGCGACTGCGGCCCATCCGACAGCGCGCGTTCCGGACACGGATGCACTTCAATAATCAGCCCATCGGCGCCCACCGCAACCGCCGCCCGCGACACCGCGGAAATCAGGCTCTGCTTGCCCGTTCCGTGCGAGGGATCGGCAATCACCGGCAGATGCGAAAGATCCCGCGCCAACGCCACCGCCGCCAGATCGATCGTATTCCGCATCTCCGTCTCAAACGTCTTGATCCCGCGTTCGCAGAGCACAACATCATGATTCCCGCCCGACAGCAGATACTCCGCCGCCAGCAGCCACTCTTTCACCGTCGCCGAAGGCCCACGCTTCAGCAGGATCGGTTTCTTCACCGTGGCCAGCCGCCGCAGCAGCGCGAAATTCTGCATGTTCCGCGCGCCTACCTGCAGCATATCCACGTGCTCGCAGATCACATCCACATCTTCCGTGCTCATCACCTCGGTGACCACCGGCAGTCCCGTTTCCTCTTTCGCCTCCCGAAGAATCTTCAGCGCCTCAAGCCCTAGCCCCTGAAAATCATAAGGAGACGTCCGCGGCTTATACGCTCCGCCGCGCAGCATCGACGCCCCCGCCCGCTTGACGGCATGCGCCGTATCGAGCAACTGCTCGCGCGACTCCACCGAGCACGGCCCTGCAATCACCACCACCTCCGGGCCGCCGATCGAAACGCCGTTGATCTTTACGACGGTCCGTTCGGGTTTCACTTGCCGGCTCACGAGCTTGAAAGGTTGAGCAATAGCGACGACATTGTCGACTCCCGGCGCGACCTGCAGCGCTTCCACCTCATGTCTCCGCCCGCTTCCCACGGCGGCCACGATCGTGCGCTCGGTCCCGCGAGTCACATGCGGCTGAAATCCCGCTTCGCGGATCCGATCGATGATGTGCTGAATTTCCTGCTCCGTAGCTTTTTCCGACATATTGACAATCATTGGTTTGGATTCTCCTGTTCGAAACTCGGCCAAAAACAAAAGCCGCGATTTCTAATCGCGGCCTGCGGTGAAAGCTTGCTTGTTTCGATGGCCGTCAACGGCTCATCTTTACTCCAAGCTGCCCCGCAGCCGCTCGCCAGCTAAATCGGTAAGCGGTAAATCGAGGGCCTGGAGTAAATCGCATCATATGCAATGAGACTGCGCTTTCAAATTTGCTGCTTCTTACTGCAGAGAACTGGCGACGCTCGAGAATGCGTTATTCGAGTTCGATCCGATCAACCGTATCGTACCCACGACCAGAACCAGGATCACAGCCAGCATGACTGCATATTCCGCAATATCCTGTCCCGCATCCTCAGACCACAACCGGCGAATCAGTCTGGACATACTCCCTCCTCTACGGTGTCAGTTCCTGATGAGGGAAGAACTGAATGGAACTTAGTGCAGACATGATGCACGCCTGTACGCGCCGTTGTCAAATCAACTTCGAGATTTTTCTTCGCGGAAATTATTGCTGTGGAACCCTTGCTGTTGGCGGAGTTTGCGCTGTATTCGCCGCCGGTGCAGGCGGCAGCAAATCTTGCGCGGAGTGTTGCGCAATCTGCAGCACGCGGTTCGGCAGCAGTCCAAGATACAGCGTCGCCACAATGCTCACTGTCAACGCCGTAGCCACGCCAAAAGAAATCCGCGTGACCGGCACTTCCTTCCGCGCCTCGCGCATATACATCACGACGATGATCCGCAGATAGTAATACGCGCCAATCGCGCTGTTCACCAACCCGATCAGAGTCAGCCAGATCAGGTTGGCCCGCAGCGCCGCGCTGAATACATAAAACTTCGCGAAGAATCCCCCGGTGATCGGAATCCCGATCAGCGACAGCAGAAAAATCGTCAACGTTGCCGCCAGCAGTGGAGAACTCTTCCCCAATCCCTCATAATCTTCCAGCGTGACGTATCGCTCTCCGGCATTCGCAAAGTGACTCACTACCACGAACGCCCCGACATTCATGGCCGCGTACGCCGCCGTATAAAACATCGCCGCCGAGACTCCGTTCGCCGAATTCTCCGGAGAAGTCATCGCGAACGCCACCAACACATATCCCGCCTGAGCAATCGACGAATACGCCAACAGCCGCTTCACGTTCGTCTGAACCAGCGCCCCGATGTTCCCCAGCGTCATCGATAGCGCCGCCGCCACCCACAGGAACCAGAACCTCCCCGGCGCGTTGATCGCAAACACCACCCGCAGCAATACCGCGAATGCCGCCGCTTTCGGCGCAGTCGACATGAATCCCACGACCGGTGCGGGCGCCCCTTCATACACGTCCGGAGTCCATACGTGGAACGGCGCTGCCGCCACCTTGAATCCCAATCCCACAAACATCAGCGCCATCGCTGCATAAGCAAGCAATCCCACGGGCTCGCTCTGAAGCCTCTGGGCGATCGTGTCGATATTCGTCGATCCGGTCGCGCCGAACATCAGCGCCACGCCATACAAGAAGAACGCCGTCGCAAACGATCCCAGCAGGAAATACTTCAGAGATGATTCGCTGCTCGCCGCGTCATTGCGCCGGAACCCGGCGAGAATATAAGTCGAGATGGAAGAGATTTCCAGCCCGATAAAAATCATCACCAGCTCGATTGCCGATGCCATCAGCGCCATTCCCACGACGCCAAACAGAATCAGCGCGTAATATTCACCCGCGCGAATCCGCTGCACCGCCATGTACTCGAACGAACTCAAAATCACGACTGCCGCAATCGCGACCACCAGAAACGTAAAGAAGATGCTGAAGCTGTCAATGCGGATGGTATTGGAAAACGCCAGCCCAGGATTCGCCGCCATGTACCACGTCGAAATCAGTGCGACAACCGTGCCAACGAAGGCAATGAGCCCCAGCGTCTTCTGGCTCTTTTCTTCATCCACCACAGGATCGAGCAGCATGATCGCGATCCCGAACACCGACAGAATCAGCTCCGGCAGAATCCGGATGTAGTCCGCGGCCTGCGGAATCACCTGTGCCTGTTGGAGGGCAATCGTCATTATTATTGTCCTACCACCTTGCTGAAGACCTGCGCCGCCGGCGTCAGCACCGACTGTACCGCCGGGTCAATCGCGGCGAGCCACAAAATCGGCGCCACTCCCATTGCCAGCGCAGCCACCGCACACGGCCACACCGCCGCCTTCTCAAATCCCGCGATATCAGCCAGCGTTTCATTCACGGGATGCGTCACCTTGCCATAGAACACTCGCTGGAACATCCACAGCAAATAGCACGCGCTCCAAATCACTCCCGTCGCGCCGAGAATTCCATAAATCGGCTTGTCCTGAAACGCTCCATTCAGCACCAGAAATTCTCCGACGAATCCATTCAGCAGCGGCAGTCCTACCGACGCCAGCACAATAAAGAGATACAACGACGCGTACATCGGCATCGGAGACGCCAATCCGCCAAACTCGCTGATCTCGTACGTGTGCCGCCGCTCGTGCAGAATTCCCGCCAGCATGAACAGCGCTCCTGTCGACACGCCGTGGGCCAGCATCACAAACATCGCGCCATTCAGTCCCGACTGCGTGAAGCTGAAGATACCCAGCACCACAAATCCCAGATGGCTGACCGACGAATACGCGATCAGCTTCTTCATGTTCGGCTGCACCATCGCCACCAGCGCGCCATAAATGATCCCGATCAGCGCCAGCACCATGATCCACGAAGCATTCTGCCGCGCCTGCGCCGGAAATAGTCCAAGGTTGAATCGCAGCATTCCGTAGGTCCCCATCTTCAGCAGAACGCCCGCCAGCAGCACCGATCCGGCCGTCGGAGCCTCCACGTGCGCATCCGGCAACCAGGTATGGAAGGGGAACAGAGGGACCTTCACCGCGAATGCAATAAAGAATCCGAGGAACAGCCACTGTGCCGCGGCAGGGAAGTTTGGCACCGCGCCGCTAGCGATCTGATCTCGAATGGTCACGAAATCGAAGCTGTGCGTGTGCGCATACAGCCACAAGATCGCCGCCAGCATGAACACCGACGCGATCATCGTGTACATGAAAAACTTGACCGCCGCGTACACCTTGCGCTCGTGCCCAAACACGCCGATCAGCAGCGCCATCGGAATCAGCGTCGCTTCCCAGAAGAAGTAGAACAGGAACAGATCGAGCGCCATGAACACGCCGATCAGCGCCGCCTCCAGAATCAGCAGCAGGATAAAGAATTCCTTCACCCGTTCATGCACTGACTTCCACGAAATCAGCACGCACAGCGGCGTCAGGAATGTCGTCAGCACCACCAGCCACATCGATATCCCATCGATTCCCATGTGGTAGTGAATGTTCGGAGACGAAATCCATTGCGTGTTGATTTCAAACTGGAAGCCCGCCTGTCCGCGATGAAAGTGCACTGGCAGATGCAGCGAAAGCACGAACGTCAGCAGCGTGACAACGAGCGAGAAAATGCGGATATCCCTATCGCGCCTTGGGAACAACACCAGCAGCAGCGCGCCCGCCAGCGGCACAAACGTCACCAGCGTGAGGATGGCGGAATCGAGACCGCTCGTCATTGCCCCACCCCCCGCCATACCATGTACGCAATCAGCAACGCCGCTCCCGCGGCGATCCATCCCGCATACGACCGCAGGTTTCCCGACTGCATGTGTCGAACTTCATCCGACACGTGCTTCGCGCCGTCCGCGACATTATTCACCGTGTCGTCGATGATCTTCCGGTCGACGTCCTTCCACAGAATGTCCGTCGATCCTTCCACCAGCGGCTTCACGAAAATCTTCGAGTAGATTTCATCCACGTAATACTTGTTCAGCACCGTCTCGTAGAATCCGCCGAGCGAGGCCGCAATCTTCTTCGGCAGCAAT
>DATJOA010000085.1:0-16602 GCA_035507635.1 Candidatus Acidiferrales bacterium
GGGCGAAGTCTACCGCGCCACCGCCGACGCACCGTTAGCAGTACCGGAGAACGCGGTCGTCGTTCCTGGCTCGCGCGCCGTCAAAAAAGGCAAAGGGACCGAATGGAAGCTCTCGCTCTACACGCCGGTCATCGTGAAATACCGCGACGAAAAGACTGATAAGGGAATTGAACTGGAGGAGTGGTTAAGGTAGGGCTAGATATTGTCGAGAGCGTAATTTAACTGACCGCTGTTGTAGCCACCGCTGCCTTGCAAATCTCCGACTGCACCTTAGATGTGCAGGAGAGTTGCGGGCCAGCCGGACTCACAGCAAATACGAGTGCCAAAATAAGCGGTCGTCTTCAGGAATCAGTGCAGGTCTACCGCCAACAGTCCCGTCCCATTGGTGGACACTTTAACTAGTTTCAGTCCATGGATAACCGCATCCGCCTCCCTCAGCTTCTCCTCCCCATATGTGCTCGCGAGCCCAATCACCTTCATCCCACCCGCGCGCGCCGCCTGAATTCCTGCCGGCGCATCCTCAATCACCAGGCATTCCGCCGGAGAAAATCCCAGCCGCTGCGCCCCCTGCAAATAGGGCTCTGGATGCGGCTTCCCCTGCTTCACATCATCTGACGTCACCAGCACCTCAGGAACCGGCAACCCGCAATACTGCAGCCGCGCAGTCGCCAGCGCCCTCGATCCCGATGTGACCACGCCCCATTGACCCGCAGGAATCGACTGCACCAACGCCAATGCGCCGGGCATCATGACAACTCCGTCCTGACTGCCCGCCTCGCGATGTTCAATCTCCCACGCCTCAGCTTCAGCATCGAGATGGGGAGCCACAGTGCGAATCACCTCGACCGTCCGCACGCCGTGCGCAATCGCCATGATCGCATCGCCGTCGACGCCCTTGCGCGTCGCCCACTCCCGCCACTCGCGATCCACCGAGCGCGTTGAATCCACCAGCACTCCATCCAGATCGAACAAAACAACTGAACAGTAAAAGGTCGGCATTCTTTAATCCTAATCACAAAACATGGCTCACCGCCGAGACCGCAAAGATCGCAGAGAATAAATCCTTTGATTCTATCGGCGTTCTCTGCGTACTCGGCGGTGAAATTTTTTCCTACGAACTGCCCGAACTCGGCAGCAGCGTTCCTGTTGGTACGGCTGGCATCGTCGCCTTTTCCCGTTGTCGCACCATCAGATGCCGCTCGCGGAAATGCGCCCGCGCCCGTTCTCCCCACGCCCGCACAAACCAGTAATTCAATCCCGCGCCAATCGCCGAACTGGCCAGGGGAATCATCCGGCCCGCCCATTTCTCCACCACATCGGCGCTGGCTGTCGCGGCAATTCGCTGGATCACCTTCGGCACGAACTTACTCAACACTTCCTTTTCCAGGAGATCGCGGCTGATGTCTACTCCGGCTGCGCTGGCCGCCGCGATCCAGAGTTCTGCAATCTCGTCATCGGTATTGAATTCGAATCCATAAACCAGGCTCAGTTTCTGGATCGTCCGCATCGTGATCGCCGATAGAATTCCGAGGTCCGGCACAATCGTGATCAGTCCGCCCAGTCCAAGCCCTGCGCCTTCGACGGCCGCGACTTTCATGCCCCCCCGGATGATCGATTCCGCCACAATATCCAGCTCGCTGATGTCCAGCGAGAATGTTCCGTGATATCCCGAAATCGGCATCCGATACGCCGCTCGCAGTTGCAGCAGGAATTTCTGCGGATCGACGCGCACGCTGGAATACGCGCGGGTCAACCCCTTTACCATTGCTGTCTCAACCCGCCGCCGAAGCCATGTTTTCCGCGCTTCTGCCATTCATTCCACCTTACCGCATGAGGCCAAAGAAAACCATGAAGCGAAATCCGCAACCCGGAACCCGAGCGCCGGACGCCGAAAAGCCGCGGTCGAAGCCTCCTCTCCGGACTTGCGACTCGTAGCTCACGACTCACTGTGCTAGCATCATCTTTACTCAATGCCAACTGGAAAACTTCAGATTGTCCCGTTGGGCGGCCTGGGCGAGTTCGGGATGAACTGCATGGCCGTCCGCTGGGGCGACGACATCATTGTCATCGACGCCGGACTCATGTTCCCCGAAGCCGAACTTCTGGGCGTCGACATCGTCGTGCCCGATATTTCGTATCTTATCGAGAACCGCCAGCGCGTCCGCGGCATCATCCTGACTCACGGGCACGAAGATCACATCGGAGCCTTGCCCTGGATTCTTTCCGAACTCAACGTTCCCGTCTGGGGAACCGAGTTCACGCTCGCCTATGTCGAAGACAAACTTGATGAGCACGGATTGCTCGACGACGCCGATCTCCGCGAACTGCGCGCCAACGAGCGCATCAAGGTCGGAGCCTTCACGGTCCATCCGATTCAGGTCACGCACAGTCTGGTCGATTGTGTCGCGCTCGCCATCCACACGCCGCTCGGAGTGATCATCCACACCGGCGATTTCAAAGTCGATCCCACGCCGACCGACAACAAGCTCTTCGATCTCCACACCTTCGCCGAGTACGGCAAAGATGGCGTCCTCGCTCTGTTTCAGGATTCCACAAACGTCGAGCGCAAGGGATACACACCAAGCGAGCGCGCCGTCCGCCGCAAGTTCGACGAGATTTTCGCGCACACAAAACGCCGCCTCTTCATCTCTTGCTTCTCCAGTTCGATTCACCGCATCAATCTCGCCGTTGAACTCGCACACCAGCATGGGCGCAAAGTCGCCTTCATCGGCCGCTCCATGAACAACTCGGCCGAAATCGCCGAAGATCTCGGCTACATCGAAGTTCCCGACGGACTCGTCATCAACCCCGGCGAGATGAAGAACTTCCCGCCGGAAAAGGTCTGCGTGATGATCAGCGGCACCCAAGGCGAGCCGATGTCCGCGCTTTCGCGCGCCGCCGTCGACAATCACAAGCACGCAAAGATTGAAAAGGGAGACACCGTTGTCCTCTCCAGCCGCATTATTCCGGGCAACGAAAAAACCATATACCGGATGATCGACCACCTCTTCCGCCGCGAAGCCCACGTCATCTACGACGACGGCAGCAACCCGCCAGTTCACGTCTCCGGACACGCGAGCCAGGAAGAACTCAAACTCCTCATCAATCTGGTCAAGCCTCGCTACTTCATTCCGGTCCACGGCGAATATCGTCAGCTCAAGCTGCATGCCGAAATGGCCGCGGCGATGCGGAGTTCGGTAGGCAAAGTCATGCTGATCGAGAGCGGAGACGTTCTCGAATTCGACGAACTCGGCGCTCGCAAGACTGGCAAAGTGAACGTTGGACGTGTTTGCATCGACTCCGGCAGCCGCACCGACGTGGTTGAAGACCTCATCATCAAAGATCGCCGCCACATCAGCGAAGACGGCATCGTCCTGCCGATCATCGCGATCAATAAGTTGTCCGGGAAAGTCGAGACCGCGCCCGAAATCGTCACCCGCGGCTTCAACATCGGCGAAAACGGATTTCTCGAAGGCGCCAAGCGCATGGTCGAAGACACGCTCGCGCACTCCAGCGAAGAAGAGAAAGCCGACTACGGCGTCATCAAAGAAAAAATCCGTGCCGACCTGAAGCGCTACATCAACAAACAATCCCAAAAACGCCCGCTCATCATGCCAGTGATCCTGGAAATCTGACCGTGTAGTGATAGCCACGTCGGCTTTTTCAGCAAAGGCAAAGCCGAGCGCTCAGGTATAACGCCTACCGCGGGCGCGTCTTCAACCCGCGCTCTTTCCACAATCGATTCCACTGCCAGATTCTTCCCCAGACATTCGGCGGTGTGCGGTAGCCCAACTGATGGGCCAGCATCAGAATCTGCCCTCGATGATGCGCCTCGTGCGAGAACATGTAGGCGAACATCGTTCCGCCTGCGGGCCACACTGGAGCCCAACTGCCGCGCGAGAATTTTGTCACTCGTCGCTTCTCCCCACCTTTTAGAGCATCTTCGAGCATGCGCAGGCATTGCTCCGCGCTTTTACCGTGCGCGGATGCAGCCTGCTTCACGGTGCAGCGATCCGGATCGAGCGGTGGTGGACAAGTCAAGCGCGGAGCCGAATTCTTCAGCCACACGAGCCTGCAATTATGCAGATGCGCGAAGATTGCGGCAATCGTGCGTCCGTGGCCGCGCGGACCGGGCGGTTCGGCTCTCCAAGCCCGCGGATCGAGATGCTTCAGCAGGATCTGGTTCATCGCATCGTTGACCGAATATGTCTCGACGAGGACTTGAGCAAGTTCAGCTGCAGGATCGTTCAACCGACTGACCGATCGTCGTGCCATGTGGTATCTCCTCAGTTGCGTGGAATCTTATAAGCTCAATCGTGCACTTTGTCATCTTGTGCGGAGCCGTTCTTAGGCGGAGCGAAAGATCTCTACCTCTGGCGCGAAATCGCCACTAACGGTAGCCTGTTCAGAAGACACAACATGATCAATCTGGCTGATATCCGCAGTGCTCAATCGCGCCTCGACGGCGTTACGGTTCGCACGAAACTCGTGAAGTTCCCGCTGTGCGCGGAAGATCCGCGGCAGCTCTTGCTTAAACCCGAGAACAAACAGCCAATTGGAGCTTTCAAGCTGCGCGGAGCTTACAACAAGATCGCGGCGCTCTCAGACGTCGAGCGCAAGCGCGGAGTCATCTCCTACTCGAGCGGCAATCACGCGCAGGGTGTAGCTTATGCGGCGCGAGAACTTCACACGAAGTCCGTGATCGTGATGCCCAACAACGCGCCGATCATCAAGCGTGAGGCAACGGCGAAGCTGGGAGCGGAAATCGTCCTCGTCGGACCAGGCTCGGACGAGCGCAAGAGCAAGGCTGAAGAACTTGCGGCGCAGCATGGGTATGTGATCGTTCCTCCGTACAACGACGAGCACATCATTGCGGGACAAGGAACGATCGGACTCGAGATTCTCGATGAATTGCCTGACGTTGAAACCGTTCTTGCACCGGTCGGTGGGGGAGGATTGATTTCTGGAGTCGCGGCGGCGATCAAGCTGAGCAACCCGAAAGTGAAGGTCATCGGCGTGGAGCCCGAGCTTGCGTCTGATGCTCAGGCGAGCTTACGCCAGGGCAAGATTGTGCAGTTTCCTGCCGACCAAGTCAGTCGAACGTTGGCCGACGGACTGCGCACGCAAAGCATTGGACCGATCAACTTCGAGCACATTCGCGCCTACGTCGACGACATCATCACAGTCACGGAAGACGAGATTCGCAAAGCGATGAAGTATCTTGCGGCGAATCCTGAGACCGTTGCTGAACCGAGCGGAGCTGTGTCCGTTGCGGGATTCACTTTCCACGCAGGCGAATTGCCGCAGACGAAGGTAAGTGTCGCAATCATCAGCGGCGGAAATATTGAGCCTGCAATGCTGGAACAGCTGCGACGCGCAGAGCGCACGTCTTCCTGAACTACCCTCTGTTGCTGCGAACATGTGCATTCCGGCGACGGCAGCGAAATGGATAGGTCCTTCGCTTCGCTCAGGATGACACGGACTGTGTTTCTGTATGCGCTCGCTTCGCTCCGCGGACAGCCGAGGCGGCTGTCACCACACAACAAATCCTACTCGCTGGCGTTGCCGTAGGTCGGGACGCCTTGCTGGATGTAGAAGAGCAGGTCTTGCGCACGCAGAGACCACGGGCTCTGGCTATAGTCGCTCACGATTTTTTGTGCCAGTTCGATTGCGCGACTCTTCGCCGCTTCCGATTTTTTTAGGTTCGCTTCCGTCTTATAGATCTCAATCAGCGCGGATTGGCGCCAGGCCGCGTCGTAGAGGGCTTCTGGAACCGCCGGCGACTGGCCGTGCTCTTTCACATACTTCTCGTACAAGTCGGATTCTTTTCCCGGGCACTTGGACGCGCCCTGCCAATCGCCGCAGAGTTTGTTTTCGATGAGGTGGAATGCGGCGAGATCGGCCCACTTCGTGCCGGGATATTTTTTCATGACCAGCTTCATCCATTCTTCATCGATCTGGCCGCGCATGTAGGCTTCTCGCTCCCGGGCCGAGGGGCGTGTCATGACGTCGGCACGATCCACCTGCCAGCGGATGTCGGCGGCGCGGTAGAGCCCTTCCGCGGCGAGTGGCGAGGTCGGGAACAGATCGTAGACGCGATAGTAGAGACGCATGGCGTCCTGTGCGGCGTCGCGGCGTCCGCGGCGACGGCTGGCCTCGTCTTCGGAACTGACCGCTTCGCCGAAGATGATCTTGTCGCCGTTCGGAGTGGACATGCTCACCAGGGCATTATTGCGAACCCATCCGGTGATGGTTTTACCCTGAGATTCTTCGTTATCCTCGTCCTCGTCCTCGTCGCGCCGGGGCTCGCGCAGAATGGCTTCGACGTGGGTCCAGTCGCGGCTGGTCTCAATGATGACGAGTTCGTGGCCACGTCCGGCTTCGCCGAGCTTGGCGGAATCGGTGCTGGGGTCGACGCGGATGGCTTCTTCGTGGACAAGCGTGCCGCGCTGGGCTTGCCCGAAAGCAAGATTAGGAAGGCCGATCACAGATGTCCACAGGACAGCGGCGAAGATTGCGCGCGGATGATACCTGGACTTTACCTTTGCGGGGGTGTACTTCTCCTCCCCTGCGCCCATTGAAGTCCTGGCAGAGCCATCGGGATGATGGACACCCCGTGAGACTGAATTGGGGATGGCTGTCCACGTTCTAAGTGTATTGGTCGGCCGCTGCATTTGGGACAAACTCCTTATTCCGAAGCAATTCTGGCATCTCGCTTCTGCCTGGTTCAAGTGTACGTCGAGGGCTGCCAAAACGGTCCTCGTATTTCCCGATCACATGGCACTTCCTGGGAATTCAGGACTAAGCTGCTTCCCATGAAGAAGGCGGATCTCAGTCACACCGCTCGCTGGCGAGTCTTGTTGTGCGTCGTTTGTGGAATGCTCGCGATACCGCCCCTTGGGTACCCGCCGAGCATGACCGAACTCAAGACGGCGGTACGGGGAATGTTCTTTCGTCCGACCCGAACGGTGAGCCTATGTGCGGCAAAGAACTGTTTAGAGTTCGAATATGTGTTGGCCACCACCAGGATCAATGTGAGATTGGAGTGACGGATCCAAATGACGATCGTCCTTTCACCGCGCCGCCGCGCTCTTCATTCCCCGACCGGCACTATTGTAAAATCGCGATTCGCACTTATCGAGTTATCGTTCTCTCGGAGCTAGAAAATCCAAACTCGCGACCAAGCCTGGCAACTCCTGACCGAGTTCACTCAATCCGAGAGCCTGCGCAAGCACGCGCTCGCCGTCGAGGCCTGCATGCGCGCCTGCTCCCGCAAATATGGCGACGGATCGCCCGAAGCCGAGAATCTCTGGGGCATGGTCGGACTCATCCACGACTTCGACTACGAACGCTGGCCCACCGCCGAAGAGCATCCCTACAAGGGCAACGAGATCCTGAAAGAGCGCGGATACTCCGACGAAATCCGGCGCGCCATTATGTCGCACGCCGAATACTCCGGCGTCAGTCGCAACACGCCGATGGAAAAATGTCTCTTCGCCTGTGACGAGCTTGCCGGATTCATCACCGCCGTTGCCCTCATCAAGCCCGGCAAGTCGCTCGCAGAAGTCGACGCCAAGTCCGTCCGAAAGCGGATGAAAGACAAAGCCTTCGCCCGCAAGGTCAACCGCGACGACATCATTAACGGCGCCAGAGACCTCGGTACCGACCTCGACGAACACATCACCTTCTGCATCGAATCCCTCAAGCCCATCGCCAAAGAATTAGGATTAGATGGCTCCGCCGCAAAACCGTAGCGCGGTCTACAACCAGCGCCGGCGCCTTCCCCGTTTGTCGCAGCGGCGCCGCGCCACCACTGGCCGCACCATTCCCACCCGCGCCCATAAAAACCGCGTGCAACCGCACCCCGTTTCGCCGATAATCTCCTGTCCCAGTCATGGATGTGTCTCAGACTGATCTTCAGCAGATCCGGCGTCTCCTCGCCGAACTGACCGCGCGAATCTATCGCATCGAGCGCAAGCTCGGCATGGACGCAGAAGCCTTGCCCCAGCGTCATGCGCCCTCAGCCGTACCAGCGCCCCCGGCGACGGAACATGTGGGGCCGGCCGCCATCGGCCGTCCAGCCGGGCAAAGCCCGGCAGCGCCGGCAGCGCCCGATCCGCCTCAGACGCACAGACGCATGGAGCCTGAACCCGACATCGATCTCGAATCCCGCATCGGCTCCCACTGGCTCAACCGCATCGGCATTGCCGCCGTACTGATCGGGATTTCCTATTTCCTGAAGTTCGCCTTCGAAAATAATTGGATCGGCCCCGCCGGACGCGTCGCCGTCGGCCTGATCGCCGGCATCGCGATCGTCATATGGAGCGAGCGCTTCCGCCTCAAGGGCTACAAGGCATTTTCCTATTCTCTCAAAGCGGTGGGTTTCGGCACGCTCTATCTTTCGCTCTGGGCAGCGTTCCAGCGCTACGGCCTCATCCCCAACAGCGTCGCCTTCGCGATGATGATCGTCGTCACCGCCTCCGCCGCGGCCATGGCCCTTGCCCAGGATGCCCAGATTCTCGCCGTCTTCGCCCTCATCGGCGGATTCACGACTCCGCTCCTGCTCTCCACCGGCCAGAACCGCGAAGTCGCACTCTTCTCCTACGTCGCAATTCTTGATATCGCCACTCTGATTCTCGTCAGATTCAAGCCTTGGCGCCGACTCTTGGTGCTGAGCTATGCCGGCACGCTTGTGCTGTATGTCGGCTGGTATTCCGAGTTTTACTACCGCCCCGAACTCGCAGTCACCCTCAGCTTTGCGACGCTCTTCTTCGTCGTCTTCGCCATCGCCCCGCTGATCACGCTCCAGCCTGAGGACGAATTTCCTTTCTTTGCCGCGATCCCGGCGATTCTTGCCTTCGTGAACGCCGGAGTCTATTTCCTCCAGGCCTACGCCATGGTCTCGCCAATCGACAAGACCTACATGGCGTGGTTCGCGTTAGCTCTTGCGGCGATTTACATTCTCCTCAGCCGCCAGGTGCACGCCCGCAACCTTGCGCCCGGCGCCTCCGAGATTCTCTATCTTCTCCATCTTGCCGTCGCGATCGGATTCATCACCGTCGCCATTCCCATCCGCCTCGATGCTCACTGGATCACGATGGGATGGTTCGTCGAGGCTGGCGTCCTTCTCTGGATCGGCAATCGCATCCGCTCCGACTTCCTCAACGCATTTGCCCTCGGCGCGCTTGCGCTCGGCGTGGTCCGCTTGCTGATCTTCGACAATTTTCACCCGACGCAGCTTCTCTTCAACCTGCGAATGGCCACCTACGCCGTTGCCATCGCCGTCCTCGCAGCCGTTGCCTGGTACGCCCGCAATCGCGATGACGAAACCGGCAGAACTGTCGGGGCCATCGCGATCGTCGCCCTCAACGCCCTCGCCCTCATTGCCCTCACACGCGAAGTGACCGACTACTATGCGCGGCAGATCGTCGAGCCCCACTGGAATGGCACCCGCTGGATCTATGCGTCCAATCTCCACACCATCGACATCGAGCGCGATTTCACCTATTCCGCGCTCTGGATGGCCTACGGCGCCGCGTTAATGATCATTGGGTTCCTGCGCCGCAGCGCCTTCGTCCGCTGGCAAGCCCTGGTCCTCATTGCCGCCACCATCGCCAAGGTCTTCATCTATGACGTCTCCCAACTCGATCGCGGATATCGCATCGTCAGCTTCGTCGTTCTTGGCGTCCTGCTGCTGGCGATTTCATTCGCCTATCAGCGGGACTGGTTGAAGCTCTCAGCCAAAAACCAGCCCACTGCTAAAGAAGGGAATCCGACGACGGTATGAAATGGATGCTTTCCGCCTTTTTGCTGCTCGTCGTCGTGGTCTTGCCTAACCGCCCCGAGGCGTCCATCTCGTACTTCACCAACGTTCGCGACGTCCAAATCGCCGAACCTAATAAACAGAATTTCTTTGTCGTCGACGAGGCACTCTGGACTCACTCTCGTCCCGATCTCGGCGACCTCCGTCTCTATGACGGGGACACGCCGGTCCAGTACGCCCTTTCCGAGCAGACCGCCGGAGTTTCTTCGGAAGAAGTCGAAGCGAAAATTCTCAATCTCGGTTCCGTCAACGGCCACACGGAATTCGATCTCGACACCCAAGGGCTAGCCGAGTACGACCGTATTCGCCTGCGCCTCGAGGCCCACGATTTCGTTGCCACCGCCTTCGTCTCCGGCGGCAGCGCGCCCCGCAAGGGGACCGAAGTGAAACTTCCAAGCTCGACGTTGTACGATTTCACCAAAGAACAACTGGGCTCCAGCTCATTCCTGAAGCTGCCGCCCTCCAGCTTCGCTTACCTGCATATCAAGCTGTCTCCCGGAATCATTCCCCAACAGGTCAAAGCAGCAGCGATCTTCAATCTGCGCGAGCAGAAGGCTTCCTGGACAAATGCCGGTTCCTGCGCCGCGCCAGAACAAGAGCAGCGCCTCACCGTGATCACGTGTACCTTCCCTGCAAAAGTCCCAGTCAGCCGCGTTGCGTTGCAGGTTGCGCCCAATCAGGTGAACTTCCGCAGGACGGTGACCATTGAAGATGCAAAGGGTAACCAGCTTGGCGGCGGAGATATCACCCGCGTCCGCGTGAACCGCGCCGGCACGCTTGTCACGAACGAGGACCTCGCCATCAACTTTGCTGGAAGCTCGGGCCCGATTAAGGTCTCCATCGACAATGGCGACAACCCACCGCTCGGCATTTCATCCTCCCAGCTGATGACCCTCGAGCGCCGCATTTATTTCGATCCGCAAGGCAGATCGGCGCTGAAGCTTTATTATGGCGACAAGAATCTTCCAGCACCGGTCTACGACTATGCCCGTTTCTTTCACGCCGAAGCGTCGCTGGCCCTGGCGCAACTCGGTCCCGATTCCCACAACCCGCGATACGCAGGACGTCCCGACCAGCGCCCGTGGTCCGAACGCCACACCGTTATCCTGTGGACTGCGATGCTTCTGGTGGTCTTGGTTTTGGCATCTCTCGCAATTCGCGGACTGCGTGCCACGCCCCGCCCATGACTAGTTCAGCTTCACCGCTGCTATATTTCCTTCACCGATTGTCATCCCGACCGGAGTGGAGGGACCCTGTGTTTATGTGGGTTATTCCAAAATTGAAAATGCGATAATATGGCGCTTCCATCCCCCTTGGCCCACTACAGGAGTTCCGCCCATGCTGATCGATGACCCGACGCCGCCCATCGCGCCGGTCCTTTTAGGATGCAGCAAGTGCGGCACCACCCTTCCTCTCGATGCCGAATTCTGCCTCAAATGCGGCAAGCGGGTCGGAGTTCCAGTGGACGATCCCAAAAAGAAATCCCTGCCGAACGAGAAAGCGCAAAAGAAGCCGGCCGGCATTCAAGGCAAGCCGAAAAGTAATCGAGTCTGGATTTATCTGGGAATCTTCGTACTGCTGTTCCTGGCTGCCACCGCGTGGGCCTTGGTCAGCGACAATCCCTTCGCCCAAGGCTTTCAGGACCTCATCGGATCCAAACACGACCAAACCATCATCGAAACCGAAAAGCCATTCGAACTCCAGCCCCACAGCTTTCGCTATTACAAATTCGACCTGCCCGAGGGATCGACCCGCGTCGCCATCGTCGGCCAATTCTCGGCCACTGCGCCTGGCAATAAGAAGGCAGCCGCTACTCCTGAGACGCCCGACGACGCCATTGAGGTCTTCGTCCTAAGCGAGGCCGCTTTCACCGTCTGGCAAAAAAACTTCGCCACAAACTCCGTCTACGAAAGCGGGCAGGTTTCCAAGGGAACCATGAACTCCGACCTTCCCGACGGCGCAGGAATCTATTACCTCATTTTCAGCAACCGAGCCTCTCTCAAGACCGCCAAGAACGTCAACGCGAGCGTAGTGCTGCGGTACAAAAGCTGGCTCCCCGACTGGCTCCGCAGCGCCAAGCACCGCCTCGACGATTAAGTGGACGTGTCTTACCACGGAGGCACTGAATCACGGAAGATTGCAAGGCAGAAACTATTGCTCCGCGGGTTTTCGGGGAATCCAAACCGCTAAACGCTACACAAGAGCTCGAGATTTAGCTATCTCGTGGTTCCCTGCCTCCGTGGTGCAAAATAACCTCTAACAATAATAGAATCAGCATTTTAACTGCTGCCAGAATGTTGGCATTTCGATTACCTGGTCCCACGCCTTCAGTTACTTGCCGATTATCCCTCCATAGATTCAACTGGCCATGAAACGTTGCTTGAGTCGAGCGCCGGTGCGCCCAGGAAAGACAGCGACGCGCCATCCGCCGACCAAATTTAACCACTCACTCTGGAGGAGTTAACGTGCGTAAATTTATTGTTTTGGCCTGCTTTGTAGCGCTGTTCGCGATGTCCGCGTTTGCAGGTGACACGAATTCCGATTATCCGAAGGCTGAATTCTTCGGCGGATATCAGTACTCGCATCTGGAAGGCGGCGTCAATGCCAACGGATTCGATCTCGCCGCGACTGGGAATTTCAACAACTACTTCGGCATCGCCGCTGATTTCGGTTCTTCCTACAACAGCCAGGGCGGCGTCAATTTCACCAACTACACCTATACCTTCGGTCCCCAGCTCTCGCTGCGAGCCAATAAGGCCTACACGCCCTTCGTGCATGCCCTGATCGGTGGCGACCACGCTTCCGCTTCAGTTGCGGGCGCGACTGGAACCGGCAACGGCTTTGCGCTTCTGGCCGGTGGCGGAGCGGACTTCAACTTCAACCGCTACATGTCATTCCGCGGCGCAGCCGACTGGATGCTCATCCACGGCAACGGCGGCACCAGCAGCAAGAACATGCGCCTGGTAACCGGCATCGTGTTCCGCTACTAATCCCGATCCAAGCAAAACGTAAGGGCGGCTCTCGAAGCCGCCCTTTTTGATTTGTTCTTCGAGCCAACGACGAACGGTTAACAACGGAAACTGACGGCTCGCAACCGGCGGCTGGCAGCTGCCTTACCGCATCGATTCCTCAATCTCCGAAATCCAGTCCGGCCGTTTCAGCACTTCCCGCGGCTTCGGACCATCCGCCGCTCCCACAATCCCATCCTGCTCCATCAGATCGATCAGGTGCGCAGCTCGGCCATAGCCAATCCTCAACCGCCTCTGAAGCAGGGAAGTCGAGGCCTTCCCGAACTCCACCACTAATCTCACGGCGTCGTTGTACATCGGATCGTTTTCGCCGTCGCCGGCAACACCCGCTTCTCCGCCGCCTCCGCCCGCCGCAGCCTCGCGTTCTTCCTTCGGAGCCTCAAGGAAATGATGGATGTACTCCGCCTGTGCCTGTGCCTTCCAGAACTCCACCACCGCCGCAATTTCCTTCTCCGTAACAAACGGAGCATGCAACCGATGCACCCTCGCCGATCCCGACGGCAGATACAACATGTCGCCTTTACCCAGCAGAGCCTCGGCTCCGTTCGCATCGAGAATCGTCCGCGAATCGACTTTGGTCGCCACGCGGAACGAAACGCGCGCCGGGAAGTTCGCCTTAATCAATCCCGTAATCACATCGACGGACGGCCGCTGCGTAGCCAGCACCAGATGAATCCCAACCGCGCGCGCCATCTGCGCCAGCCGCGTGATCGACTCTTCCACGTTCGACGAATCGAGCATCATCAGGTCCGCCAATTCGTCGATGATGATGACGATATACGGAATCGGCTTCTCGTCCGAATCCTCGCCAAACAGGCTCGGCGTGTCGCCCTGATCGAACAGCTTGTTGTACTGATCGATATTCCGCACGCCCTTCGCGGCCAGCAATTTCAGACGCCGTTCCATCTCGCGCACCGCATTGCGCAGCGCATTCGCCGCCAGCTTCGGCTCAGTGATGATCGGCGTATAAAGATGCGGCACGCCCTCATAGTTCCCCAATTCCAGCCGCTTCGGATCGACCAGAATCAACCGCACCTGATCCGGCGTCGCCTTATACAAGATCGACATGATGAACGCATTGATGGCGACGCTCTTGCCCGCGCCCGTCGATCCGGCGATCAGCAGGTGCGGCATCCCGGCGAGATCGGCCGTGACGATGCGACCGTTAATGTCCTTGCCCATCGCCATCGTCAGCCGCGATTTCGAGCCCATGAATTCTTGCGACTCGATGTTCTCGCGCAGGAAAATAATCTCGCGCTGCCGGTTCGGCACCTGAATCCCCACCGTGCTTTTACCCGGCATACGCTCGATCAAAATGCTCTCTGCCTTCAGCGCCAGGCACAAATCGTCGCAAAGATTCGTGATGCGGCTGTACTTGATCCCGGCTTCAGGCTTGAATTCGAACGTCGTAACGACAGGACCAGGATTGATCTGCGTAATCTGACCGTGAACATCAAATTCCGAATACTTCTCCACCAGCACTTGCGCCAGCAGTTTCAGTTCGTCCGCATCAACAGCCTGCTGCTCGTCCGGACGCTGCAGCAGACTGCTCGACGGCAGTTTGTATCCGCCCGCAATGCGCGGCATCGTCGTCTTCGCTTTGACGCTGCTGTCGGCGCGCTCGGTAACTTCTGGCTCGGGAGCATCTTCCTCGCCCGATGCCGCAGGCAGAGACCCGGGAAGAATTCCGCCCGTCGCTGACGATTTCGCTACCGGCGCATCCTCTTCCATCATTCGCTCGATGCCCGTCCGCCGCGGTTCAGCCGGTGCCGCCGCATTCGCAGGCCGCGACGGAATCAACTGCGTCTTCACGATCGGCTTCGAGATCCGCCGCTGCTCCAGTTCTTTCTGTTGCCGCTTTTTCAGCCGCTCCTGCTTCCAATCTCCGTAGCGATTCCACAGCGCCGTCACGAACGCAAATCTAGTCGGAGCCCACACCTGAATGGCCGAGAACGAGAACGCCGTCGACAGATACAGCGCCACCGCCAGAACCGTGCCGCACACGATGTACGCGCCAACCAGATTCAGATAATGAATCAGGAAGTCGCCCAGAACTCGTCCCATCAGTCCTTCAATAGGAATGACGTGCTCCCACCGCAGATGCCCCGGCAGCAGTCCAAGCAGCGCCGGGACGAACATCGCCAGCCACACGCCGCCCAAAGTCTTCGCCATAGGCGACTGCACTTTGATCGACCGGAACCACCGCACGCCGAGCGTAGCCGGAAAGATCACCAGCAGAAACGCGCCGAGCCCAAAGAACTGCAGCACGGCATCCGCGGTATAGGCGCCGACCACGCCAATCCAGTTACGGGCGGCGTGCGAGCCGGTCAGCACCGAGGCGCTATTCCATGAAGGATCGAGCGGTGAATAAGATACGAGCGCGAGGAAGAGGAGGAGCGCGGAGACGCACATCAGGAACCCGATCAGCTCATTGAGCCGCCGGTTCCCGGTGGGGACAAAGATCGCTGCCAGATAATCCATGAAGGCCGGATTCATCGCCGAACCCAAGTTCGGCGCCGCAATCGGCCAGAGCGGATCTATTATGCCAAGAACCCGTCCCCGCGACAATCAGGAAGTTGGGTACGTTGCGGGAACGAGGTACTAACGCGGGTTCGCGAATTTTGATTGCTGATTTTTGATTGTTGAATAAAAGCCCGTGAGCTTGGTTTTTAAATTCAACAATCAATACTGCAAGATTCAACAATTGCTTCGACTGAGTACCTAGTACTGGGTACTGAGTACTGAATTCAAATCAATCTCGCTGCAAAAACGAGCACCAGCACCCCAATAATGATCCGATAAATCGCAAACGGCGTGAACCCCCTCTTCCGCACCCATGCCATAAACCACGCCACCGACCCATACGCAACGATGAACGACACCACAAATCCAATCCCCAGCACGACCCACCCATGTGGATCGATCTGCGCCACTCCAATCGGATTCTCGCCCTTCCCCCGCAGCGATTTGTACAGCGTATAAAGCGTGGCTGCCGCCATCGTCGGCATCGAGACGAAGAACGAAAATTCCAGCGCCGACGCCCGCGACATTCCGGCAATCTGCCCCGCCGCAATCGTCGACATCGACCGCGACGTCCCCGGGAACACTGCAGAAAAAATCTGGCAGAATCCAATCCAGATTGCCTGTCCCAGGCTCATTGCCTCCATCTTCCACGTGTGGATGCGGCTGCCTGGCACCGGACCAGCCGCCTCGGCCTTGGCGTGCATCGCATCAACGATCCACATAATGATTCCGCCGATCAGCAGCGACCACCCGATGATGCCAATATCCTCCAAATGCTTGCCGATCACCTTAGTTAGCAGCCAGGCGGGAATGGCGGTGACGACGAACGCGACCATCGTCAGCCCCAGCGGGTGCGTCAGCACATTCCTGTCGCCGCTCTCACCCTTCGGAAACGTCGACACAAATTTGGTGATCCGGCTCCAGAAATAAACCGGCAAGCACATGATCGCGCCCAACTGGATCACGATCGAATACATCTTCCAGTATCCGCTATCGAGCGTAAGCCCCGGCGCCCACCCCGAAGCATGCAGCAGCGCCTCCGAGAGCCGCAGATGCGCCGTCGAACTTACAGGCAGAAACTCGGTAAGCCCTTCAACAATGCCGAGAATGACAGAGATCAGGTAATCGTTCAATCGCCCTCCAGAAGTTTAGGGAACCACCAGTATCTCAGGAGTGGATGAATTTTTGTGCTGTCGAAATCACCGTAGTAACTCGAACCGTAGCGCC
>DATJOA010000086.1:0-16211 GCA_035507635.1 Candidatus Acidiferrales bacterium
AACTGCGCCCGCTCACAACTACGTCCTAGGAGTCGATTTCCAGGGCGATGACGTATGGGTCGCCACCGCCAAGGGACTGAGCCACGGCATTCGCCAAAAAGAATCGGTTTCGATTGCAAAAGTTTTTGGAAGCGAGAAAGCGAAAGGGAAAAAGTAACTCAGGAGCCATCTTATGAATGTTCAGGAACTACTCGCAGAAGTAGCCACAGCCCCGGTCGTCAAGCGGGCAATCACCAATCACTCGACGTTGAACGAAGCCTACGACTACGGCAGCGCCTTTTCCCGCGGCATGCGTATCGACCTCAACGGCCTGACGATTCTCTTAATCTCCGGTACCGCCAGCATCGACGAGTCGGGTAAGACGGTTCACGTCGGAGACTTCCGCGCCCAGCAGAAGCGAACCTACGAGAACATCACGAAGCTGCTGGCCTCCGAGGGAGCGACCTGGCACGATATCGTTCGAACCACCTGCTACCTGCGCGATATCGAGCGCGACTACGAGGCCTTCAACCAGGAGCGAACCACGTTCTTCAAAGCGCAGGGACTCGATCCTCTGCCGGCATCCACCGGCATCCAGGCGATTCTTTGCCGCCCCGATCTTCTGATCGAGATTGAGGCTATCGCGATGTTCCGCCGCGAAACGCCCGAGGAGTAATCGCCCGCCGTGCTCGTGAAAGGAGTCACGCCATGCGACTTGCGTCAATGTTGCTGACAGCTGCTGTGCTCGTGAGCGCGGCCTGGGGACAAGCATTTACTCCATGCGCCTGCGGCAAGAATCCTCCCGGACGGCCCGCTCCGCGCTCGCTGAAGCCGTACACCAGCGCGCCGGAGGACCTACGTCCGTTCTCGAAATTCACGACTCCGTATTACGAGTACTACCAGGACCTCATTGAGTACAACGGCGCGGCGCGTGATATCCCCGATCCTGACCTGAATTCGCTCAGCGAAATCCGCATCGGATTCCTCGGCCCTCTCAACTATCACCCCGATCAGGCCATGGGTAATCGCATGCTTGACGGCGCGCAAATGGCCATTGACGAAGCGAATGCAGCTGGAGGCTATGGCGGAAAGCCATTTCATCTGATCACGCGCAACGACTACAACAACTGGCAAAACAACATCCCTTCCGGCGGCGTTTCCAAGGATTCTGAAATCTGGGGCGCTGCCTCTAACGAAGCCGTCCGGCTGATCTATGACGACAAAGTTTGGGCGATCTTTGGATCCGTCAGCGCCGAGACCACTCACATCGCGTTGCGCCTCACTCTCAAGGCCGAGACGCCGATCGTGAACAGCGCCTCCACCGATCCCACTATCCCAGAAACGGGCATTCCCTGGTACTTCACTGTAATTCAGGACGATCGCGTTCAGGGATATACGCTCGCCCGCCACATCTATACCGAACTCGGCATCAAGCGAGTCGGGATTCTGCGTGTGAACGACCGTTACGGCCGATTCGGCGTGCTGAAGTTCAAAGATGCATCCCGCCGCCTCGGACATCCTCTGGTGATCGAGCAGAAATTCCTTCCCGGCGACACGGACTTCCGACGGCAGCTGCAGGTCATCCAGGATTCGCGCGTCGATGCGATTGTCCTATGGGCAAATATTGGGCAGGCGGCCGAAATCCTCAAGGAGATGAGGGAACTGGGCATGCACCAGCGCGTCTTCGGCAGCCACCGCACGATTGGCGATAAATTGATCAAGCTCGCCGGTCCCGCCGCCGAAGGATTTGAAGCTGTCTATCCTTTCGACCCCACGCGCAACGATCCACTATGGACCGACTTCGTTTCCCGCTACGAAGGCAAATATGGCGAGAAGCCTGACCACTTGGCCGCGCTGGCCTACGACCAGATGCGCATCCTCCTCGATGCCATCTGCCGCGCGGGCCTGAATAAAGGCCGCATCCGAGATGCCTTGACCGGACTTACCAGCTACAGGGGAGTGACGGGCGACATGGTTTTCGACCCGAACTGCAAGAACATCGCACCTTTGTACCTCGCCCACGTGCACGACGGCCAGATCACCTATCGCCGCATTACGATGGAGAAGCCTTACGCTCAAGTCGGAGAAGACGGCGTGCACTACGCAGGTCCTCCAACGCCCAATCTGAATGCGGACAATCTTCAGATTGGAGTTTTCGGACCGCACGCCGACCAGATCGTGCACGCGGCAGATGCAGAGAAACTCCTCAGCTCATTGAATGCCGAGACGAAGCACATAACCCTAGTCGCCATCCCATCCGAAACTTCCTGGGGAAAAGCTTCCAGCGATCTCGTGAATGCCGTCTACAACGATCACGTGCTCGCTGTGATTGCGCTCGACCGTGCTTCCAGCCATCTGGCCGAGCAGATCGCAGTTAAGTCCTTCGTCCCCATTCTCGCCATTTCTTCCGATCGCGCGCTTACCTCAACGAACATCCCCTGGATCTTCCGCCTTCCCGCGGGCACCTCCCTATCTGAGGCCATCCGCTGCTTGTGGGCTGCCATCGAGCAAGCGGGCCCGAACAGGGGCAGCATTCGCGACGTTCTCGCCTCAGGGAAATCCGTAGCGGGAGTGCGTTTTGATTCTGCCGGAGAGTTAATGCTAGAGCATTAAAGTGGGTACAGCGACCTCGGCTGTCCGGCGGAGCGAAGCTCCACTGCGCTCTGCGTACAACGACAATAACGTCGCCCGTCCCTTACAATCACCTCTGGGGGAGCGACTCCGCCTGTGAAGCTGCAGGATGATTCTGCAACCTAGCATCAAGATGCCCGACAAGACATTCAAGACATTACAGAAGGTGCGCGTCATCGATTCCCACACCGGCGGAGAGCCCACACGCGTCGTGATCGACGGCGGCCCCGATCTCGGCGATGGGCCGCTGTCCGAGCGGCTGCGCCGTTTTCGCTCAGGGCACGACAGTTTTCGATCTGCTGTCGTAAACGAACCGCGTGGTTCCGACGTCATGGTCGGGGCTCTGCTTTGCAAACCGACCGATCCCTCCTGTGCCGCGGGAGTCATCTTCTTCAATAACGTGGGTTATCTCGGCATGTGCGGCCACGGAACCATCGGCCTGGTCGCAACGCTCTCTCATATGAAGAACATCTCCGCGGGAGAGCACCGCATCGAGACGCCGGTCGGTATTGTCGGTGCGATCCTTCACCCAAGCGGTGAAGTGACGGTCAACAATGTCTCCAGCTACCGTCTCATCGCCAACGTCGAGATCGACGTTCCCGAGTACGGCAAAATCCACGGCGACGTGGCCTGGGGAGGCAACTGGTTTTTTCTGGTTCGCGACCATCGGATGGAACTATCACTCAAGAACATCGATGAGCTGACGGATTTCACTTGGGCCATTCGTCAAGCTCTGATGCAGCAGGGAATCACGGGCGCCGGAAATCAGGAAATTGATCACGTCGAGATTTTCGGGCCGCCGATTTCGCCATCGGCAGACAGCAAAAACTTCGTACTTTGTCCTGGGAAGGCTTACGATCGTTCTCCCTGTGGCACCGGCACGAGCGCCAAGCTGGCCTGTCTTTATTCCGACGGGAAAATTCACGAAGGCCAGGTTTGGACTCAAGAAAGCATTGTCGGCAGCGTTTTTGAAGGCACAATTTCGGTTCGCGATGGCAAGATGTATCCCAGCATCAAGGGTTCGGCTTTCGTCAATTCGGAAGCGGACCTTCTGCTGGATCCGCGCGACCCTTTTTGCCTTGGCATTCGCACTTAAAAAGCTCTGTGGATCGAAACTTTATCGAATCACCCGATAGGACTCGCGAAGGATGAACGCGCGCGAATTCGCACAACAGTTCGAGAGCCGCTTCGGCCGTCGTCCTAGGATTTTTCGGGCGCCCGGCCGCGTCAATCTGATCGGCGAACATACCGACTACAACGATGGATTCGTCATGCCTGCCGCCGTGGGCTTCTCCACTTATGTGGCCATCTCCGGTCGCCCGGATAGCAGGCTCTTGATTGATTCTCAGGAATTTCCCGGGCACTTCGAATTCGGTCTCGATCAGTTGCCCGCTCACCGCGTTGGAGCATGGTGTGATTATGTTCTCGGCGTTGCCAGCGTTCTTCGTCAGCGAGGATTGAACCTTTACGGATCCAACATTCTCGTTCACGGCGAAGTCCCGGTGGGCGCCGGTCTGAGTTCCTCGGCCGCAATCGAGGTGGCTTCTGCCTTCGCATTCATGAGCCTCGACGGCCAGCGCCTCCCGTTGCCCGAGATTGCAAAGCTTTGCCGCCGGGCGGAGAACGAATTTGTCGGTGCCCGTGTCGGCATCATGGATCAGTTCGTTTCCTGCATGGGAAAAGCCGGGCACGCGTTCCTGCTCGACTGCCGTTCGCTGGAATTCAAGTTCGTACCGATTCCGCCGGGCATTCGTCTGGTGGTCTGCAACACGAAAGTGATGCACGATCTCGCGACTGGCGCCTACAACCAGCGTCGCGCGGAATGCGAAGAGGCGGTTCGCTGCTTCGCCAGGTGGGATGGCAATGTGCACGCACTCCGCGACGTCTCTTTACGCTCGCTCGATGAACATACGAGCGAACTCCCTCCCACAATTGCAAAGCGTGCGACGCACGTAATCCACGAGAATCAGAGAGCTCTCGACGCAGCCCGCGCCTTGACCGAAGGAGACCTGAAGCGGATGGGGAAACTGATGCGCGAATCGCACGACAGCCTGCGCGATCTCTATGAAGTCAGCTGCCGTGAGCTCGATGTCATGGTTGATTCCGCGGACGGCTTGCCGGGTTTTATCGGTGGACGCATGACCGGAGGAGGCTTCGGTGGATGCACCGTGAACCTGGTGCGTCAAGAAAACGCCGAAGAGTTTGCGGCTACGATTGCCGAACGCTACCGCAAGGCAACTGGAATCGAGCCGGAGACTTATCTATGTGACGCCGAAGATGGCGCCTCCGAAATTACCTGGACGTAGTCTGCTCTTCCGCGTTCGGAGACCATCCTTGCAGTTGCACCCAGTTCGCCGGCTCGGGAAGAATAGCGAACTTTGGCAGGTCTCCGCGGACCATCGCCACCTCATCGCAGCAGTGGAACCTCGGGCACGCGTGACAATCCTTGTAGATCTTGTCCGGCAGGTCTTCTCTCTGGGCAACGGAGAATCCCTGGCCGGCGAAAAAGTCCGGCTTGCGTGTGAACAGGCAAATGCAATCCACGCGATGCCGTTTCGCCTCCGCCAGCAGAGCCTTCACCAGTTTTCCGCCGCCGCCCTTTCCTTGCGCCCACGGAGCCACGGTGATCGAACGGATTTCAGCGAGATGCGTTCCGTACAAATGAAGCGCCCCACAGCCGATGATCTTGTCTTCATTTTCCAGGACGACGAAGTCCCTCACGTTCTCGCAGATCTCAGGCAGGCTCCGAGGCAAGAGCGTGCCATCGCCCGAGTAGGCGCAAATCAATTCATGAATATCTTTGGCATCCGGCAAGATCGCTTTACGCGTGCGCATGGACCTCCTCGCGAAGTGACTCGATTTGTTTTCTGGCAGCACTGATCGCCTGCCGCACCCTCGCCGGAGCCGTCCCGCCCGGCACATCATGAACGGCCAAAACAGAAGCCAACGTTAGGGATTCATAAAAGTCTTCGCCAAAGGCAGGACTCAGCGCCCTAAGCTCATCGAGCGGCAAATCCTGCAACTCGCAATTCTTCTCGATGCACATCGCCACGGCTTTCCCAATCCGCTCATGCGCGAGCCGCGAGGGCACTCCGCGCTGTACCAGATACGTCGCTGCCGCCCAGGCATTCATGAACCCGGATCCTGCCGACTGCTGCATCCGCTCGTAATTGAACTCCACCACCTTCATCCATCCCGTAATAAGTGGAAGCATCTGCAGAAGAGCATCTGAGGCCTCGAACACCGGTTGTTGCGTCTCCTGCAAATCCTTGTTGTATGCGAGCGGCAATCCTTTGACGGCAATGATCAAAGCTGTTGCGTTTCCAATAACTCGCCCGCTCTTTCCTCGGACGAGCTCCAACAGGTCGGGATTTTTCTTTTGCGGCATCGCGCTGCTGCCCGTCGAATACGCCTCCGGCAGCGCCACGAACCCGTATTCCTGTGTGGAGAAGAGGATCATCTCCTCGGCCCATCGGCTCAGATGTGCTGCCAGCATCGACAGTGCATTCACAAATTCGATCGCGAAATCGCGGTCGCTCGTTGCATCGATACTGTTCGCTGTCGCGCTGTCAAAGCCAATATTGTTGGCCATGAACCCGCGATCCAGCGATAAGGTTGCTCCAGCCACCGCGCCCGATCCCAAAGGACACACATTCACGCGTTTCCGGCAATCCGCCAGCCTCTCAGCATCGCGAAGAAACATCTCCACATACGCAAGCAGCCAATGTCCGACAAGCACCGGCTCTGCCCTCTGCAGGTGCGTATACGCGGGCATCGCCGCATCCTTCGCCGTTTCTGCACGGTCCACGAACACGCCAGAAAGTTCGCCAAGCTGCTCCCGCAATTGATCGATTGCCGCTCTTACGTATAGCCGAAGATCGGTCGCGATCTGCTCATTCCGGCTTCGCCCGCTGTGCAACTTGTAGCCGAGTTCTCCGATAACACCGACCAACTGCTTCTCGACGAAATGATGCACATCTTCCGCGGATTCGTCCTTGAGAAACGCAGCCGATTCCTCAGCCTTCTTTCCGATCTGCTCCAGCCCCTGCAGAATGCTGATCAGTTCGTCGGCAGTCAGGATCCCGGCATTCTTCAGCGCCTTCGCATGCGCGCCGCTGGCTGCAAGTTCGTAGCGCAACAGCCGCCGATCGAAATCGAAAGACCGTTGCCAACGCTCGAACTCAGCGTCCAGCGGTTGCCGGAATCTTCCCGACCACATCTTCATCGCGTAACCTCAACCCGGGTCAATGCTCGCGAGCGCGACGGCAGCCCCAGAATGCGGATGAATCCAGCCGCGTCTTTCTGGTCGTAACTGTCGCCCATCGTGAACGACGAGAGATCCGTGCGATACAGGGAGTGTTCGGACTTGCGGCTCACTACCGAAACATTTCCCTTGTAGAGCGAAAGGGTGACCTCGCCCGTCATTTCTTTCTGCGTGCTCTCAACGAATGCATCGAGCGCCTCGCGAAGCGGAGTGAACCACAGCCCGAAGTACACGAGTTCCGCGTATTTCAGTCCGATGTGCTGCTTGAAATGCGCCACGTCGCGCTCCAGGCACAACGCCTCGAGTTCCCGATGTGCCGCAATCAGCAGCGTGCCGCCCGGCGTTTCATAGCACCCGCGCGACTTGATCCCCACAAATCGGTTCTCCACGAGATCTACGCGCCCGACCGCGTTCCGCGCGCCGATCTCATTCAGCAACTCGACCAGCGACACCGGATCCAGTTCCATTCCATTCACCGAAACCGGAACTCCCTTCGCGAATCCGATGCTGACCTGCTCTTCTTTGTCCGGTGCCTCCTGCGGAGACCGCGTGATCTGCCACGTTGTCGGCAGAGGCGCATTTCCCGCGTCCTCCAATTCGCCGCCTTCGTGGCTGATGTGCCACAGATTGCGATCGCGGCTGTGAATCTTCTCGCGGCTTGCACTCACCGGAATTCCGTGCTGTTCTGCGTAATCGAGGCAGTCCTCACGCGACTTCAGAGTCCACTCGCGCCACGGAGCGATAATCTTCAACTCCGGAGCCAGCGCCTGATACGTCAATTCGAAGCGCACCTGATCGTTCCCTTTGCCAGTGCACCCGTGAGCCACAGCCGTCGCGCCCTCGCGCAACGCAACTTCCACTTGATGCTTCGCAATCACAGGCCGCGCCAGCGACGTCCCAAGCAGATATTTGTGCTCATACACGGCGCCTGCCTTCAGAGCAGGGAAGACGTACCCCGTGAGGAATTCCTCCCGCAAATCTTCTACGATCACTTTGCTGGCGCCCGTCTTGTAGGCCTTCTCGACCACTGCCTCGATGTCATCTCCTTGGCCCACATCTCCGACCATGGCGATAACGTCGTAGGAGTAGTTCTCCTTGAGCCAAGGAATAATGATCGAAGTATCCAGTCCACCGGAATAAGCAAGAACAACTTTCTCAGGCATGAGCGCTCCTCGCGGGCAGGCGCACGGCGCCGCCCAGCAAAATATAAAGAATTGATTTTTGTGCGTGCAGTCGGTTTTCCGCCTGCTCGAAGACCACCGAATGTTCCCCGTCCATCACATCGTCGGTCACTTCTTGCCCGCGATGAGCCGGCAGGCAATGCATGAACACCGCGTGAGGCGCGGCTTCCGCCATCAACTGCTCATTTACTTGATATGGAGGAAAAATCGTCGCCCGCGCGGCCGACTCATTTTCCTGCCCCATGCTGGCCCAGGCGTCGGTGTAAATGGCATCGACGCCTGCGACCGCAGCATGAGGGTCCGTGAGAAATTCAATCTGTGCGCCAGTCTGCTTCGCGATCTTGCGTCCTTGCGCCACAATCTCCGGATTGCACGCATAACCTTTCGGAGTGGCGACGCGGATCGAGGACCCAAGGCATGCACACGTCAGCAGCAGTGAATGGGCCACGTTATTTCCATCGCCAACATATGCCAGCGTGATCTTCTTCAGATCTCCGAATCGTTCCTGCAGCGTGAAGTAGTCAGCCAAAGCCTGGCACGGATGCTCTAGATCACTCAGTGCGTTGATCACCGGCACTGACGCATAACGAGCCATGTCTTCGACGGTCTGGTGTGAGAATGTGCGCAGCACGATCACATCAACCCAGCGCTCCAGATTATGCGCCACATCGCTCAAAGTCTCGCGTGCATCGATGCGGCTGTGTGACTGATCGACAAACATCGCCGTCCCTCCGAGTCCGACCATTCCCGACTCGAAGGTGATACGCGTGCGCAGCGACGGCTTCTCGAAAAACATTACCATCTGTTTTCCTGCTAGCGAGCGCTGGAAGACCGACGGCCGTCCCTTCATCAGTTCCGTGAGATGCAGCACGGCCTGCACACCCTGTGGCCCCAGGTCGCGGGTCGAGACTAGATCTGGACACCAGAAAACGCCCGGAAAAGTCTCCGGTACAACCGGCATCTTGTTTTGTAATGGACTGTTCAACTTTCTCTCCTCATCTCTAAATTCCAGCGCCGCGATTTCAGGCGCACGTCACTTCTGTTCCGCAATTCAACTTCGTCATATAAAACTGCGGAAGCGCATCGGCCTCAGCTGCCGGAAGAATCCGCACTCGTCCCACGCCTTGCTTCAGCGCCTGTGTGCAGGCTGCCAGCTTCGGCAACATTCCACCGCTGACGACCGACCCCGCAGCCAGATCCTGCGCCTGCTTCGTGCTCAGCCACGGAATCACCGCGCCCGCAGCGTCTTTCACGCCAGGCACGTCAGTCAGGAAAATGAGCGCATTCGCGTGGCATGCGGCTGCGCAAGCAGCCGCCATCTCGTCCGCGTTCACGTTGTAGTACTCTCCGTCAGCGCCCAGAGCCAGCGACGCGAGCACCGGAATCCCGCCTTGTTGCCACAGCGCCTCGATCCAGCACGGCTCCGCAAAACAGATTTCGCCGACGAATCCCAGATCGTTTCCTTGGATGTGCTTCCTGCGTGCCCGGAACGTCATCCCGTCTCCGCCGCAGAAACCGACCGCAGGCATTCCCGCCGCCTGGATCGCCGCCACGAGTTTCTTGTTGACCATCCCTCCCAGCACCATCAGCGCCACGTCTCGCGTCTCGGCATCCGTGACGCGCAATCCGCCCACGAACTCACTCTGCTTGCCCAGCCGTTGCAGGACGCGCGTTAGCGCGCTCCCGCCGCCATGAACTACCGCGACGCGGTGTCCATCTTGTGCCAGCTCTGCGATCGCCTTTGCGCACTTCCGCAACGTTGCCAGATCTTCGAGAGCAGCTCCGCCGATTTTGATGACGATTGTCACTACAGTCCTTCTTTCTCGCCCCAGCCGTACATCAGATTCATGTTTTGAACCGCCTGCCCGGCCGCGCCTTTCAGCAGGTTGTCAATGCAGGAGATCAGCACCAGACGCCGGCCGTCCTCAGCCAGGCAAAATCCCAAATCGCAGTAGTTCGTGTTTAACGAAAACTGCACCTGAGGCAGTTTCGGCGTCTGAAACACCCGCACCCAGGGTTTGCCCGCATAAAAATTGCGGAAACAGCATTCCACTTCGAGCGGAGTCATCTCACGCTCGAGACGTATATAGATGGTCGACAGGATCCCGCGCGGGATCGGCAGCAGGTGCGGTGTGAATATCATTTCCTGATCGCCGAGTCCCAATTGCTCCACGATCTCGCCCAGATGCCGGTGACTGAATACGGAATACGCCGACAGATTGTCAGCTACCGAAACAAAGTGCGTTTTCGCTGTCGGCTCTTTTCCCGCCCCCGACACGCCCGACTTCGAATCGGAAATAATTCCGCGGCTGCGATCAACCAATCCTGCTTTGAGCAGCGGCGCGAGCGCAAGAATCACCGACGTTGCGTAGCATCCCGGATTCGCCACCAGATCCGCACTCGCAATGCGGTCGGCGTTAAGTTCAGGAAGCCCGTACACAGCGCGGTTCGTCAGTTCCGAAGCCTTCGCCGCATCCGAGTCCTGAAAGCTGTAAATGGCCCGATGCTGCTCGTCTTTTATCCGCCATGCGCCGCTCAAGTCGATCACGCGCAGTCCCTGCGAAATCGCCTCCGGAACCAGCGAGCGCGACACCTCATGGGGCGTCGCCAGAAACAGCAACTGAACTCCTTGTTGCTTCAGAGCCGGCCACGACAGCGGATGCAGCGGATAGCCGCCATTTCCCGAAAGAACAGGGAACGCATCGGCGAGATCAGCCGGGGTACCGTTATCCGCGGCGCGCCGCAACAAAGCCGGCTTCTCGACTCGCGGATGGCGCAGAAGAATGCGCGTCAGCTCCAGGCCGGAATAGCCGGTCGCGCCCAACACTGCGGTTTTGAGCTTTTGCCCCATCAGCCGAGCATTTCCTCAATCCGGCCGGCGAGATCGCGCGCCTGATCCTTATCCGGACACACAATGAGGATGGTGTCGTCCCCGGCGATCGTCCCCACCACTTCGCTCCAGTCGGTTTCATCCAGCGCCGCGGCCACCGGTTGCGCGCTGCCCACGATGGTCTTAATCACGAGCAGATTCTGGGCCAGCCGGATATCGAGCACGAACTCCCGCACCAGCCGCGAAACCGGAGGCAGTGCGATTCCCGTCGCGCTATCGCCTTGCGGCAGGGAATATCCATGAGCCGTCTTGCTCAGGTTCAGATCGCGGATATCCCGCGAGAGCGTGGCCTGCCCCACCTTGAATCCACGGCGGCGTAAGTGCCGCTGAAGGTCCTCCTGGCTGGCGATGGACCCGTGTTTCAAAACGTCAAGGACAGCCCGCTGGCGCAAGGTTTTATTCATTGTGAATAAATATTCATTACGATGAATAATTATTTTTATATCTTACGGTCCTTGCCCCGAATGTCAAGAGGAAATCCCTTTATTTACAAACTTTTATAATGTCAATTTCATGGCTGCTACTCGCGCGGCTTTCTGTTCTGCCGCGCTTTTCTGACAGAAAGATTCTGCTCGAAAAATGCGTAGAAACCTGCTTCCGCTTGTTAGACTACTTCGCGGTCGCTGAGAGCAGTTTCACCGCGGAAAGACCATGGACTCAAAACCAACTCTGAAGGCGGAACTGATCGCAGAATTCCTGGGCACCTTCGTCCTGATTCTGTTCGGCACGGGAGTTGTCGCCATGGTGATGCTGTTCCCGACTGGCAATCCCGGCGAGACGATTCACGGAGGCTACACCAATATCACTCTGGGCTGGGGACTCGGCGTGACGATGGGCATTTACATCGCAGGTAAAGTTTCCGGGGCTCACCTGAATCCCGCGGTCACGCTAGCGTTCGCGGTCTTTAGAAAATTCCCATGGAGCAAGGTCATCCCATACTCCATCGCGCAGACCGCCGGCGCTTTCGCCGCAGCCGCCCTGGTTTTCTGGAACTATCTTCCGGCCTTCCACAAAGTTGATCCGCAACTCGAACACACGGCCGGCGTCTTCACCACGTTCCCGGCTTTTCCCGGATTGCCGCAGGCGGGCTTCCTCGATCAGTTGATCGGCACCGGCCTGCTCGTCCTTCTGATCTTCGCGATCGTCGACGAATTCAACATGCCGCCCGGCTCGAATCTGGCGCCTGCACTGATCGGTCTGGTGGTCGTCGCGATCGGCATGAGCTTCGGCGGGATGCATGGTTATCCGATCAATCCAGCTCGCGACTTCGGCCCCAGATTGTTCGCGGTCCTCGCCGGATTTCGCAACAACGGCCTGACCGATGGAACTCACGTCTGGTGGATTCCCATCGTCGCTCCGTTGCTCGGCGGCCTGCTCGGTGCGGGGCTGTACGATTTTGGCGTGAGACGATTTTTGAAGGGGTCGTAGACTGTCGCTGGCGGCGCCGTTAGGAGATCGGAGATCTTGTGAAATACGTCCTGGCTCTGGATCAGGGCACAACTAGTTCACGCGCCCTTCTTTTTGATCATGAGGGAGCAGTCCGCGCCGTCGCCCAGCGCGAATTTGCCCAGATCTTTCCCCAGCCTGGATGGGTTGAGCACAATCCCGACGAGATCTTCTCCTCTCAGATTGCGGTAGCTGTCGAGGCGATCGCCCAGGCCCGCGCGCACGCCGACGAGATCGCCGCAATCGGCATCGCCAATCAACGTGAAACCGCAATCGTATGGAATCGGGAAACGGGCCAGCCTATCCATACTGCGATTGTCTGGCAAGACCGACGCACTGCCGACTTTTGCGCACGCATGAGGCGCGACGGCCACGCCGAGCCGATTCAACAACGCACGGGGCTGCTGATCGATTCCTATTTCTCTGCCACGAAAATCTCCTGGATTCTCGAAAACATTCCAGGAGCGCGCTCGCTCGCCGAGGCCGGCAAGCTAGCCTTCGGCACCGTCGACAGCTGGCTCGTCTGGAATCTCACCCAGGGGCGCGTGCACGCGACCGACGTGACCAACGCCTCCCGCACCATGCTCTTCAACATCCACTCCTGTGACTGGGATGCCGAACTTCTCGATCTTTTTCAAATCCCGCGCTCCATGATGCCGGCGGTGCGCTCATCGAGCGAGATTTACGGCAGAGTGCAAGGCGTCAACGGACTCGAGCAGATTCTCATCGCCGGCATCGCCGGAGACCAGCAGGCCGCGCTTTTCGGCCAGCGCTGTGCCAGCACGGGCATGACCAAGAACACATACGGCACCGGATGTTTCATGCTTCAGAATACCGGTCAGCGCGCGGTACCTTCATCGAACCGGCTGGTCACGACAATTGCTTGGAAGCTCGGCAACGTCACCGAATACGCTCTTGAAGGCAGCGTTTTCGTCGGAGGTGCCGTCGTGCAGTGGTTGCGCGATGGACTGGGGCTGATCCGTAAATCAGAAGAGGTGGAAGCTCTGGCGAAGTCAGTGCCAGATAATGGAGGGGTCTATTTCGTCCCGGCCTTCGTAGGACTCGGCGCGCCGCACTGGGATTCCTACGCCCGCGGATCGATCTTCGGCCTCACTCGCGGTTCGACCGCTGGCCACATTGCCCGCGCCGCCGTCGAAAGCATTGCCTATCAGGTCGCGGATCTGCTCGACGCCATGCGCTGCGACTCCGGAGACGAAGTCCGCGAGCTCCGCGTCGACGGAGGCGCTTCGGCCAATGACAGCCTCATGCAGTTTCAAGCCGATATTCTTGGAGTCCCCGTAGTCCGTCCGGCAGTCACCGAAACTACAGCGCTGGGAGCAGCCTACCTTGCCGGCTTGGCCGCAGGATTCTGGAATGTTTCTGATCTGAACAAATCTGGAATCAGCGATCGCCGCTTCGAGCCCCGCATGCCGGAATCCCAATCCCGCACCCTGCGCGATCGCTGGAAAGAAGCAATAGATCGATCAAAATCCTGGGAGCGCCAGTAGCGCCGCCGTCCCGGCGGCTGTCGCCTTGGCGTCCCGCAAACGCACCACACGAGTAGAGCAAGCCTACGGTTCGTACCAGAACACCGCGCCCTTCGTAATCGTAGGCAGCGCGAAGCTCACCGCATCTCCGTTGCGCACGCCCTTGATCTCCTGCGCCTCGCCCAGAAACGGCAGAAAAAATCCATGCCCCAAGGACGAAGATTCGACGGTCACTTTCACGCCATCCTGCGGCGTCTGCACCGGATTCACTCCGCCCTTCAATCCGGCAAAATTCGCGAAGAAGCAATTGATATGGCCGTCGGATGTCCGGGCGATCGAAGTTGCAATCTTCGGCGACGACTCGATCCGTACCGCATCCCCGCCTCGCAAAGCACCTAGAAACTCCGCCTGCGACTCCGGAGACGCCGACTCGAAATCTTTTTCCAACTCGCCGTTGTAGGCCGTCCCCGGATCTCCAGCCAGCCGCACCGCGTTGCCGGATGGCTTCAACTCAGTCACATCCGCTCCCGAAATCACAACCCGATTCCCGCTCGCAACGTACTGTTTCAACCAACGCTTCTCGCCATCGTCCAGAACCCGCACATCCGGCAGAACAAGTGTCCTTCCCCGAAACTCGGCCAGAGTCCGGGGCGTGACAATCTGAAACTCGAGATGCTTCTGCATCAGCAGAATCAATGTCCCGCGATACGAGTCAATAAAGTCCTTCGCAAAAAAGTCCCGCGTTTTCGGCGAGAAATACACTCCAATCGGATCAATCGACGACCGAGGCAGATAAAACGTCTTCTCATGCGCGGCGATCCAAGTGAATATCTTCTTCCGCGTGGGCAGGTCATTCGACCCGGCCATCGAATGCCCCGGCGCATCCCAGAAATTCGCGCCGTCCATAACTTGCGACATTGCCAGATTCATCATCGCCTCGCGCTTGTCGACATTTTTGTCGCCATCCCACGAGTAATTCAGAATCCACGTTGCCTTCCCCTGCGCGAACGCCCGGAACGAATGCATCCCAACCTGATACCGAAACCAGTCCAGCGGGTTGCGCTCCGACGCTAAATGGTTTCCGTTGCCAAATTCATATTCATGTGCAATCGCATCCACCACCGGATACAGGCTGTAAACATCCGCTCCCACGCGCACCGCTTCTTCTTCGATCCCCGGATAAATCTCGGGAATAATCTTGATCTGCGGATTCACCGCCTTCGCCGTTTCGCTGATCTCGTGCAGAAAATCAGTAAACGTCTGGATGCGGAACTCTACCCACTTTCGAAAAGCCGGATCCGAAAAGTCCCCGAGTTTCAAATCATGTTTCGCATCGAGCCCCGTCTGCTTCTTGAACGCAGCGACGGTGTATTCATCAAAGCTTGCCCACGTGTCTTCCCAGCCTTCGAAGTGCGTCATCCAGTACGGAATGTCGATATAGATTCCGTCGATACCGGTCTGCGCGATCTGCCGCACATGCTCCATATAGATCTTCCGCCACTCCGGAGCGTACGGGCTCACCCACACATCTTCGTCTCCCGGCCTGATCCAGAACGCCGTGCCTCCGCCGAAAATCGCCGGCTCTCCCGTGATCTTTCTCTGCAGCCAGTCCGGATGATCCTTCGCCAGCGTGTGCGCCACTTTATCGCCGTGCGCCGTGATGCACTCCGTCCCCGCGATATACACGAACGCATGATTCCCCGCCTTATGCGCCGCCTCGGCGACATCGCGGATCGCCTTCAGCTTCGCCTCCGGATGCAGAAAGCTCTCGTACCGGCCCTCGATATCGTTGTCGACCTCGATTCCGTACACGTCGCTTTCCTGCGCCCGCCGCACAATGTCCGCTGCATCGCCGCTCTTGAGCCCATATGCCCCGATGCGGACGAAATTTGTCCAATCCTGCTGATCGCTTTGAGCAAACGCCGCCGCGCACATCACAAGAACGAACAACCCAGCCCATTTGATCTTCATCTCGTGTCCTGTATCTCCCCCGGCTGCCCACCCGGCACGCCGCCTGTCGTATCGTCCTCTCCAAGTCCGGTTGTCGCTCTCAGGGTCAAACTCCCGTCATCATTCAGCTTTTGCCGGCAGGCCCAGCGAACCGGATATCGCTGTCCCTTCACTTCAATCTCTGCCTTCAACCGCAGGCCTTTCCATTCCGTTCCCTTTGGCAGCGGAAACTTCGCCTGCCGCACCTTCCCCGGCAGCGGATACGCCGCATCCAGAGATCCGCCGGAGATCTCTCTGCCATCCTTATCAAGCACCGAGACCCTGAGCACTCCCGGCACTCCGGCTATCCCGTCATTGACGAATCCCACAATCAGACCCGGATA
>DATJOA010000087.1:0-19335 GCA_035507635.1 Candidatus Acidiferrales bacterium
TAGTCAGACAGCCCGACGCGACGAAGCAATTGATCGAACCGGGGATCGTTACGCAGCGGGTCGAATCTGCGCCCCACTTTAATATAAGTAAGTTGCGGGTCGCGCTCTTGATAGGCCTTGTCCAGCCATACGAATGCGTCGTTTGGCCGCCCCAACGCTCCGCAAAGAATCGCGATGGAAACGGGTGGAGCGACGCCTTGAGCGTGACGCATCTCCAATGTCTCGAGCATTCTGTAAGCCGACTCTCGTTTGCCCGACACCGCGTACGCGAAACCCAGATCCAATTCGAGATCCGTATCGTTTGCCCCAGACGACGCCAGCGCGGTTTGAAACTCTCGGATGGCCTCGTCCCGCTTTCCATTGTGCAGGTCAATCCAACCCATAGTCTGGTGAACCGGCGCAAAGTTCGCATCCAGTTGCAGCGTTCCAAGCGCTTGCTTCAGCGCCTCGTCATATCGGCCCGCTGCAATCAGTCGTCCTGCCAGTGCGTTGTTGATGGGCAAAGATAACGGGTCGAGATCGCGGGCTTGCCTGGCCTCCGAGATTGCATCATCGAACCGCCCTACATATGTGAGGTAACCGGCATACCAGTTGTGGACATCGGCGTCGCCAGGATTCAAGTCCAGAGACCGTTTGTATTCTCGCTCCGCAGCGGCCCAGTCCCATTCGTAGGTTTCCGCGATAAAGGCGAGGGCGGCATGCGGTCCCGCCAAACCCGAGTCCAGTTCGATCGCCTTAAGCGCCGCATTCTTAGCCTGAGAAAAGGCTTCATTCGGTGGCAAGCCGGTGCGAAATCCGAGCATCGCATAGGCTTCCGCGAGGCCGCCATAAGCAGGAGCATAGCCCGAATCCCTCGCGATGGACTGCTGGAAAGAGGCAATGCTCTTCTTGAGCGCATCCTGCGTCCGCTGGTTGAAATAGTAACGGCCCCGGAGGTATTGCTCGTGAGCCACGGGATCAACTCGTTGCGCCGATGCCAGGCGCGCTCCCTCCTCGGGAGTGAGGTTCACTTCGATTTCGCCAACGATGCTGCGCGCGAGTTTGTCCTGCACCTCGAGGATGCTTTCGTATTCTTCCTCGTATTCGCCGGTCCAAACATATTCGTCGCTGACGGTACGAACGAGTCCGGCCCGGACGCGGACGTGATGCCCCTCTCGCGCGATGGAGCCTTCGACAAGCGCGTCCACCCCCAGCGCCTTCGCGATTTTGGCTAGCGGCAGATTGCTGTCCTTGAAGTGCATACTCGAGGTGCGCGAAATCACGTGCAGCCCGTGAATTCTAGAAAGCCGTTCAATGAGTTCCTCGGTCATACCGTCGGCGACGTACTCCTGGGTGGGATCTCCGCTTAAATTGTGCAATGGAAGTACTGCGAGAGATTTGATTCTCGGCTGCCTCGCATGGCCGGCCTGAATCCATCCTGCGTAGGCAATCGCTAGAAGGACAACGATTCCTGTGGCGCAAGTCAGGACAAACCGGAACCGCGCCGCCGGTGCCGCACCTGACGCCGCAAGATCACGCCCCGCCGATGTTTCCACTGGCGAGTCTTGCTGCCGTTCATCCGGCAGAAGTTTGCGTCGTTGCCGCCAGTCATCGATCTCCGCCGTCAGGGCAAACACTGAGCCGCGCTTCTCATGCAGATGCCGGTGAACGGGCATCGCCTCACGTTTCTCCCAGCGCTGAACCGTCGTGACATCGCGGTCGAGGTATGAGGCGATTTCCTTCCACGAGTCCAGCCGTTCCCCAGGCATTTTGTCGCCCGGCTCCATTCGCAAAGAAGTTTCGTCTGTAGGGCTGCCATGCATGGTCGGGTTACCGCGGGGGAAGTGTTGGTGATTATACCCCTCACGCTGGGAACGGCAAAAGACAGTACTTCGCGGTATATCGCCATTCTGCCTATTGCTGCTTGAACTGCGGGCGGCAATGCGGGAATGTCGAGCGGCCGTTATGGCGCGATGTTGAGATACAGACTATCCTCCCCGGATCTGCGGCACGAAGCTCGGGCTTATGCCGCGCTGAGGGTTCCCCAACGCCTGCGACGGATATTCGATCTGGAGGAATGTAATGAAGAACAAGAAATCAGCCTATGCGGCGGGCACGCTTTTGATCCTGGCGCTCGTCTTAACCACCGGTGCTCTCGCTCAAACACCCGAACACTTCAGGGGCTTAATCAATGATTATTCCCCCTCAACCGTCAAAGCCGGGCCATATGAAATTCGCGGGAATTGGTCCTTAGACTTACACGTGAAATCGTCCACTGCCGATTTTTCGGCGGCTGTGAATATGGAGACGTCCGACTATGGGATCACGGAAGGCATCGTGGATCCAACGGATCCTTCCACCCGGGGCGCTCACACGCACCACATCAAATTGACCCACGCCACGGTCACATGGAACATGGACGGCTGTCCCACATTCAGCATTGCCACGACGGGAGGCTTTCAGGTCAACGGTACAGTCAGCCTGCTGACGGGCAATGGAAGCAACGCCCCCTTCGAAACGGATCCACCATCATCCACCTTGCAGGTATGTGTAACCGGCGGAAGTGGTGCTTATTCGATTCCTTATTCGAACCTTACGCTCGTGTTCCAAGGGCCGGCGACCACACATTTCGGTACGGAGGCCATCCACGGCGTCGTGCGCACGAAAAGGTAGTCCAACAAACGATGAAAGTCGACCTCTGGTAGTGGTATCAGAAACTATCCGTTTCCGAAACATCGCGATGATGGTGGAAACGGATAGTGCAACGAAAAGCCGCGCCCAAACTGGGGTTTGGGCGCAGCAACTGTTGGTGCACAGCTCAACTCGAGAAGCGTGGATATCACGTGGAAACTGCGTTCTCTGGCGAACAGGGTCCGAAAATCTGCAAAGCAGAGGAGTGCTCGATTTGGCGGGGAGTCCGTACGCGCCTAACTTTTGGGCCCGCTGCGAGCGCGTTCCCGGGCTGGTCGGCCGATGGCAAATGGATCGCTTACTTCTCCTTTCGCGACGGCAAGTACAATTTTTATCGTAAGCCATCCGACGGCAGTGGCGCCGAGGAACTCCTGGTTTCCGATGACAACCAGACGATCGCTATCAATGATTGGTCGCGCGATTGGAGGAGCTGTCAAAGTAAAGAAGAAGCTCCTTGCTATCGTGACTCCAGCGCGGCAATTGCCCGCCACTCGGCGAGACCTGCCACTCTTACCTCGCAAACTCCGCCGGTAAAAGTGTGAGTCCCAATACAAGCACGTCGCGATTACTCGGAAGCGTTATGCTGCGCGCTATTTTGGCGGGATCGAGTTTGAACGAATAGGCGTATGCGTAGAATTCACGCGAATCTTTCGACCCGTCGCTCGTCAGCCGATACGACATGCTGACGGCGGGGGATTCGTTCGGAAAATTGGAAGGTGAAGCCCAGTCGCTCAGGTTCTGGGTGAAGGAGGATGTTGAACCATCACTATAGGTAACGGTAAAAGTCTGCAACTCCTGGGGACCGTTCACTCCCAAAGCGAGTAGATTCACAGTCGCGAATTTTCCGTCGGGCAGCGATACGGTCTTGCCGGTTACCATATCGGGCGCGTTCGGAGGCCCGATCTTAAACACGGCGCCGTTTCCCACTTGCTCGCTGCCGAGTTGCTGGGCCGAGAAAGAGAATCCGTCGCCATCAAGGCTCGCGCCAGGAGTGAACGTTGCCCCATCGTTGTATATCCCCGTGACATTGTAGAAAGAGGAAAGATCGACAGGAACCGAGTTTCTGAACACTGGCGTGACACGGACGGATGTCGAGGCGTTCCGGGACAAATTCTCTGCAACACCCGTTACCGTGATCGATGACGTTGCAGGAAGGGCGTCGGCTGCCGCAGTCAGGGTCATCATGCTGGACGTTACTGTCTCCGGCGGATCGAACGACGCGGTCACTCCAGAAGGCAGGCCCGAGACGGTCAACGTCGCTGGTTCGCTGAAAGTACCCCGTCGCATCAAAACGACCCGCGTCATGGCAGTGCGTCCTTGCGGAATGGACATATTCGCGGAAGAGATCGAAATGGTGAAGTCTGGCGGACCGGCATCGGTGGATGGAAGAACATCATACAGCGGTTGAACCGGCTTAACAGCCGGGTCCTCATTCGCAACCGAAACGGCGAGAATGCGAACGTTTTCATTCTGCGGCAGGGTCAACGTCTTCGCGCCTGCGGGAATGTCCAGGGCATAACCGAAAAGATATGAGTACCGATACGCGACGTTGTTGCCTTTGGCGTCGTGATGGTGATCGCAATACCACGCGAGGTCAGCGCGCTTGATGAATCCTGGTTTGAGACCGACCATGTCGCCATAATCGTCGTGCGAAGTGTCAGCGGAACTCCATTCACGGTCATCCCACTGACCGATGAAGCCACCCCAGTCCTGGATCCTTAAGTCGGTCTTTTTCTGCCCAACCAAGAACGTACCCGTTTGATCTCCATTGGCAGCAGCAGCGAGCACGTAGAGCCTGTTAAACGAGCCGGGCGGAAGCGGGATTTCCTGTCCATTAGCCTGCAAGGCGTTGGGCGTGCCTGTTCTTGCCGCCGCCAACTCGAACTGCACATCGTCGAAAGAGATTTTCGACGGCAACATCTCGGCGGGATAGGAATTCCCTTTTCCATCGAAACCACCTGACGAAGGGGAGCCGTCGTCGGTTGCGGTTTCGAGATCGTATGGCAAATTGACAGGAGTTGAGTGCGTGGGCTGAAGTCTGGTACTGAACGATCGCAAGTGCAGTGCAAATGTGCGAGGCTGATATGCGCCAAAAGAAGCGACCAAAACGCCGTCCTTCAGGGTTGCGGGGCCGACTGGTTGCTCCTGGCCATTCACCTCGCGTGCCGCTGCGATTGGCGCCGCAAAAGAGATCCGGACGTCCGGTTGAGGCTTGCCATCCAGTTCGACCATGCGCAGAACGACTTCATCGCTCTGTTCCGCTTTCTTTACGGCGAGAACGCGAATTCGAGGATTATTGATCTTCAGCAGAGAAAAATTCCGGCCGAGGGCTCCCGGATGTTTGCTTGTCTCGAATGCGACTAATGGGGCATTCAACCGCTCAGCTTGCCAGTCGGTCTGGGCATCACGCCAGCCGCCGGCGTGTCCGGCAAAACCGTAGACGAACTCATGATGGCCGATATCCTGCGTGCCTTGATCTGTATAGCCTCCAGCGGTGCCCGGAGTCCGAATCAGAGTCAAGCGCAGCGTATGGTCGTTCGGCTTGTCCGACCCATTTTTGCAGTCAGTGAGGATTGTGGCTCCGAACTCTCCGCTCATGTCGGTGAGGTCGATCCACTGATGGGAGGGAACTTCGAACTTCTTCGGCGCCGCCGTGGGACGCTCAATCGTCCCGATATCCCAGTTATAGGTGGCGAGATGATTTGAGGCCGCAAGTGGAAACACCGCTTTAAGATTTGATTCGCGAGTATTCCAGTCGATCACATTACTGAACTCAACCCGTTTACCCGCATCGCCGGCCGAGAGCAGGATCGTCTGCACGAACCGCGATCCCGCGCTTTCGCGCGTGATTTCCAGGCCGACTCTCACCGGTCCGTTCTCCACGATTCGCACCTGCGCGGGACCAGATACATATTCTTTAGGCGCGGCTTGTTCCTGGTCCCAGTCCATATTCCACGCAGGCCATTCCTCAGGATTGTCATAAGAAATGGCGAGGCGGGCGGGAGACGCGAGCAATTCCCGATTCAGTTTCCTATCGAAAATGCTTGCTACGTCCCCATCCTTATTAATCGTGATTCGGTAAAACTCGTTCTCAAGGCCGTTTTTTGAGACGTGAAGAGCAGCGGAAGTTTCGGCAGCCGCCGCCCCCGGCTCAACGCTGTAAACCGAATAGCCGACCGAAGGAACTTTGGCGAGGAAGATGATCTTCCTGTCGGAAACTTGTGCCGGAATTTCTTTGCCATCCGGAGTCGTCACATGAACTGAGTTCGGCATTCCCTCCGGGAAATTCAGGTTTGCCTGGACTACGTCTTCGCGAGAAATGTTCAGGGGATTGAACACCACGATTGGAATTCCCTTCCCGCTTGTATTCAGCGCCGAAGAAACGCCCTGAGTAGCATTCGTCAACACTCCAGCAAACTGATTCATCGCGATAACGTCGTCGTTCCAGGCGAACTCGTATGCCCGGGGCGTCGCGGTTCCCGCGGCAACGTCGTGGAAGTGCCCACCCATGGCCAGCGTCCAGGCGTCATTCAGCCGCGCAAGCGGATAAGGGCGTGCCCCTAACCATTCGGCAGTGACGGATGCTTTCTCGGCAGCGTCGGCGAGCAACTCTTCTTTTCGGATCCAGCGCTTCTGATAGGCCTGCGAGGTCAGCGAGCCTGCCGAATGATTCGTGAGTTCCATCTCTCCGGTATAACGGGGAAGCCCCTTGGCTTCTTCGGGACTGATGGCAAGGAACATTTGGTCCGCGGCCGCCGAGATCACATGAACCGGTCCGTCACCGACAACTACCGAAGGCCACGCTGGGTGCGGTCGATCGCGGAAAAAGAACTGGCCTGGCGGAGGAAGGTCGCTGGTTCCTTTGGTGACGATGGCCTCCAGCAGCTTCACGGAATCTTCATCCGGACTTCCGCCAATGTCGCCTGTTCCGTAGTAGTGATAGTCGGTGAACACACCGCTGACTTTGCCGTTGAAGAGGACGCGGGCCGCCCAATCGCCTTGATATCTGCGGTTGGCATCGTCGCGTTGTCCCTGGATCAGTGCTCTCTGTTCGCTGCGCAAGCTGAAAAACTGGCGAATATCCTGTTGATCGAATTGTTGCCGGTTCTGCTCTTGCTGCTGCAGCTTGCGTTGAAGTTCGCCGATTTTATTCTGAAGGTCGGCGAGCGCGGGGTTTGGTGGCTGCGGCTGAAAAGGCTTGCTGAGATCGGTTTCGATGCCGCCACTATAGCTGCCGGGGTTGAGTCCAGCGAGAACACTTTCGCCGTCAGGCCCCACCCAGACACCGACGTTAAATGGAGTTCCTTCGGGAGTTCTTTCGATGGAATCGGGACCGCCGGCTGGAGCAGAAGAACCCCAGGTTAACTTTTGGGTGGAAAAACCCTTCACGCCGGAGTGCGCCAGAATAGTCGGCAAGGACGCGGGAAATCCGAAGCAGTCGGGCAGCATGTATTCCGCGCTGCTCTTGCCGAATTCTCTCTGAAACCATTCGTTGCCGTACAGGATCTGACGGATAATGCCCTCGGCGCTCGGCGCATTCACGTCACCCTCTTCCATGGAAGAGCCCGCCGGAAACCATCGTCCTTCGCTCACATATTTTTTTACCCTGGCAAAATCCTGCGGATAGTACTCCTTCATGAAGCGGTAGCGATTGGCGCCGCTGAAATTGAAGATGTAGTGAGGATATTTATCGAACAGCTTGAAATTATCCTCCATCGTCTTTCGAATATATTCGTCGATAACCTGCGGGTACTCCCAGCGCCATTCGGTATCAAGATGGGCATAGCCGACTACATAAAGCGTGGGTTGCTTGCTGAGGTCGGGTTTCTCCGAAGACTGTGCGATCAAATTAGCTTGAAGCAAGAGGATAAGGAAACTTGCGAATATACCCAGGTAGAAGTATCTGATCACTGAGGTCTCCATGGATCCGACAAACGTCGCGAAGTCGCGTTGTGACAGGTTGAGGAATAATGGTTTGGCTACAACTATCAATTCACCGTGACGCTGATAGAAGGAGCCGTGTTCGCCTGAGCGACTCCGTTCGCATCTAGACCTGTCACGGTAATGGTATACGTCCCGGCAGGGGTTCCGCTGTTGCCGCCGCTGCCGCCGTTTCCGTTGCTTCCCCCACCGCCGCAGGCGGGTACGATCAGCAGTGCGGTCAGTATGGACCAGAGCGCCAGGAGGCCCAGAAGCTTCCTCTTGCGCGAAGATCTCGGAATAAGCCCCACGCCAACTACAGCCAACGCTGGAATTGGGAGCAGGAGCGATAGCAATGCATTCGAGCGAATTGCCGCGGCGGACGGCCCGACCGTCGCAAAAGTAAGAGTCGCTTTCCCACCGCTGCCGCTCACAGTGACGGGACTCGTGCTGCCGAAAGAGCATGATGGTGCCGGTGTAACGGCGGGCGCAATGCTGCAGGATAGGGTCACAGTTCCGGTGTAACCATTTGCCGACGACAGGCTGATCGTAGATTGCGCGGATCCTCCCGGACTAATTGTGCCTTGGTTTGGCGCTCCTGCCGAAAGCGAATAGCTCGAAGGTGGAGTAATCGTCAGATTGATTGTTGCATTTTGCGTCGAATTGCCCGATGTGCCGATGACTGTTATCGTGGCCGGTCCAGTGGCAGCAGTGGAACTCGCTGTGAGAGTGAGAGTACTGGTGGTCGTTGTACTTGCTGGATTGAACGCAGCCGTGACGCCCGCGGGCAGACCCGAAGCAGACAAATCGACTACGCTGTCAAAGCCGCCGGTGAATGTGACTGTAACCATGCTCGTATTGCTGGCGCCTTGCGCAACGCTGACCGAATTCGGCGCGGCAGCCATGGTGAATCCAGTTGTGACCGGCCCGGCAAGAGTTACCGCCAATACTACGACGTCACGCGTATTCGGCAACGTCACGCTCTGCACGGCTTTATTGGTGTTGAGTGGGAACGAGTAATGATAAAGATAGAAGACCCGATTGTCGGGTCCTGCCGCACTGTCGCGGTATGGCATGGCAATGGCTACGGATTCTCCCGAGTTACTGCCGGTGCTGACGCAGCCGTTCCCGTTCAGAGCGCTGCACCAATCGCTGAAACTCTGCGTGAAGGTGGATGTCGTGTTATCGGTATAAGTGACTGTGAGGGTCTTCGAGGCCTGATTTCCTTCAATGCCCGTGGCCAACATCTGTAGTGAGGTGTAATAGCCAGTGGGCAGAGCAATCGACGTCCCGGTTCCGTAGGCGGCGTCCGGCTGATTGGCAGGTCCGAAGGTAAATTGAGTCCCACCAACATCCGTGCCTGAATTCAACAAGTTTGCCGAGTATGTGTAGCCGACTCCATCCAGACTATTCGTCGCAGTGATCGAGTTTTCGTTTGCATCGTCGTAGAAAGCATAGAGGTTGTACGCCGAGGACAAATCCACCGGAGTTCCGGATCCGCCCGTGACTGCTGGATTGATGAAGAGGCTGACCGTAGTCGACTGCGGCGAAGAACCAGCTGCCGTTCCGCTTATCGTGACGGCGATAGGCTTTGCGGAACCCGTGAGACTTGCGGTCGCACTAGCGGAAAACGTCAGGGTGCTTGTGGTCGCATTGACGGAGGTGAACGAAGCCGTGACTCCGGTGGGCAAACCGGTGGCGGAGTACGTGATCGCAGAATTAAACCCATTAATCACGGTAGATGTCACGGTAGCAGCTGCCGTGCTTCCCTGATTCAGTGACACTCCTCCCGATGGAGTCGCACTCACGCCAACAAAGGCGGGCAATTCTACGGTTACAAATGCCGTCTGTGTCAGCGAACCGCTTGTTCCAACAATTGCGATCACATAGGTTCCGCCTGGTGTCGAACTCGTGGTTGAGACTGTGAGTACAACCGAACCACCTCCAGCTGAGATCGACGGTGCGCTCAAGTTGGCGGACAATCCAGCCGGCGCATAGCTGGGCGATCCGCTTCCCGGAATCACCACAGCGAGGTTCGTAGCGGCGTCGAATCCATTCAGGGCTTTGAGGGAGACTGAACTGGTTCCTCCGCCGCCCGCGGTTAACGACAACGTGGCGGGCGACATCGACATGGAAAAATTCGCATTACTCGTGGACGGAAAGAGTGTGTCAAACACGCCGGGACCATTCGGACTGCCCCAACCAGTCACGAGATCGAACCCGGTGACGGCATCGAAACCTTGCTGCCCGTTCGAAAGACATCCGAGGGTTCCAACGGCACACGAGGTTCCGTTCTCGTTGTTTCCCGTCGTGATGTCGTGAAAAATGCTGCCGTAGCTCGCGCCTTGTCCATCGGAATAAATCGTAGGATTCAAGAAACCCAAGGGCGCATTGGCTCCAGCCGACGTCGCATTTGCGGACGCCTGCTGATTGATGAGGGAAACAAATGCAGCCCAGCGCGGAGCTGCAAGGCTCGTGCCACCAATTCCTCCTTGACACGATCCGTTCGCGCAAAAATAGTTGTCGGTATTAGCCTCGGCAGAAACATCCGGAATATTCCGGTAACTTGGATCCCCTCCATTTGCGGACCCAATCACTCCGTTTTGATAGCTGGGAATGGGCGATGCCGTGTTCCAGCCTCCACCGCTTCCAATCCATCCACTTTCGGAGAGCCAAGGGCCGCCGGCCGCGGACGTCGTCAGATCAGTCCCTCCGGCATCGGTGATGTTCGGACTGTTTCCGGGATAGCCACCCGAGAGGCTCGCTCCTGCATCCCCGGAAGCAACAAACGAACTCTGTCCCTGCGCCGCGAGTTCTTTGAATATCTGCTCATAGCCAGGTTCCGAGGCGGGAGTTCCTCCCCATCCGAAGGAAATGCTCAATTGTTTGGCAACGTTGTCGGTTGCAGCCTGCGTATAAGCACTCAGGGCATCCGTACTCGCGCTATAGGCTTCGTAAACGACCAAGGCAGAAAGATTCGGAGCCATCGCAATCGCCTGCTGGATATCGATTGCTTCCTCTCCGTCATCACACGGCCCAGGAGAGGGTTCGGTGCTCGAACAAACGCCGTCGACGCCGACCAGCACGTTGACGATTGGCACAGTGAGCGGCTGGCCGAGACTGCTGAAATAACTAAGGACATCGGCGAGTCGATATGGCCCCAATTCAATCAGGCCGACTACTTGTCCTGAGCCGTTCAGAGTTGTACCTCCGCCGTACGCGGCTCGCATATCGCTTCCAAGGAATTGTCCGCCGGGCCCCGATCCAGTTTGGTTGCTGTTGACGCTTCCGTAGGGCTGCGCTTTTTTCAGCATTGGATGGGGAAGGTTGAACGTGCTCAACCCTTCTACGCTGAGAATCGGGATGCCGGATTCGGCTGTGGGTTCGACGTCAGGCGCAAAGAAGGTGCGGTTTTCGGCCGGATGCTGGTAGACATTCATTCGAACTTGGAAAGCTTGCTCGATATCTCCCACGGTGCCGCGAACATTCAGAACGAGTCGATTCGAGAATGTATGTGTCACTACAAGGCCGTAGGACTGGGCAAAGCCGATTACGCGCCGGTAATCGATTATCGTTGGCCCATATTGATCCGTGAATTCCTGCACCGTGAGGAATTTCCGATAGTTCGGGCTCGTCGGGTCGTAAAGATCCTGCAAAAGTGTATCGAGTTGTGCTTCATTCCGGAGCGGGAGTGAGATTGCCAAGCTCAGTTTTTTACTGCGCGGCAAACGGCCGACGAACTTGGCACCGGTTACCGTCAATTGGGTGTGCAGCGCCTGGCGCTGTTGGGCAGTCGCCGGAGACATGAGGAAAATCAGGGCCGCAGTCGAACACAAAACAAATCTGATAAGGAATCTGGAGTCCGAAGACCGTCTCATAGTTGTGGTTCCGTTTGAGTACGCGATACTCCCGACGCGCGACGACTCGGCGAGAGCCAAAGCCGGCTGGGTACGACTTAGCAAGTGAATTCAGGTGGACGAAACCCATTTCGTCCACCCTTTAATTCTGTGCAGCTACTGTGTGACGGTCACAACGACCGTGTTCGATGTCCCTGTAGGATTGCTGGCCTGTGTGAGTCCGTTTTCATCGACTCCAGTGATCGCGATGGTGTACTGTCCTGGCGGCGTTCCGACATTTCCAAGATGCGTATAGGAGACGCAAGCCGGAGTCAATAGAATTACAATCACGAGCATTCCAAGCAAGAACACACCAAATAGCCGCTGGCGTCGCGAGCCGCGGGAGCCGAGTCCGAGACCGGTGAGGGCCAATCCTGGCACGAGCCAGAATGCATACAGGAATCTGCTCTGCCCTGCATTCATTGCCTTGGCGGCTTTTGCTGCAGTAAAGGTCAGAGTAGATGTCGGCGATGCAGTTTCATTCGCTACCACAGCCACCGAACTTGGATCCAGGCTGCAAGTCGGAGCCGTTGCCGCATCGGATGTCGCGATGGTGGGAGAGATGCTGCACGACAACTGAACCGTCCCGATGTATCCTGGTTGCGGATCGACGGTCACCGTTGCGGTCGAAGTGCTGCCGGCAGCGACTGAGGATGGACTGGCAACGCCACCAGTCACGGTGTAGCTCGGCGGTTTCAGCGTGATCGCCAATGCGAACGACGCGCCGGAGCCGTCAGTATCTTTCAGAGTAATACTCGCAAGCTCCTTCGTTACGTTAAGGGGGAGGGTGTAGGCGTAAAGGTTGCAGCTAGCGCCGTTGAGCGTTCCGTCGGCGTTAATGCGGTTGATTCCACCGACGGCGATGGATTCGTTAGTGTTGCCTCCAAATCCACACCAGTCGCTGAGGGTTTGAGCAAAAACATCAGACGTGGAATCTGTGTACGTCGCAGTGATGGCGGCGGAGTGATGCCCGTTCACCGCCGTACCCAGAATGATCATTGTGGAATAGATACTCTGCTGGGCCGCCGGGAGAGCGATATCTACGCCGGAACTCGTAAAGTTCACGACGTCGGGTGTGCAGGCAGCAGCGGTTGATGGGCCGCAGTTCGTCGTATTCACCGTTCCGAAGGTGAAGGGAACGTTCAGCGATGGGGGTGTCAGGGTCGGAGGAGTAGCCGATGAGAGACCCAATTGGGTAGCCGAGTAGGCGTCGGGACAGTTGGTGTATGGAGCGGTCGGCGTGCAGTTGTTCCCATTATCCATTCCCGGCGTACCGAGAAAACTCGTGCCGGTCGAGAAAAGCCCCGCCGTGTTGAAGCACTGTTGACCGCCGCACAGGGCGGACGTTGACGACAGGTCGACTTGCACGTTTTGCGCGTGAGCGGGCGCAGCCAGGCAGAGCAAGGCAAATACCAGCGCCATCAGTGGCAGGAGAGCGACTAACCCGTGGCACTTTCGCGTGATCATCCTAGTGTCCTCCCATCCCATTCGAGCCGTACTTCGCGCATAGCTTGATCTCCGTGTCTCTTCGGCGAACTCACGTCAGAAGGTAATTTTCCCCGAAACCCGCAAGTTGCGCGGGAAATTCTGCTGGTTCGGCCCTACCGTTCCGAAGCCGGTCCAATAGGTTTTCCCGGTTGTGGTATTGGTGAACAAGGAGGCAGCCCCATCCGTCGGAGTTGTATCGGGTCCGCCCAACAACACCGAGTTGAGCGAGTTGAATGCCTCTCCGCGCAACGTGAACGATACTCTTTCCGTTACTGCGAAACTCTTTTCGAGTGACAGGTCGAGGTTCGGAACGGTGTAGTTGCGCACCTCGGTCGTCCAACCCGGACTCGTGTTGTAGGTGTAGTTACTGCCACCGATATGGGGAACACTGGTGTAGCAACTTGACGACGTCATGTTCGGATTCAGCCACTGTGCCACGGACGTACCATGTGGCGGAGCAAACGAGCAGGAATAGTTGAACCCGGTACTGATGTTTAGTGGCGTTCCACTCTGGGCAGCGAAAGACCATCCCAAGGTCCAGCCGCCAAGAGCGTAATCCAAGGCTCGCGGCGCAGTCGAAAGGAACGTCCTGCCCTTGCCAACCGGCACATCGTAAACGCCAGTGACCGCCAGCACGTGAGTGCGGTCAAACTGGGAAATCCAATGAACTTCGTTTGCATCCTGGTACGGATAGCCGTTCTCATATCCGCTACCGTCCATGGTCTTGGAATAGGTGTAAGCCAAATTCAAAGTGAGGCCGTGCGAAGTGCGCTTCGTCAGCTTCGTTTCGAGCGCGTTGTACCAGTTCTTGCCGATGGGAGCGTTATAGATTCCAACCGGCGGGGCGCTGTTATACCCGCAGTATTGAGACCAGGGGAGAATCAGGGCCAGGGTTGGAATAGTCGGCGACTGTCCGCAACCGCCCGGGAATGATTCAGAAAATACTCCGTAGTAAGGATTCGGAACGAGTTTGCTGTAGACAGAACTTCCGGGAGCGAGAGCATACTGCAGTTCGGGATAACTGATCGTACCGTTGTCCCATAGCGTGGCGCGCAGGCGGCTCGTGTAGTTGCCGGCGAAATGGACGTCTAAAGCCATTTGGCCGGGGAGTTCGCGTTGCAGGCCGAAGGTCATCACTTGCGTGCGTGGAATCTTTCTCTGTGGACTGTCGACCTGAAGCCCTCCACTGCCGACTCCCGCAAGCGCCAGACCCGCTTCCCCGACCGGTGGCTGCAAGCCGAGCGGGTAAGCGGCGCTGGCCGGGAACGGCACACCGAGTCCATAAGGACCTGCCGAAGTGGTCCCAGGCGCGGCACCACCCTGGTTGGGATCGACCCCACCATCGGTCGAGTCGAGATAATTCGTCGTTTGCTGGTAGCCAATGGGCGAGCCGCCTTCGAGTCCGCCGCCATACATCAGACCCCATCCGCCGCGAACCACAGTTTTCGAGTTAACGGCGAACGCGAATCCGATGCGCGGAGCAATGTTGCTCCAGTCGGTGTTATACGCGTTTCGCGGCGCCCCATTGATTCCGGCCGGCGCGATCGTGCCCAGCACCTGGGCCATGCTGCTGGTATTAATTCCCGCCGCTTGCCATGTAGCAATATTCGCGGGGTTCGCCACGTTAGCCTGATACACGCCATCGGAAGTGATTGGATTGACGCAGGTTTCGCAGAATCCGCGTGGAAGTTCGTTGTAGCGTTCTTTGAGCCCCATCTGCACGTCGTAGCGCAGACCGAGATTGACGGTTAAGCGCTGAGTAATCTTCCAGTCATCCTGAAAATACAAATTCCAGACAGGCTGGTAATCGAACAGTGAATCATTCCAGTTGACATTACCGGCGCTGGGTAGACCCAGTAAGAAGTCGGCCCATCCCGAGCCATTCGGCGCATAGCTGCCGCTGCAGGATGCACTTGGTGAAAGGCCTTGACTTGACGGCTGGTAGCAATTGCCATTGAGAGGATCAAATTGCGTCCACTGTCCGCTGAAGTTAAATGCACCGTTGGCGTTGTTCGTCACCGTACCGTTGATCGGGTTTCCGTAGGTGTAGTAGAAAATCCCGCCGCCGAAGTGGAAGTTGTGCGCTTTGTAAGACTTGGTTAAGTCGGCATCAAGAGAGATGTTTGTCGATGCCTCCAGATCGTTTTGGTTCCCAAAAATCTGGCCAAGATTGGTGCCCGGAATTGGGTCGGGGAATCCAGCGATATGGATCTCTGGCACGTCATTGAGATTGGTTACGGGAGGCGGAGTGATGCTCTGGCCGATGGTCGAGCCCGGCTTGGCAGCCGACAGAATGCCGTTTGGATTCCGATTCTGGAAGCGGCTGAACGAAATCTTGACGTCAGCAATGAACGTCGGCGAGAACGTATGCGTCATGTCCTGCGTGGCGGTGTAACTATCTCGTTCAAAAAAGTTCCCTTCTGCTAAAACCCCCTGAAGTCCATTATTGCTGCGTGTCTCGTGGCCTTTCTGAATCTCGAAGAAGCTGTACCACTTGGTATTCTCGCTGCTGTTGTAGTCCACCCGAATCATGGGTTGGTTATAACTGTAATAGTCGGGAGACACTGCGAAGTAATTCTCAGGCTCTCCAAATCCGCCGACATAGTTCTGCGCTCCGCCTACGTTGGGCAGAGCAATGTAGCCTGCCGTTAACATCAGATTCGCGGTGTTACTTATCAATGAGGCGGGAATGAGCGATCCGTTGCCGGTTCCACCCGTGAACGGGTTGACGTACTGGATAAGATTCGTGCTATTGCCACAAGTGCTCGGAGGGCCACCCGTGGAGAACGCGGGGGAACATATTGCATTATTCGGATTGGCTGGATTTGTGCTGTCTCCGGCCTGGAACAAGGTGAGGCCGTACTTGACATAGGGATCCGCTTGAACACCTCCACTCAGAAAGCCGGGATCCATCGTTTGGACCAGACCGAAATCAACTCCGGGATTTCCGTTGTACCCGGGGCGCAGGTACGCGGGTGGAACGTTGCCCGTCACGGTATTCCGAATTGACTGCCGGTAACCTTCGAAACTGAAGAAGAACCAAAGTTTGTCCTTCTTGATTGGACCGCCGAATGTACCTCCGAATTGATTCTCCACTTGCTGCTGGGTCGGCAGGCCTGCAATGTACACGTTGTCGAGAGTATTGGCATCGAATAGGCTGCCGTCCTTGTAGTTCTCGACGAGCTCTCCATGAAAAGTGTTTGTGCCGTTCTTCGTGACGACGTTTACGGTGCCGCCTGTCGTCCGGCCATAACGAGCGTCGTACGTGTCGGTCATGACGTTGACTTCCTGGATGGAATCCAGGGTGGGCGCAACGTTCCAGGTGCCGGCTCCCTGGTTGCCATAACTGATCTGCTGCGTAATGTTCGTGCCGTTCAGGGTGAACTGGTTAAAACCGCCGGAGTTCTCTGTATTGTCCTGTCCTGATGGATCTACGCCGCCGCCCATGATGTAACCGTTCGCGTTGTCCCACCCTCGGGTTCCCGAGCCGCCCGTTGTGTATTGACTTCCAGGAGTTGTCGCGATCAGCGTGTACACTTGGCGACCCGCGACAGGCACGTTCTCCAAAGTTCTGCCATCAAGAATCGTGCCGCCGGACCCGTTTGCCGTCTCGATCATGGGTGGCGCGGCAGTAACTTCGACCTTTTCCGTTTCTGCGCCAACTTGCAGCTGGAAATTCTGGCCAAAATACTTGCCCGCGAGCAGTAGAACTTTGTCCTGAACCGCCGTCTTGAATCCGGTGGCGCTCGCCGATACGGTGTAAGTGCCGGGTACGACGTACGGGATGTAATAGACGCCGGCATCGCTGGCCTGCGCCGTATAAATCGATCCCGTATCGACGTTAACTGCTTTCACCTGCGCTTTTGGAATCACGGCACCAGAGGCATCGGTGATGGTTCCGGTCAGCGTCGAGCGAAATTCCTGGGCGGCCGCGCGGCGTGGCGCTGCCAGCAGCGAGAGCAGCACAATCAGGCCTGCCGCAATAACGAGCCGCTGCTTCACGCCAAGATTGAATGTGATGTTCGCCAGAACCTTCATCGAGACCTCCTCGAAATCTCAAGCTGCTTCAATCCGCTATTGGTGGACCGGACAGATGCGTTCGCCGGATGATGATGCAGGAAAGAAGTACGCTTCTGGGCCGATTGGATCGTGCCTTGCGATTCGACAAAGCCGAATACCGGCGCCGTGGAATCGGTCTCCACGATGAAGCCAGTGGACGAATTCGCCAGGTAGTACGAAACGTTCTCGGTGCCCGGCGTCGTGTTGCCGACTGGCGCGAGTGGGAAAGCCGGAGCTGTGGTGATCGAGCCTGTGAAACGACCGGGATTTGCTCCATCCGGGGAGAAAGTACCGCTCAAGGGCCCGACAATCGGTGTCGCATTGCTCGTTCCCTGCCCTTGGAAGTCGCCCTCGCCGCTATATGTCCCTGCAGCCGATGTACTCACGGTGAATTGCCCCGTGAGTCCGCCGTCGTAATTGCAACAGGCACCAAGATTGTTCTGATCCGAAAGCAGGATGCCGTATGCGCCTGTCAGCGACGCAGAAGTGTCGGTCTGAGGAACTGCTAGCCCGATCATGTCAGCAACGTCGGTCTCGAGCAGTAACGCCCCTCCACCCCCGTCGGGGTTATTCGGGTCGAGTAAGTTGAGAGCGGGGTCCGTCAGGTAGAGATTGTAAGTTTGTCCCGAAGAGGCCGTTATGCTCCCCCGTGGACTTCCTGAGACCGAGTAGGTAGAACCCGCAAGAGAAATCGTGCTTACCGCTCCGAAAGCGTTCACATCCATGATTCCTGCGGTGATGTTGCCTGCTCCGTCCGCGGTGAACTGCCCCGCAGCCGCGCCGGACTCGCCGCCGTTCGAATCACTGGTAAAGCCAAAGCCGCTAAAGACGTAGCTTCCATTGAGAGCGCTGTTGGTCGTGGTGGCTGAGCCCTGCCCATAGGCGCTGCCAGTGTTTCCTGCGCTGCTCGTGTTTGTAACCGAGGTGAGACGCAAGACTTCGGGTGTGACGATGTAGTAGGCGTACTGAGTGCTATTGGTTGGGCTGTCCGTAGTTGCGCTTAGAGTCAGTGTTCCGCGTCCATTTGCGTCGGGAGCAGTAAAGGTTCCTGTAAAGGGCACCGAGCTGTAACCCGTGCCACTACCGAAGTTCTCGTCGAAGACTCCACCGCTCAGGGCACCCACGCCGTCGGCGCTGAAAATTCCTCCCCAGCTCGCATTCGAGGAATTCGCGCCGCTGTAGCCGGCCAGGGTAAACGAATAGCCGGAAGAAACCTGTGTCGCCGAGAATGGACCAGTCTGCAAATCCATGCTGCCCACGCCGCCGATGGTGAGTCCGTTGAACTGATCCTCCTCGGCAATCACTAAGTGCGAGTTCGAGGTTGCTGTAATCCCCTGAGTCTGCTGAAAGGTTCCGCAGCAGCTCGAATTATTGAGACTCATGGAAAGAAAGCCGTGCCCGCTCGAATCCAGAGAGTAGGTTCCGGTAATTGAGGGAACGGTCGAATAAAATCCATTCGCGGATGCATCCGCCTCACCGCCGACGATGTTTCCGTTGCCATCAAGCGTCACGCTGCCAACCATCCCAAACGAACCATTGCCTGCCAGAACAAAAGCGTACTGTTGAGCAACATTGAAAGTTGTGCTGGCACTCTTCGAACTATCGGCTACCGACGTCGCTGTAATCGTTACGCTGTAACTGAGATTTGGCGTGATTGGCCCATTCGCTGGGGCGACCGGCGGAGTGTAATAAGTCCCGACGCTGTAGGCTGTAGTCGTTGGATTGAACGTTCCGCATGCTCCAACAGGGGTACAACTCCACGTAACACCCTTATTGCTGTCGTCGTTGAGTGCGTTGGCGACCAATCCAACTGGTTGTCCACCGACTGTCGGGGTCGGCGGTCCCTGCGCAAATTGGACCGTGACTGCTCCGCTCGAAGCACCGGGGAGCTTATCGATTCCATTGCCGCAAGCGGTAAGAATTGCCAATGCGAGGATCGGGACTGACAGTGGCAGGATTCTGCGAATCATTGTCTACCTCGGGTTGAACTGAATCGATAAAGCTGGTTGGCGTTGAAGAAGCGCTGATTTCGAGGACTGGACTGCCGATTCATTGTGGTTTCCTCACAACGACCGAAAAGAACCGTTACAAAGTGCCTGGGACGGATTTCCACTTACAATAACGATATTGTCTGGACGATTACGTCAAATCCCCCGGGGACCACTCAGCGCCCGCACAATCCAGTGTTTTCGCGTGCGGCGATCTTCGGTTCGGTTGGCAAGTATGGAGAATGTGAGTCGCAAAAGAAATAGTAGACATTTAACATTAATTGCACTAACGTAACTTTCCGTGACGCCGCCCG
>DATJOA010000088.1:0-37971 GCA_035507635.1 Candidatus Acidiferrales bacterium
GCGCCATTGATCGCCCTGCTTGACCCAATACTGGTCGTCGGTGACTTTGAACGGCTGCCCATTCGGCACGCCCGGCACGACGTCAGCACGGAAAATGACGCTGGCGCGATCCGGACGAACGACGAGCCGGACGATTTCAACTTGCATGCTGCGCACTTTCTGGTCGAGCCAGAAGTTGATATCGGCATCCGCAGGATGCATGACGGTTTTGATTCGAATCTGAGCCGCGGGATTAGTGCTGTAGAGGCCTTTGAGCGTTGTCGCATCGGAGGTCAGGACTGCACCCATCCATTGTTGAAATGCAGCGAAGCCGGCCGAGGAACTAGTCGACGCACTCTGTGCCCCCGCGGCGGTCGCCGCCAGCATGACAGCAAGCGTTAACGATATTCTTTTCATTCGATTCATGCTGGCTCCTTTCGCTCGGGATTATTCTTCCCGCAAGTGCCGGCCCGTCAGGTTCACGAACACATCTTCGAGACTCGCCTGACGCGTGGTCAGGTGCTCGAGCACTCCGCCTTGCTTGTCGATCACTTCAAGCAGAGCAGGGATGGTCAGGTGCGGCTGCTTGACGTTGAGCGCGACTAATCCATCATCCTCGCGAACCGATTCGACGCTCGGCAATCCACGCCATGCGGGCAGCGCCGCGCCGTCAGTGCCGCTGGCCGAAAATTCGACTACGTGATGTCCGCCGAGCCGAGTGATCAGGTCCGCGGGCGATCCCTCGGCGATGATCTGGCCGTGATCGACAATGGCCAACCGGTCGCAAAGACGCTCGGCCTCATCCATGTAGTGTGTGGTGAGCAAAACGGTGCCGCCGTCCCGCTGAAATTGCCGGATGATGTCCCACAGCTGGCGTCGGCTTTGCGGATCAAGCCCGGTGGTGGGTTCGTCCAGAAACAGAATCTTCGGATTGCACACCAGCGCTGTCGCTACGGCAAGGCGTTGCCGCTGTCCGCCAGACAGTTTTCCCACCCAGGAGTCGGCCTTCTCCGTAAGCTGCAATTGGTCGAGAACTTCGTCGGTCGGACGCGGCTGACGATAAAAGCTGGCGAACAACTCGATGGTCTCGCGGACGGTCAGTTTGTCCGAGAGCCGCGTTTCCTGCAGAGAAATGCCCAGCCATTCGCGCATCTCACGCTCGTTCGCGTCCCATCTATGCCCGAGGATCGAGACCTCTCCGGAAGTTGGCGCGAGCAGGCCTTCCAGAATCTCGATGGTGGTCGTCTTCCCCGCCCCGTTCGGACCCAGAAGGCCGAAACATTCTCCGGTCTGGATCTCGAGGTTCAGCCCGCCCACGGCCTCGACTTTCCCGTCGTAAGTCTTGCGGAGATCGCGGCATTGGATCGCCGTGGGCATGTTGGGAATTCTAACTCAGTGGCATAAAAGCGAACCACAAAGGTCACGGAGTATCACGAAGGAATTCTCAATTGTTTCTTTCGTGTAACTTCGCGTCCCTGGTGGTTGAAGGTTTTTGCGGGATGCCTGCTAAAATCACCGCATCGCCGGATGGGGTTCCGGCATCTCCATTCCCATGGGCATACCGACGCGCGGCTTCACTTGACGATGTTCCCCCAAGACGCCCGTGTGTCGTTGACAAGCAGCTCACAATCATCCGTTTTGAATATCTGAAAGGAATCCGCATATGTTGCGCAGGACGTGCACCTTTGTCTCTCTTGTCGCGCTCTCCCTCTCAGCCTTCGCCCAGGAATCGCGACATTTCACCTTTCATTACACCTTCACCATTAAGAACCTTCCAGAAGGAAAAAAGATACGCGCATGGATTCCGGCCGCTCATTCGGACAGGTTTCAGGAAGTCAAGATTCTCTCCGCCAAAGGCGATCTGCCGCTCACCAAGACCCACGAGTCCCAATACGGCAATGATATGTACTACGCCGAAACCCCAAAGGCAGCACAGCAGGAGCTGCACTTTGACGTCGAATACGATGTCGTGCGTCATGAGCGCATCGCGTTAGATCCTTCGGCTCATGTCGTCGCCACTGCGCTGACGAAGAAAGAGCGGCGGGAAGATTTGCAGCCTTATGCTCTGGTGCCCATCACCGGCCTTCCCGCAGAGCTGGCGGTGAAGGTTACCGAGGGCAAGACCGACGCTTTGAGCAAGGCGCGGGCGATCTACGATTACGTCTTCACCACGATGCGCTATGACAAGACAGGCACCGGCTGGGGACGCGGCGACGTGCTTTATGCCTGCGACGCCAAGAAGGGCAATTGCACGGACTTCCATTCCCTGTTCATCTCTATGGCACGCTCGCAAGGCATTCCGGCCCGATTTGAAATCGGATTCCCCTTACCTCCGGACAAGCACTCCGCTGAAATCGCCGGGTATCACTGCTGGTCGGATTTTTATGTCGACGGCAGGGGATGGATTCCGGTCGACATCTCCGAAGCCTGGAAGCATCCGGAAAAACGCAATTACTTCTTCGGATCGCACGACGTGAATCGCGTGCAGTTCACGATGGGCCGCGATCTGGAACTCAGCCCTCGACAGGATGGTAAGCCACTGAATTATTTTGTGTATCCGTACGTGGAGGTCGATGGAAAAGAATATTCCAACGTCTCCGTCGCCTTCTCGTTCGCGGATGAGAGCTCGTCGATGGCAATGAAGTAAAGCCTGCTCAATACAAGATGGACGATTACGGCAAGGCTCCTTCGCAGGCTGGCGTCTGCCAGGAACACGGGCATGGCACGGGCCACGGTATAAACATTCGCCGGGAATCGAGCAATCACCCCGCAGATCGAACTCCGCTTGTCGAAGACCCGTCCATCCCGTCTCCGCAACCGGTATGCGAAGATAGACGAGCCCATGGACGATTCCGCCCAGCCGACAGTTTCCAAACTACGCCGACTTTTCAAGGCGTTTCAATATCGCGATTTCCGCCTGATGTGGATTGGAGCGTGCACGTCGAGCATCGGTACGTGGATGCAGCTGGTCGCCGAAGGCTGGCTCATCTATCGAATCACCCACTCCGGTTTTTATCTCGCGCTGAACACGTTTTTGGCCGGAATCCCGATCTTCCTGCTTTCGCTGATCGGAGGCGTGGTCGCCGACCGCACTGAGCGCCGCAAGATTCTGCTGTTCTCGCAGTACATACAGATGGCCAGCGCTGCCATTCTGACAGTGCTCGTCGCGAATGGCATGACGCATGTCTGGCCGATTCTGGCGCTTTCGACAGTGAACGGGCTAGCGCAGGCCTTCGGCGGGCCGGCGTATCAGGCCCTGATCCCCACGCTGGTCGAGCGCGAAGACATGCCGAATGCGATCGCGCTGAATTCGATCCAGTTCAATCTCGCGGTGACCGTGGGCCCGGCACTTGCCGGAATTACGTTGGCGCGGTTCGGCGAAAAATGGTGCTTCGGGTTGAACGCGCTCTCGTTTCTGGCGCCGATCATTTCTCTTTCTCTAATCTCGGCGCGGTTTCTGCCGGAGAAGCCGACGCAATCGATGCTGCACAGCCTGAAGCAGGGAATCCATTTCATATGGCAGCAGAGCGCCATGGTTGGGCTGATCGTCCTCGCGTTCCTGATGACGTTCCTCAGCATGCCGATGCGTACCTACATCCCGGTATTCGTCAAAGATATTTTCCATCGCGGGCCGGAAACGTACGGCACGCTGCTCTCGCTGATGGGCGTGGGGTCCATCTGCGGATCGCTCGCCGTCGCCGGCCGCGGCAACATCGCAAACAAAGGCCGCTTCGCACTGGTCATGCTGATTTGCCTGGGCGCGGCGATTTCGGCGTTCTCGTTTTCCAAGCATCTCGGCTTCTCCTACGCGATGCTGGTGATCGTTGGCGCCTCGATGATGGCCGTCTTCGCCACGGTGACTTCTCTTGTTCAATTGATCGTGACCAACGATATGCGGGGACGCGTGATGAGCGTCTACAACTGCGCCTTCCGGGGCGGGATGCCCATGGGGAACCTGGTCTCCGGCTGGCTCGTCCCAGCATTTACGGCGCCGTTGGTGCTGGGCGTGTTCGGGTTTGTGCTGGTTCTGGTCGCGTTGTATTTTCTGACGATGCAAAGAAAAGTGGCGGCGCTGTGATTTGCGTTCGCAGGTATGTGCTGTAAGCCCCTGTATCCCCCCGCGTCCTCTGCGGTGGAGGCTGTCATGAAAAAAATCCGGTATGGCGTTGCGATGAGTCTGGATGGATACATTGCCGGACCGAAGGGCGAGGCTGACTGGATCGTGCACGATCCGGAAGTGAATTTCACCGAGATCTGGGCGCAATACGACATCGGGCTTATGGGACGTGGAACATACTCGCCCGCTGTGGCTCGGCTGGGGAAGAATGCATTTCAGGGTATGAAGACCGTGGTCGTCTCGCGCACAATGCGCCAAGAAGATCATCCCGAGATCACGGTCATCAATGAATTAACTCGCGAGAGGGTTCGCGCTCTTCGCGACGAGGCAAGAAAAGACATATGGCTCTTCGGCGGAGGGGAGTTATTTCGGTCGATGCTGGAACTGGGTGAGGTCGACGGGATTGATGTGGCCGTTATTCCCGTTGTACTGGGCGGAGGCATTCCATTTCTGCCGCCTCCGGCGCACGAAACGAAGCTCACACTGAAGAAGCACACCGTCTATCGGTCGGGGATCGTGCGGTTGAGTTATCGTGCGGTTGAGTTATGAAGTGCAGACGTGAGAGCGGCTATCTGACGTCTTTTCTCGGCCGCCGGAGCCGGGCGCTTTCACCAAGCCACCTTTGGTCGTGACGCCGATGCCGCGTTATTTCGAGTGCCAGTCGACCGAATAGACATCGAGTGTGCCGGTGTCGTGGAGCACAAGAGGTTGGTCGCCGGGAGTCAGGGCCAAGGCTGTGCCATAGTGGCCGGTCGAGGCGAAATTTTGCAGATCGGCAATCTGCTCGACTTTGCGGTCGGCAATACGAATCCGGATGATGGCGGATCGGCCGCTGTAATCGAGAACGTAGATGTATTGGCCGTCGTGCGACAAGTTCATCCAGGCCATGGAGCCAGATGCAAGCTCGGACCATTTCTGCCTATGTAGATCGAATAGGAGAAGCCGCTTCGAATCGCCGGAGAACGCGGAAATATAGCGTCCGTCGGGAAACCAGCGTGGAGAGTAGAGCCCCTGAGAATCGGGAAGGTTGGAAACCTTTTTCGTCGCGAGATCCAGAACATGAATGGCCGAGGACGGATCGTTGGACTCGTTGGAAAAAATGATCTTTGTTCCATCCGGAGACCAGTTGGGATCGAGTTGTTGCGAAGGGTCGCCGGGCAGAAGTTCCGTAGGAGTTCCGCCATCGGGAGAGATCGTGTAAATCCGCGCAGGTTTGCTTCCAACGGCGAACTCGAAGAACACGATCGTCTTGCCGTCGGGCGACCATCGTGGCAAAACCGGATAACGTGGAGGAAACGTCAACTGCAGTCGATCAGTGCCGTTGACGCGGCTGCGCCATAAAGCTCCGTCTGGATAGGAAACGTAGGCGATCCACTGGCCGTCTTTCGAATAGGAGATGAATTCCGCGGACAGGCCGCCAAGAGCCGGAGTGAACTGCGAGGTCTTGGCGTCGTAGCCCATGAGCTGCCCACGGTAGGTCTGACCGATGAGGAAGATCTTTTTGCCGTCTTTGCTGGGGAGCGGCGAGGAGAGCGTCATCGGACTGAAGGTGAGTTGCACCGGCTTGGGCTGGCCCTGGAAAAGCGCCGAGCGGCTGGCGAGAGCCCACAGTTGTCCTTCGGATTGGAAGATGAAATATTTCCCGTCGGGCATCCAACGTCCGCAACATTCATCGGGAGGGTTGTGCCAGCCGGGAAAGAGCGGATGAATATCCGAGCCATCGATGGCGACCTCCCGCTCAACCTGTTGACCGACAGTGCCCGCAGTTTCCGAGGAATCGAAGCGCAAGTGGCGCTGGTCGGGCGACCATGCGACGTTGAGGATGTCGCCTTGCACGCTCGCGATTTTGCGCGAATCAGTGCCGTCGGCATTGGCGACGAAGAGATCGCCGAGATTGGTGTAGGAGAGCAACCTGCCATCCGGAGACCAATCCGCGGTTTCGGCGATGAGATTACCAATGCGGCGTGGCGATCCGCTGAGAATGGGAAGGCTCTTGAGAGGTCCGCGCGGAGGCGCGCCCTGACCATCGACGAAGAGAAGTTCCGAGCCATCGGGAGAAAGATCGACGGGCACCATGTCGCTGGAGTTCATGGTTGCGATCTGCTTGGGATCGCCGCCGGCCACCGACATTTCAGCTACGCTGTGCTGGGCAAAGCTGGCCGAGCGAGCTGCGCCAATGCCGAGGTAGAGACGTGCCCCGTCGGTTCCGATCAAAGATTTCGGCTGGCCATCGTGCGTGAGCTGAACATAGTTGCCGACCGTGGGCTCTGGCAGCGGCTGAAGCAGGACGTAGCCGACGACAACGATGGCAAGCAATGCCACGGCAACAGCACCAATCGCCCAGAGAAAACGCGGGCGCTTCTTTTCTTCCGGAACGATGGGATGCGCGCCGCTGGGCGCGGCGAGCGCGGGATCGAGCAATGCCTCCAGCGCGAAGGCGAGATCGGAGGCGGACTGAAATCGCAGGGCCGGATCCTTTTCGAGACAGCGGCGGATCACGCGTTCGAGCGCCGCAGGAGTGTCGGGCGAGAGCTGCGCGAATGAAGGAAGCTCTTCGTTAAGGATCGCGCTGATCGTATCGGCCGAGGTTGGTTTGCCGAAGCTCTGTTTGCCCGTGACGAGTTCGTAGAGGATGGAGCCAAGGGCGAAGATATCGGCGCGCTGGTCGGTATGCAGTCCCCGAATCTGCTCGGGGGCCATGTATCCGACGGTGCCAAGAGCCATCCCGGGAAGCGTGATGGTAGCGGCGACGCTCGCAATCGTCTGCTTCGGCTGAATCAGCTTGGCGAGGCCGAAGTCGAGAATCTTGATCCGCCCGTCTTTGCTGACGAAAAGATTGTCGGGCTTGAGGTCGCGGTGAATGATGCCTTTGTCGTGGGCGGCGGCCAGGCCGTGGGCGATCTGGGCTCCGTAGTCGATGACCTTGCGCAACGACAACGGGCCGCGGCGAATCGTCTCGGTAAGCGTCTTGCCTTCGAGAAGTTCCGAGACAAGATAGGGCATGTTGAGATACGTGCCCATCTGGTAGACGGCGAGAATGTTGGGGTGATTGAGGGCGGCAGCGGCTTTGGCTTCCTGCTCGAAACGAATCAGGCGCTCGGGATCGAGCGCGGCGAGATCGGGCAGAACTTTGATGGCGACGTCGCGTTCGAGGCGCGGATCGCGGGCGCGATATACCTCGCCCATACTGCCCGCTCCAAGTGGCGACAGAATTTCATATTGTCCAATCTTGGTGCCGGGGGCCAGGGGCATGCGTGCGCCATTATAGTCAGTCGTTAGGCGACAGTCATCCGCTGTTGGTCTTTGGGTCGCTGGTCGCTAGCCGATGGTCGTTGCCCCTTCCCATCCGGGTCTTGAATCCCCGAAGGAGTGCTGCGGCTTGGAAGCGAAGACAGCCCGTATAATCATGCTTTAGGCCTCTTATGATCCAGACTTTATTTGGCAGTCTCGAGGAAGAGAAAAAAACCGGCTTTCTGGACCGCATGAAGCAGGCGGTCACGCGCACGCGCGAAAACCTGGCCGAGCGCATCGACCAGGTCGCAGCTTTCACGAAGGAGATTGACCGGAACACGCTGGACGATCTGGAAGCGACGCTGATCGGCGCGGATCTGGGATCGACGACCACGCAGGAAGTGCTTGGGAAATTGCGCGAGAAGGCTGACCGGAAACAGATCCGGAACGTCGAAGAATTGAAGCGGCTGCTGAAAGAAGAGCTGCTGGCGATTCTGACCGCCGCGAATTCGAAGCCGGTGAATAAGGTGGAGGGCTCCCCGGAGGTCATCCTGGTGGTTGGGGTCAACGGCACAGGGAAGACGACAACGATCGGGAAGCTGTCGCAGGTCTTCCGGTCGCAGGGGAAGAATGTGCTGCTCTGCGCGGCCGACACGTTTCGCGCGGCGGCGATCGAACAGCTGGAAATCTGGGGGCAGCGGACTGGGACGGAAGTCATCAAGACCAAAGCAGGAGGAGATCCGGCGGCGGTATTGTTTGACGCGTTGCAAGCGGCGGTGGCGCGGAAAACAGACTACGTTGTTGTCGATACCGCAGGCCGTCTGCATACAAAGACGAGCCTGATGGCGGAGCTGGAGAAGATGCGTCGTACCGCGCAGAGGATTGTTCCGGGGGCTCCCCATGAAACGCTGCTGGTGATGGATGCGACCACCGGGCAGAACGGACTGCAGCAGGCGCGGCTGTTCACGCAGTCGGCGGGAGTAACGGGGATTGTGCTGACCAAGCTGGATGGCACGGCGAAGGGCGGAGTGGTCGTGGCCATCTGCCGCGAGCTGGGGCTGCCGGTGCGGTATGTGGGAGTCGGCGAGAAGGCCGGAGACTTGCTGCCGTTCGATCCGAAGGAGTTTGTGGATTCGTTGTTTGAGTAGAAACCCAAGAACTTTTTGACCACAAAGGGCACGAAGTAACACTAAGGAACAAAGATTGTCGGTTCCGCGTTTTACTAATCCGATTTACACGACGTTGAAGCCGCCCTTTGCATGTCCGGCCGTGATAAATTCACTCCTGAATGTCTGCTCATTCCACTGACGAACAATTTCTTCATCGTGCGATCGAGTTGGCCTGCGAGGGCATCGGGCTGGCGTCGCCGAATCCGTACGTCGGTGCGGTGATCGTCGATTCGCGCGGCGAAATTGCCGGTACAGGAACGTACACGTACGCGGGCGTGAAGCATGCCGAGATCCTTGCGCTGGAGCAGGCGGGAACGCGGGCGCGCGGAGGAACGCTATACATCAATCTGGAGCCGCACGCGCATCAGGGAAAGACCCCGCCATGCACCGATGCGCTGATTGCCGCCGGAGTTCATCGCGTGGTTGCGTCGATGGCCGATCCGAATCCGAAAGTGAGCGGGCGGGGATTTGCGCAGCTGCGCGAGGCAGGCGTGCACGTGGAAGTGGGGCTGCTGGAGGATGAGGCGCGAAGGTTGAACGAGGCGTTTGCGAAATATATTCGACGTGGAACGCCATTAGTGACTCTGAAGGCAGCGATGACGCTGGATGGAAAGATTGCGCCTGCTCCGGCAGAAGCGCTCGCGAAGGCCGAAGGAATTCCGGCCGGGGGATGGATCACCAGCGAGGTAGCGCGCGCGCACGTGCAGCAGTTGCGGCATCAGCATGATGCGCTGCTGGTCGGAGCGGGCACAATTCTTGCCGACAATCCGCTGCTGACAGACCGGAGCGGGAGAGCGAGAAGGCGTCCCCTGCTGCGGGTGATTCTGGATTCGAGACTGCGGCTGCCCCAGGAGTCACGCCTGGTGCAGGACGCGGCAACGCGGGGCAAACAGGATGTACTGGTATTTTGTGCGTCGGCAGACGAAAAGAAGCGAACGGAATTAGAACATCGCGGGGTGAGAGTAGAGCGCGTGTCGGCGTTTGAGCCGGACGGCAAGCCCAATCTGCCGGCAATTCTGCGGCGGCTCGGCGAACTGGAGATCACGAGCGTGATGATCGAAGGCGGCGCGACGGTAAATTGGGCGGCGCTCGCGGCGGATGTCGTCGATAAAGTTTTCCTGTATTACGCTCCGAAAATTCTGGCGGGCACGGGGTCGATTCCCTTCGCAGCGGGAGCGGGATTCCGGCAAATGAGCGATGCGGTGCTGATTAACTATGTGCGCTTGCATCGCTTCGGCGAGGATTTTGCCGTGGAAGGGTATGTGAGGAAACAGGGGGCCGAGGGGGATTAGAGGCTGGTCACCAGTATCGTCGTCCGTTTGAGGTAATAGCCAGTGCGAGCAACCTACTCCCCGAGGCTCGAGCCCCTGATCCCTGGTTCCTTGCCTCGGGCATTAGAATGTTCCGTTCATCCGGAGGTCATCATGTTTACAGGCATTGTCGAAGAAGTTGGCAAAGTTACGAAGATTGACCAGCGAGGGGGGAACCGGAGGATCACAATTGCCGCGGAGAAGGCTCCGCAAGAACTGGGCACGGGACACAGCATTGCCGTAAGTGGCGTGTGCCTTACGGCGTTGGATATCACGCCGAAATCGTTTTGTGCGGACCTGGCGCCGGAGACGTGGGTGCGGACTTCGTTCTCGCGCATTCATGAAGGGGCGCTGGTAAATCTAGAACTGCCGATGAAAGCCGACGGCCGCTTCGGCGGACACATCGTGCAGGGACACGTGGACGGCGTCGGGAAGCTGATTGCGTTCGACCGGATCGAAGATTCGGAAAACTGGTGGCTGCATATCGAACTGCCTTCCGACGTAGAGAAGTACACCGTCTATAAGGGATCGATCTGTGTTGAAGGAATCAGTCTGACGGTAGCAAAGCTGGAGAAAAATCGGTGCACGATCGCGATCATTCCGCACACCGTAGAGATGACGAATCTGCATTCGTTGAAGGCCGGCGATCCGGTGAATCTGGAGGCGGACCTCATCGCGAAATATGTGGAGAAGATGACGAAGGGCGATCCGGGCAGCTCTTTTACGATCGAGGAGTTGGTCGCCGAGGGATTTTAGAAGCAATACTCAGGTTTTGGCACCGGCTGGGGCGCGCCTCTACGCTTCCAGTTTCAGTTCATCCAGTTCCAGGAACTCCTGGATAATCGGATGCGGGTCTTTCTCCATCTCAGCATAGGGTCCGAAGAAAATCGCGCGGGCTTCGTACAAAAATACGACCCGGTCCGCCAGCTTTTTTGCCAGGCGCATGTCGTGGGTGACGACGATACTGGTCAAGTTCAGCTGGATCTTCAGGCGCTTGATGAGATCGCCGAGGAGTTGTGCCATTAGTGGATCGACCATAGTAGTAGGCTCGTCGTAGAGCACGCATTCGGGACGGGCAGCCAGGGCGCGCGCAATAGCTACCGACCGCTTCATTCCTGTGGAAAGGTCGGAGGGAAGCAGGTCGCGGATCTCCTGGACGCCGACCATCTCAAGCAGGCCGTCGACGATCTGGTAAATCTGCTCTTCGCTGAGTTCCCGAGTCTCGCGCAGAGGAAAGGCGATGTTTTCGCCGACACTGAGCGAATCGAACAAGGCGCCGTTCTGAAAAACCATGGTGACCTTCTTGCGGATGAGTTCGAGTTGCTCTTCGTTGTAGTCGGTGATGTCCTGGCCTGCGACGATGATGCGTCCGGAATCGGGCTTAAGGAATCCCATAATGTGGTGGAGGGAGACCGATTTTCCGACACCGCTGCGTCCAAGAATGCAGACTGTCTCTGCCGGGAGCACATTAAAGTTGACGTGGTCGAGGACAACATTGTCGCCGAACGCCTTGGACACATCGCGGAACTCGATGTAAGGAGCCGGATTTTGCTCGTCGGCCATGCGGACAGTTTCCGGGTTGCAAGAACACGCAGCTTCGCAGCCCGAAGCGGCAACCTGCTGCTTCTTCACCTTATCATTTCCGGTCGGGAGTTGGCGTTCTGCGGAATTTCTGAGTCGAGTCGCGCCCGTTTATCGGCCGGATGAGGGACTTGAACTTCCCTGGGCTGAAAGAGTCTGGTTGAGCTGGCTGGCGAGACGGCTGACTTGCTCATTTGAAATCTGAACCTCGCCCTCGTAGGCGATGGCTAATCCGCCGGCACCTGGGTCTTCGAATCTTGCATTCCGCAGTTTTGCCGCGCTGCGCACCGCGCCGGGCAGCGTTCTTTCGAAATCCGAAGATGCGAGAAGCGCCGTCAGGATCGAGCCGGCAGCATGCTTTCCAAGATCGGCACTGAGATCGCCAGAGCGCAATTCCTCTCCGACCATACCGGACCCATCGATGCGCTTAACATTGGAATCAAGCACTAACTGACCTGAACCGTCGACGGTGGGCGTGAACGTGAACTCAACGGATCCGTCTCCTTCAGCCAGTTCGGTTTGGAATTGTCCGCTTGACGCACATGTCCAGCGCTCGAAGTGCAGGCTCAGAGCCAGAGTACTCGCCGGAGGCGTCGACATAATCGTCGCGTTGCGAAGAGACAACCGTTGCCGGCAGTTGTTTTCGCGGTCCAATACCGAACTCATAATCTGCATGACGTTTTGTTGCAGGTCGGAAAGATCCGCACTCATCTTCAGCGTAAACGTTCTCATCTCCCCGGCGGCCGCGACCTGGGCCAGGCTTCCGGAGACGGAAATCGAAATTTCGCGATCCCCGATCCTCACAGAACTTCTTGAGGCTGGAAGATTAAACGCCAGATCCTGGCCGCTGGCCAGGGTGATGCCCATTTCCCTGCCCAGAGCGAGCTGCTCATTTGAGAAGCTGCCCAGGCTTTTTTCGAGCGATTCGAGATGAGCGGATATCTCATCTTTAGCTTCCGAGCTAATCGCCCGCTCCAGGTGTTGCTGCTCTTGTTCAAGATCGGAATCCGCTTTGTCGAGCCGCTTCGTGAGATCCTTAAGACCGGACTTCTGGGGCTCTGAGAATCCTTGCTGAAACCTGCGGTTCTTGGCGCGGGCATCCTCGAGGACTTGATCGAGTGCCGAAAATGCCGGGCGACTGTTCTTATCCGATTTGCGCTGGATGAACCCGAGCTGCTCCTGGGCCGCCGCTGTGGCGTTCACGAGTGTCTGGAATTCGGCAATTTGCTGGGTGGTAGCTTGAACCGCCAGCGCGTGATTGAAGTCTTTGAGCGTGTCTTTTTCTTCCACGCCATCGGGACGACTCATGCCTCCGGGCATATTCGATCCCATATGCTCGTGCCGTTGCGCCACGGCAAATGGAACGCAACGCAACAACAGGACCGTGAACACTAACCCCCGTGAGACATGGAAAAATGCCTCCGTGCGAAACATGAATTCCTCTCCGGATCGAACCGCAAGAACACCGATTCCTGACAGGACGGACATCGATCCATGTGCCCTGTAAAGCGCTCGGAATACTTAGCTTGTCTCAGACCGGCGAAAAAGAAAACAGAATTTACAGTTCTTTGCAAAAGGCCAACCCTAAGCGGATAGGCATTGCGGTACATGCAAACCGCCCCGGCATTCCTTACCGCGAATGCTGTATCCCGTTCTCGGGCGAGAACCAGGTTTCCCTGATCGAAGAAACCTGCGGCTGAAATCGCACGAATCGCCTCCCATTACGCTTTGCCGTCAACCGCCCACGAAAGGCGGTCATCCTAAGAAAGCCAACTTTGCACGAATGGCGAGCGCACTCGCGTGAATGAGGAGTGAGGTGCGAGGAGGTCAAATATGGCGGAAAGAAATTTCAACGATCCGGAGAAACGCGACGAATATCGACGGCAGTTGGAGGATGAACGGAACCTGCCTCCACGAAGCCTGCAGTCAGGTCCTCCGATCTCGCCGCGTCCCCGCCGCGGCGCAGGGGCGATGTGGTGGTGGCTGCTGTTTCTGGCCGTAGTAATCGCCTGCATCTGGCTGATCCCGTGGGGAACGCGACACAACACGGGCACGAATGCCGCCGTCAAGCCGGCCGCCAGCACCCCATTGCCAGAGAACGCAAATAGTAAGAACACCAACGGATACGCCACCAATCCAGCGACCGAGGGAGCTGCGCCTCAGCCGACAACTGTCGGAGATCTGACGGCAAATCCAAAATCGTTTGAAGGGACAAACGTGGTTGTGCGGAAAGCCACAGTCGAGCAGCGACTGGGAAAATCCGCCGTCCTCATTGGCCCGGGAACCGGTGCGCCAGACGCCCAACAGTCGGTCACCGTGTTGCTCCCTGCCAATCAGTCGAACGCAGACCTGCGCCATGGCTCGAAAGTCCAAATCACTGGAACTTTGACCGCGGCTCCTGCAAGCAGCGACAATCTTGGCCTGACAGATACCGAGGCGCAGCATATGAGGCAACAGGGATTTTACCTGCGCGCTTCAGCCATTGCCCCAACCTCGGAAGTCGGGGGTGGCGGAGGCGGACGGTAGTAACTGCATTTCAACGCTCGGCGGTTGCCGACAAGGCATCGGGGCCGCGGACGCTCCCCGCATTTCGTTCGTAAATATTTTTCTCGGGGCAAACTATTTTGATGTTTTCTTCGTTTTCTTCTGACTTCCGTCCACCCCCCACAGGCGCATGTGACATTTGCGGCACATGTCTTTGGTTTCTGTATTTTGATTCAGAGCGTCCTCCGGGATCTCTGCGCCCGCCTTCAAAAGATGCGCCTGCGTGCCGCCATGCGCACGATGACAGCTCGTGCATGACATTTCGTTTCCGGTCAGGGGATCGATGACTCCGGCCACCGGATGACGGGCATACGGATGCCCAATCCGGTTGTCACTGCTAAGTGTAATCGTTGGCAAGTAGCGCGAGGCAACGCTCTGCGGATTTTGCAGATGACATCGAAGGCATAGCTCGTTGACGCCTGCCCGCAGCAGGTGAGCGTTCGACGAGACATGGGGCGAATGGCACCGCGTGCACATCGCCGACTCATACGGCAGATGCGTGTTAGCGAAGTTCTCCGCCTGGTGGCACTCCAGGCACAGCATGGACCTTGTGGGCTTTTGCTCAATGAAGACTGCATCGTCGCGTTTTTTGATGACGTGGCACGCCAAGCATCCTTGCTGGAGAGCCGCGTGTACATACTTCCCTTCCGCGTGATCGGCATGGCAATCCGCGCACGGGGACTGAGCATCCACGTCTGGATGCCCGCTTGCACGGCAGGGCGAAGGAAATGCCAGAATCGCGGTCATGAAGAAAAATCGGAATGCTCCCGATCGCATCATCGAGATGTCCGGTCAACGGCTCTGGGCTTCGGCAGCAATCCCGGACCCAGTCTTCAATCGAACCAGATAGGGTGAGAACGGTGTGACTTCCAGGGCCAGCTTGTCTTTGGGCGAGTAAATTCGCGGAGGCCGCGCCTTCACGAACTTCATCTGTCCCGCCCAGGGATCGAGCTTCACGCGGCTGCCGAGAGGCAAGGCGGCAATCTGCTGCGGATCTTCGAGATCCAATGCTGGTGCAGCGTCCGCGACAGCGCTCATAAACGAAACCCGGTTGTCGGTGATCAGGCTCTCCCCAAGATTCGCTTTGATGAGGTTCGGAACCTTGTGGCTATACTTCGCCAGCGCTTTCAGAAAAAGTCCCGCCTCGGCGAGATTGTTCTTGTAGGGCGAGTTCGACAGAATCGTCATGCCCAGTGCGTCTGCCTCGGATTCCTGCTCGGGCGTATGCTTGAAATCAAACAACGGCAACTGCTTCAGCGTGGGCACAACCATGCGGTCGTTGAAGGCGAAAGTGGTGTCGAGTTCATGGCCGAGAACCGCGTGCGCCAGCGCGTGCGAGAGGATTGCCGCCAGCGCGGCCTCGTTGGGCAGCGCATCGAGCAGGCCGCGGCTGACCAGAATGGTGTGCCCGATCGTCACCACTTCGATAGGAGTCGTCGCAAGAATTCTGCACCGGACTTCGGGATCGAGTTCGATTTTGTTGGTGACCTCGAGGTTGTTGATTACAGTCTCCAGAACCTTGTCGACTTCGCCCCCGGGTACAACCAGTCCCAGTTCTTCGAGCTTGGAGATGACGTTGTCTTCCGCTCTCCGCTGCCATGCTCTTTGAATGTCGAGGGGGCTCTGATCGGGATGATCCGAGAGATCTTTCGCCGCATTCGGGTCAACCGTAATTTCCGAGAACTCCGACAGCTTTCCGGCGGGCGAGAGGTTGTACCCCCAGAGCCGCGTCTGAGCCTTCAGGTGAGGATTGTGCGTTTGCGGCTTGTTGGAATCGAATTCTTCCGAATAGACGACGGCCGGCAACCAGCCTCCGTCGCGCAGATTCATCCGCCAGCTGTCGATGTGGAACGTCCCGTAGCTGCCATTAAAGCGGACGATGTTGTAGTTCTCGTCTTCGACCCAAATCACGCCTTTGAATCGGCTTGCCTGCTTCTTGTGAGGACTTACTTCAAATACCAGGCACCTGACCTCGCCGAGGAATTCCCGCTGCATGAAGCGAAACTCGTAATTCTTGCGGTCGAAACCGTTGCGATCCACAAAAATCATGCTCGAGAATCCCACGGGACTGAGCGAATAGAGTTTTGAAAATGCTCCTGCCATTCGCTCCACGAGCCGCTTATCGAGGAAGAACTCTTCTTTGGTCTGCTGAAACTGCACCCGGCCCAGAAAGTATCGGTCTTCCGCAGGAACGAATCCGAGCATAGGGTCGGGCTGCATGCGCTGCAGGTAGGTTTCAACCATAGGGCTGTAATTGCGCATGGTGTCTGAAAGCGCGCGTTCGTTCGCGACAATCCGATCGACGACCGGGCCGGCGTCAAACTTAGGCTTTTCTGAAAAACACATTGCCGAGGAGAGGAATACCGCCACGAGGAGCAAGCAGGAGCGGCGAGTCATGATCGCCTCCTATGCGAAATCTGCTGATCCTGGGCGCGATTGCGATTTCAGACCATCTTCCGCGAAACGGCCTGAATTCAATCCCGGACCCGAATCGAGGGGAGAGACTCGTATGGAATCATGCGGGAAAGATCCCATCCGGACGAATGCGAATACCTCGATTCCAGCGCTCAGGGGAACATTTGGGGGAAGTGAGACGAATGTTATCCGCACCGCAGAAATTGGCAGTGTGGCTACGCACGCAGAAGCGTGACGGTGGTCATAGCGAGAAAGGGATATTTTTCAGTTCTTTTGGGCGGTCTGCTTATTTCCGTGCGCCTTGGCTTCGGCGATCAGTTTCTCGACCACGTCCCTGTCCTTAAATCCGGGGTTGGATTTCAGCAGCTGCTTCCAGGCCGCGACCGCGCCGGCCGTATCGCCCTTACCCTTCCATCGAATCAGGCCGAGATTCAGCAGCGTGCCGGCGTGCTTCGGATCGTAGGTGAGGGATTTTTCCAGTTGCGCAAGGGCACCATCCACATCTCCCTGGTAGTACAGGCACGAAGCCAGATCGGTTCGAGGTCCCACATTCGCGGGGTTGGCCTCAAGCGATTTCTGATAATAGCTGGCCGCCAGCTGGAACTGATGCGTCATGCGATAGAGATTCGCCACCTGGTTCAGCAGGTCCGCATTTTTGGGATCGGCCTTGAGCTTCTCCAATAGAGGTTCCGCCTGCTTGTCCGCCATGCGTTTCATGTCGTCGAGCGACGGCATCTGCTGTGTACCCCCAGTGGGCGTGACCGGCGCGGCCTGTGACGGAACCGGCGCTGCGGCAGGGGCCACCGGTGCCGATCCGCGGACCAGATAGCCCACGAGAACGCCGATCAGCAGACAGATCACGGCCATGACGTACGCCTGCCAGGGTCGCCAGCCAGCACTGGAATTCGGAAACTCGCGGTATTCGCTCATTCAAGAGCATGGGAGCATTTCGCGTACCAGACAAACAGGTTCCCGCAAGCAGTTGTGTCCACACGACTTATGCCTACCCTCCGATTGTGAGAGGAGTCGCTCGCGGGCCAAAACCCACGCCTGCCTGCGAGAAAAAGCCCACCAGCAAGATTCGATAAGCGCTTCCCAATTTGCGAAGCCGTCAATATGACGTTCGTAATTGCGGGATACCTTTGCGCACTGGAGTCCTCGGCCGGCATGTCGAAGTGCCCAGTAATGGCACTGCTGTCTCATCGGCAAGGCTGGTCGTTGGCGGTTCTGCTTACGGTTTTTCCGCTCGTTTGCGCCTCCGACAACACGAACGATTCCCCGCCCTCCACCTTTTACACGTGCGCTTCCGAGGTTCGTGTTTCATTTTTCGCGACCGACGAGAACAATCATCCGGTCAGTGAAATTGGGAAGGACGACTTCGCGGTCGTGGACAACGACGAAGTCATCCGCAATTTCCGCAGCCTCGCACGATCGAACGAGACTTCATTGGATGTCGTGATTCTGCTCGACGCCAGCGGCTCGATGAAATCCCGCTTTCAGCAGACGATGCGTGATGCCGCTTCGCTGGTTTCGAGCGCCGAGCTTGCCGATGCGCACATCACGGTTATCCGCTTCGCGGGCCTGGCGCCCGACGTGCTGTGTTCCGGAGATTGCCGCACCACGGCGGCCCAGGAAAAACTTCTCGCTTCAGAGCCCTCCGGAGCTACGCCGCTCTATGACGCTCTCGAATACACAGCTGCCCTGATCTCGCGACGACAGGCGCCCGAAGCTCGCCGGCTGCTTCTGCTGTATTCCGACGGCGACGATACGGTCAGCAAGACTGCTCCACGCGACGCGCTCGACTCGGTAGTCGCCAGTGGTGCCCTCCTTTACGCAATCAACATCAACCGCTCCGAGAACTCTTCGGGTGACGCGGTTCTTGAACAGCTCGCCCGTGCTACAGGCGGGCGAGCTTTTTCAATCAACAACGGCTCGGTGCCGATTCTCCAATCCATTTTGCAGGACCTGCGCGCCTCTTACATCGTTTCCTATCAACTTCCCAGCCACCGCGCTGGATTTCACTCGCTTCGCATTCTCCCCAAACACAACCTGAACCTGCGCTTCCATTGCCGGAGAGGATATTTCTATGGAGAGAAGGACTGACAACAAAATTATGAAACACATCTTGTTGCTGGCGCTTGCTATTTGCAGTGTTCCTTTCGCCTCAGCGGGAATCTATCAACAGGGCACGGTGATCCGCATGCGTATGGGAGATTGCCTGCCCGTCCGTCACGGATTTATGGTCGCCTTTGGAGGCCAGCCGATGCAGACTGAGCCCGAAGTCTGCCCCGAATACACTCTTGTCTCCGACAAAGTCGTCTTCATCATCGTCGGCTCTTCCTCAGACCAGCTAGTCCCGTTGGCAGATGTCGTGGACTTTCGCTTCCACAAAAACGAGCTGGCCATGCGCCTGGATGACGCTCGCCACGAGACCAAATTCGCGATCAAAGAAATGGTCCTCCGCTCGGAATGGGACCTCGTACAAAAACACATCACCGATGAGCTGAACTCCCCACATCGCGGCGCCGACAGCGACGTCGCTTTGCGCACCCGGGAATAGTTAACGGTGTATGGGGTTGGCGATCGGCTTGGGCTTGAACTGATTCGACGCCCCCGTCAGCGGTGTCACTGTGCCATCGTAATTGTGGCTGTACATGTGGCACGTAAGCGTGCAGGTGTTCGTGGCCCGGTTATAGGCGATTCCCATTGCGCCGCTCGAATTGAGGACGTTAGGCGCAACGACGTTGGTATCGAAATTCACGAGGCGTTCGCCCGAAACCGTCGCCGAAGTCGCGCCCATTCCGTGCCCCGTATGGCATACGGAACACGAGATTCCAACCGTGCTCACGTGATTTGAGTGATAGAGGAAGGTGGCATTCGAGAATACGTTCGACAAGTCGTGGCATTTTCCGCATAACGCCCACGGCCCTGGCGCTCCGCCTCCGGCGCTGGTTTGAGCTCCGGGAAACAATGTCGACGACAGAATCGGGCTGCCCGGCCCGCCTGCGGGAAAAATTCCCGGAGCCACCTGGCTCATCTCATAGCGCCGCTCGAACAGATGCGGGTAAATCGATCCGTGCGGGCCGTTCGGTCCCGTTCCACCAAACTCGCGGTTGTCGTCGCTGTTGTGGCAATCGGAGCAGAAAATCTGTGTCCCCATCGTCCGCCCCTGCGTAACTCCGTCGAGCTGCAACATTCTCGTCAGCAGACTTGGCTGAGGATAGGGCGACGCACTCGGATGCGTCACCGGATGGCTCGAGGTCGCCGTCGTCGCGAACTGAGGAATCATGTTCATCGGATCCGCAATATTGGACACGTACCACAGCGGGAGATATCCGAAGGCGGACGACGTCGGCTTGCCCGAGCTTGTCCCGTGGCAGCGCAGGCAGCTCTCGTACTGATTCTGCGCTGGAAAAATCGTACTGATTCCGTCGGTCGCCGAGATTCCATTGACGTTCGCCTGGGAAACTCGAATCTGCGGCGGATTCGGGAAATTGCTTCCCACGGCCTGCGACCCGTGCGGATTGTGGCAATCCACGCAAGTCGCGTGGCGATTGTTGTTCAGCAGCACCGCTTCAGCTGTGTCGTGCGTATTCGTTCCGGCAGGATAAGGATGGTACGACGTCTTCGAGAATTCCGCGTATACGTTGGGCAGCGCCGGGCTCACATTGTTATTGCCGTTGTGACATGAAATGCAATTCTGCGTGGATGCATCCATCGTCGAGATCGCCGGGGTGGCGCCGCGCAGCAGCCGCGCTGGACCGGTCGCATTGTGCTCAGTGTGACAGCTCGTGCAGGCATTGGCGCCCACCGTGGTGTACGGCCCCACATAAGCCGTAGACAGCGTCAGGTTGGATGCAGTCGCATGAATGCTTGTCGGCCACGGAACCAGCGGATTCGACTCGTTGTTTACCGTGCGCGCCGTCGTCCCGTGGCACGCCAGGCACATCGCGCCTCCAGAACTGTCACGTACCAGGAAATTCAGTGACACCGTGTCGCCATTTTCCACGTGAGGATTGTGGCAGCTCTCGCATTCGACGTTGCCGTTGATGAGAACCACTTTCTGCTGCGGATCGGCGGTCTGCCCACTCGCCACGATGCTGGCCACCAGGTCCGCCGAATCCTTGATCTGGAGAAAGCTGAAGGGATGTGAATTCTGCAGGGCCACCCCAAAGACATCCTGCGAATTCATCTTCCCGGTCATCTGGATCTGCCCATACGGCAGAGTCTGCCCCGGAGCGACCGTGCCGTCGTGGCAACTCAAGCACAGACTGCTGGGCGCAGCGATCGGAGGCTGCACCATCGTCTGATTTGTGGTCGTCGTGCTGCTGTAGAGGTTGTACGTTTGGGAGGAATAGGTCTGCGCCCAGAGCGGCCCCTTGCCGATTCCCGAGTGAGGAGCGTGGCAGTACTGGCAGGGAGGCAAGGCGCCCCCCTTGATCGGCGACTGGCCGCCAGGAGAAAGATCATGCGCTCCCAGCACATCGCCAGTAAATTGCGCTTGCATACTGCCGGCCAGGACCAGCAGAGCCGCAATCAGCCACCACCGCTTCATCCTACTGCCCCCCGCTTCCTTCATGCTTCGCAAAATAATGGAACACTTGCACGCGGCTGTTGTAGGAATCGACCACGTAGACCATGTCGTTGTGATCGATGAATAATCCAGCCGGCAAACTGAATGTGCCGGGCGCGCGTCCTCTCATTCCGAAGTAATAAAGAAGATCGCCCTGCTGATCGAAAACTTGAACGCGATCCCAGGCTGCATCCACGACATACAGATGATCTTCGCTATCGAACCCGATTCCCTTCGGACGGAAGAAGCTTCCCAGTTGGTCGCCCAGACTTCCCACCGAGTACCTAAACTTTCCGTCGCGGTCGAAGACCTGCACGCGGAAATTCATCGCATCCACGACGGCGAGGTCCTGCCCATGAACGATGATCTCTGTCGGAAAGTTGAATTCTCCCGGCTGTGTTCCCTTTTTCCCGATGCTCTTCAGAACCTCGCCCTTCATATCGAGGACGAATACCTTATCGCGCAACGTATCGCTCACATAGATACGCTGCGCCGCCGAATCGACCGCGATTCCTGTTGGACGCTTGAAGTATCCCTCGCCGCCTTTCAATGCCCCGATGTAGCGCTTGAACTTGCCGCCCGGTTCATACACGAAAACACGCCCGGTTTCGGAATCGGTCACGTAAAAATTGTCATCGGCATCGACGGCCACACACTGCGGCGAAATCAGAGAGTTCTCATCTTTATCGCGGCGGGTGATGAACTTGTATTTGTGATCCGGAAAGTCGAAGAGGTGAACGCCCATCGCTCCCGGATCGGTTACCATCACTCGCCCGTGGGAATCTACCGCGATGCTATAGGGACGAATCGCTCGATGCCGGTCCGGCGCTCCCACCACGGTTTCGAACACCTTGGTGAAGAACCCGCGCTTGGGATCGACATCGCGATCCGTCTCGAATACGCGCGTGAAAACCAATTTGCGGCCTTCCGGCAGCAAAAGATCCGGAGGCGGTGGCGGAGCGTTCTTCTCGATCTTCACCTTGGCGGCGCTTGCCGGCATTGCAAGCCACAACCCGATCATCAAGACCGTGCCAAGGCCAGCCGCAGCCGTTTTCAGTCTCCGTCTTAGAACGGATGGAACCATCGTTGAATCCCCACGTAAAACGACGAATAGTTAATCGGCGGTGATCCCGCCGTCACCCCAATTCCCTGCATTAAGTAGGTGTAGCCGCCCCCAGCCGACACCTTACGAAACTGAATTTGCGTAAATGCCGTGAATACCTTCGATGAAGCCGATGTGTACAGCGTCGGCGTCTTGCTATCGCTCAACGCCCGGCTGTAGCTGCTGCTGATGCTCCAGCGGTGAATGGGATTCGCCGTGAAGTTAACCGAATAAGACTCGCCATTCACGAGCAGGTACTGGTCTCCGCCCAACACGGGAGTAACCGGAGTCGGGGTCGGAACCAGCCCGTTCGCAGTCAGCAGCGCTGTTCCGTACGATTCATTGTAGGTTCCCCCGAAGGCATAGCTTCGATACGTCAGGTTCGTTCCAAAGCCTTCCGAATGACTGCTCGTCCCGGTCAGTTCGCTGATTCCCGTATGGAATCCGTGGAAGTTGCTGTTCCACATCCAATGGCGGCTCATCTTTTTTCGCGCGTTGGCGAGATAAGAATAGTTCGACGTGACCTCGGTCGCCAGCACCGTTTGTACATCCTGCGCATAACTGAAGGCTGCGCCCCACTCGACTCCGCCAAGCCTCTTGTCGAAATTCGCGCCGGCAACAAGTCCAGTTCCCTGGTGGCCCGCATCCGTCGACTGGTCATTCACGCCCGCGTAAAACGTAAATGCGCCCCACAGCGGCTTTTCGAAATGAAAGTTCACGATTCCGCTGAAGTGATTCACCGACAGACTCCTGCCGTATGCCGTTTCGTCGGTATGATTTACGTTAAACGTGGCGCTCACGTTTCGTACGATCTGCAAGGTATCGAAATTGTAGATCGACACGACATGGCTGTTCGAGCCGAAGTTGACTTGCGGCGCGACGCTGCCCGCCGCCACGAGTTGTTGTTCCACCATTCCCGAGAGGCTGGAATCGTACTGGACTCCTACGTTGGTGGTAAGCCGCGTCCACGGAATGAAGCTCACATTACCGGTGATCGCGCTGTTGGAACCGGTTGAATCCGTTCCGTTTCCGTCCCCGTGAAAATTCCCGTAGGCATAATTCAGGGCGACCGAGCCCCGCAACGGCAACTTGTGGGTCGTATTGTAAAAGAAGGTCTTCGAATTCTCGTCGCCGGTGTTGTACTCGCCTGCGGTCAGGAATGATGGCAGCTGGGCCTTTGTATACACGTCGTTGAAGCGGGCCGACATCAGCCAGCCCCGCAACATGTAGTTGCTCGTTAAATTGAAGTTTTTGGAATCTGCGTGCTCATCGTCATCGGATCCGAATATGGTGGCGGAAGAGGTCGTCTGCGAATACTGGGCCGTGAGCGGCGGCAGGCCCGGCATCAGTTCCGCCCATCCAATGCCGAATTGTGTGGAGTTCCCGCGGGTCGTGAATCCCTGCACATCGGGCAGACCGAATGTTCCCGTGCTGTCGATGGTCTTCCCGTAAGAAACGGACCCCGGAAAATGGCTGCCGCTGAAGATTCCGGCCCCTGCGCTCACATTCGTGCTGTCCGTCAGCGACTGACTGCCGGAGTTTTCCTGGGACCGGTTGTAGATGGGTCGAATATAGAAGTTAAGAAAATTCGGATTGTAGTAAAAACCGTTTAGATTGAGATCCCCATTTACGGCTGAGCTGTGATCCGAAAGCTGCGTGTTCCCGAAATCACCGTTGTAGCCGACTCCGACCGTACCGTTCAGGGTCATGCTCACGTCGTCGCCCACCTTCATTTGCGCCGTCGCGGGCACAGTCACCAGGAGCAGGGCCAATCCCGTCCACAGACACGAATTGTATGTATGACTTCTCATTGCCAAACGCCAGCAAACGTCTCTCGAATCTCACGACTTTCTCGGGCCAACCTATTCCGGTCTATGGGTGCGTGCTCCAACCTGCACCTCAGAGTTCCTGAATCTTCGCGTTTTGGTGCAAGCGCTTGTCGAGCGCTACTCGCAACTGCTCGGTCTTCTGCTGTTGAAGCTTCTTCATTAGGTTCGGCTTGACTTCAGTGAATTTGGTTCTCCCCACCGGGATATGCCCGTTCGGGCGAACAATGGTGAAAGCGTTGCCCAGCTGAATCAGTCCACTTACTTCTCCCGTTTTCAGCGCCAGAAGAGCCTGGATCACTTCGGCCGGAAGATCGGCCCGCTTCGCTGCCTTGTGATCTCCCATATTCACGCGGTAGTCGTCTTCCGAGACTTTTTCTGCCAGCAGCCCAAACTGTTCGTAGTTCTTCGTCGCCTTCGCCTGCTTCAGATAGTCTTCCGCTTTCCTGCGCGTATCTTTCAGTGTGTCAGCGCTGGCGTTGGCCGGAGGGAGCACCGAGATCGACTGGAACGAGAACACCTCTCCGTGCTCGAATTCTTTTGGATTCTTTTCGTAGTAGAGCCTCGCCTCGGTTGGCGTGACCACCGACTTGTTTTCGACTTCCGCTTTCAGCAATGCCTCGATCAGAAGCGAGCGCTTGATCTGCTGGCGCAGCTTGGCCTCTGATCCATCCATCTCGGCCTTGAGATAGGCGTTAAATTCTTCCTGGCTGCTGAACTGGCTCTTGAATTTCCTCACGTCCTGCTGCAGGCTAGCCGCGGGAATCGTCATCTTCCGCCGCTGCGCTTCCTGGTAGACAAGCTCTTCGAAAATGATCATCTGCATCGCGCCCTGCCGAATCTCCGCTTCCTGCTTCTTTGGAAATCCATTGTGCAAACGCGCATAAGGAAACAGCGCGAACATCTCGCGCAGCAAATCACGATCCGTCAGCACTGCGTCGTTGATCCGCACTACGGGCTTGCCGGTCGCTTGCAGCGTAACCGTGGAAGCTGCCTGCGCCGCCTTTGCCGACGCTACAGTCGTGGCTGCTGCCGGTGCGGCTCCGCTATGGGAACTGACCAGCTGTGCGTTGGCGCTGATTCCCGCCAGGAGCACGGCCGCGATCGTGATCTGGTATTTCATCTTTCCACCTCGCAGGTTTCTCAAATCGGGGGAGAGAGTTTGTCTCTCCCCCGGAATGATGGCGTGATTAGAACGCCGTCGGCAGCGAGCCACCGTTGGCCTCGTTCGACTCGCCAAAATGGCACTGGCGGCAGAACTGGGTCGTCGATGCAGCTTGCGTCGGCGGGACGCTGACATTGTTGACGTTGTACGGTCCGTTCACGAAGAAGTACTTCGTGTACGTTCCAGTGGCGCTGCCGGCGATCGGGCTGTTCGTCGAGGCCGCATACACGTTCATCACGTGCTGGTCGTGGCAGGTGGTGCAAACAAGGTAAGGCACGTTCGAGGTGTTGACCGGCGTCGGATACGAATAGGCGCCCTTGAAGAGCGCCGGTGCGCCGTAGGAATTCACGAACGATTGATAGCTGCCGGCGACCGTAATTCCCGTGATCGCTCCGCCGCTAATGGTGTACGTAACGCCGTTGGTTCCGCTGCCATAATAGCTGCCCAGAACCGCGCTGATCGTGGCGCTCTCGCCCACCGGGTGGTCGTTGTTGTAGATTTCGCTGCCCGTGCCGTCGTTGCCCAACAGGGTCGGAATCTTGCCTGTGCCGTAGCTGCTCGGCAGGGCACCGATCTGTTGTTCATACGACCAGTTCTGCATCATGGCGCCTTTGGCCAGCGATCCATCGTGGCAAGCCAGGCACATAATGATGCCGCGGGTGTCGGCGTACTGCTGCGCCGTCATCGCCGAGTAATTCCCGCTGGCCGCGGTGACCAACAGGTAATTCTTGCGGCTGCCCGTGTTGGTGACATCGCTGAAGTCCAGAGTCTGGTTCCAGAGAGGTCCCATATCCTGCGCGAACAAAGCGTTCTCGCCGGTGTAGGCATCTGTCACTGTGCCGTTGACGCCGTTGCCGCCTGATCCGCGAGCACCACTGTGCGGGGCATGGCAGCCAGCGCAGCCGCGGCCGTAGTTGTTGTGCGCACCGAGAACGTCGACCAGAGGAGCGACGCTGCCGGGAGCACCCGTAGTCGTGGGCGCGCCTGCCGTTACTTGCGCTGCCGCCATGGCGCCAACCATGACCACGAGCAATACTGCTAAGAGTACTTTCCTCATGTAATACCTCCTGTTAAATGACTGCTCGGTCCCGGATCACTTCCCGTTTCCGTTTCGGCCCCGAAGTGGCGGCCAAACTCGCTCGCGGCTTACTTCGCCGCGGATTCCTTTGCCGGCTCCGACTTCTCATCCGACTTCGCCTGCGGCGCCGGTGCGCTCTTCTCGCTTGACGAAGCCGGCTTCGTGCCGGCCGATTTGTTCTTCTTCTCCGCCTCGCGCCGGTCGTATTCCTGGCGCGCTTCCGCCTGCGTCACGTAGCGGAACATCTGCACTCGTCCCGGAAAAACTTCTGACGTGAATACGCGATTGTTCTTGTCGATGGTGATGTACTGCAGCCCGGAGAACATTCCCGGCATGATTCCCTGCGTGTAGCCCATGTAGATCAGCAGGTCTCCCTGCTGTGAATACACCTGCACCCGGTTCTGCAGTGAATCGGCGACCCAGATGTGCCCGTCGCAATCGACCGCGACGCCCTTCGGCATCGCGAAATATCCCGGCCCGTCGCCGCGCTTGCCAAAAGTCCGGATGAAAGCGCCGTCAGCGTCGAATTCCTCAATCCGCGCATTCAATGTGTCGGCAACATAAAGATTTCCATCCTGATCGACGGCCACTCCGGTCGGCTTTGAGAAATCTCCGGGCGTTTGCAGGGTGTGATTCTTTCCAGTGGTGCCGATCTTCCTGAGTAGCTGGAATGAGTCCGCGTCGTAGACGAGCACCTGATCCAGATCAATATCCGCCACATAGAGGAAGCGGTTCTCCCGATCGATCGCCATTCCTGCAGGAGTCACCAAACCTTCCTTGATGACGGCTTCCATCTTGTGTTTGGGACTGAACACCAGGATCCGGTGCGCGGTCGCGTCCGAGACGAACAACCGGTCCGTGTCATCGATCGCGAGCCCGACGATCAGCGAGAAACTCGCGTCTCTCCCGTTCTGAATCATCTGCGTGTCGTGCGTTTCCGGATCGATGATGAAGATCCCGCCTACCTTCGAATCCGCCACGTAGACTTTGCCCGTGGAATCGACCGCCAACCCGTGCGGCTCGCCCATGAAGTAGTGATTCTTCAGGACGTCGGCGCCTTTGTCCGTCGGTGCGCCGGCAAGGCGGTCCATCCAGCTGCTTTTCTGCTTTGCAGCGACCGCGCCGAAATCAGGAAGCTTCTCACCCGCGAAGAAACCCAAATAACGAATGCGTGCGATATTCGGGGGCTGGGGCCATACGATCTTCGAGATATCGATCTTGTCGAACACCGAAACCGGTTTCTCTGGCTCGTTCTTCTTCTTTTTGTCGGAGGCAAACGACGGCGACGCCAGCGCCACGGCCATCACAATCAGCAGCAGCCAGCCCGTTCCATGCAGAAGCGTGTCTTCGATTCTTCTCATCGTTTCGCTCCTCGTATCTCCGCTGCCGCTCATCGCCAATCCTCTAGCTACTTCTGCAAGTTCTTGTGGCACCCGGCACAGAACAAAGCGTTGTTCGCCTGATCTTTCACCAGCAGGCCTGGTTGTGCCGAAGCATGCGGCTGATGGCAAGTCAGGCAATCGATCTTGGTCTTCACTTTTGTGACATCCGTTGGATCGACCACATCCGAAACCGGGTGCCCATCCACCGGGTGTCCCACGTTGTACTTCAGCGGCAGAACCGGAACCTTGGCGAAGTAGTCTTCCGGCAGAATCACTTTTCCGCCGAAAATCGTCACTTCGTGTTGCGCTTCCAGCTTCTGCGGCTTCGAGTCGGGACCATGGCACTCCAGGCACAACTTGTTGACCGACGCCGTCCGCAGCAGATGCTCGTTATCGCTGCCATGCCCTTCGTGGCAGGTTGAGCAGCCTTGCTCGAATGCGGGCTGATGCAGATCCGCTTTCTTATGCAGGTCCGCGATATCGGTGTGGCAGCCGAGGCAGATGTTGACCGCGTCCGTCTTCGGCAGATACGGTTGCGCGCTCGCATGCGGATTGTGGCAGTCAAGGCAATCGCTCGCCTGCGCTCCCGGATGCGGCACTTTCGCGTTGTCGATCTTCTTTGCCTGCTCGTCGTGGCAGGTCACGCAGAGATCTTTTGCCGTCGCTTGCGTCAGCACGACCTTCCCGTCTTTCGCCGGGGCGTGGCAGATTTCGCACGTCTTGTCCGCAAACGGCGGATGGAGGAACTTCGCCATCAGCTTGGGAGCGGCCGACTGATGCGGATCGTGGCATTGCAGGCAATTCGCCGTCCCGAACGGCTGTCCCTGATGAGCCTTCTGCAGATCGGCGTCTTTCGGGTCGTGACAGTCGACGCACAGCGCCGGAGCCGCTTTCGTCAGATGGAACCGGTTCTCCAGTGTCGGCTCGGGGCCCGTCTTGTGCGTCACATGGCAGGTCTCGCAGCCCATGTCGAGCGCCGCGTGCCGGCTGCCTTTTTCCGGAACATCCACGCCCTGGTTGTGGCAAGTGAGGCAAAGATTATCTTTCTTCTCTCCCGACGTGGGCTTCAGCAGCTGATACTTATTGTCAGAGGTGTGGGGATCATGACAGGTCAGGCAGTTCCGTACGGCCGGCTCATGCACATGACCTTGAATCTGGGTCGCGTCTTTGTCTTGATGGCACGTCAGGCAGAGCTTGTAGGGAACGGCGGTGTTCAGCTTCACCCGGGTTACATCTTTCGTGACCCGCACTTCATGGCAGCTCAGGCATCCGGTTGCGATCGCCGAATGAACCGCCTTCCCTTTGGCTTTGTCTTCGTGACACTCGAGGCACTTCGCCGAATCAACATTCTTATCAAGTGGAACAGGGTGAGTCTTGGCAACGGCTGGCAGGACCGTGATCGTCAGCACATAAGCAAGGACTGAAAGGAACCTGGGGAGGGCTTGCCTTACCCGGGCCGCACGATTTGTGACATCTGGGACCATGCCACCATCGCTTTTGCACGACCCTCTCCTAATTCAAGAAAAAACAGCCAACACCCCATCCTAGCTGTAAGTAGTTGCAACACAGCCACTTCGGATCTCCCTACAGTAGTGTTGCGATTTTCCACAGAACTTTCGTCACTCCAATTTGGGCTTTCTCCCGCAGTGGCACTGGTGAAATAACGCATGTCCCAATGTTCGATTTGTGATTGGAATCACGCACTTCCGAGTGGGTGAAATCCCAGTTCATCCCTTAATAGATGAGTGTTATGGCTCAATCAGAATTGCGCTCGAGAATTGCCCTGAGGCTCTAACGAATTGAATTAAAAGACGTTGTGAGCACCAGCCTCGGTTGGCGCGGAACGTGCATTCCTGCCTGTGAGGAAAGAGGACGATATGGCCCTGTCACTTCAATCGGCGTCGCGGAAAGTCTGGCAGACGCTCAGCTCCATCAAGACCGGTGTCATCCTGATTATTCTCGTCGTCATTTTTTCGGCCGCCGGGACCGTGATCCTGCAGCGCCCGATGACCGACCCTGAGGACATGCAGCGTGCCTATTCTCCCGCCATGCTGCGATTCCTTGACGCCGTTGCTCTGACCGATGTCTTCCACGCGCGATGGTTTTTGGCTCTCGTCATCCTGGTATGTTTCAGCATCGTTGCCGCTTCGGTCGAGCGCTTTCCCAACGCGTGGCGATTCTTCGCGCGTCCTTATAAGAGTCCTGATGATGGATTTCGCAGAGTTCTCCCGACCCAAGCGCAACTTCCCATCAAGAACGAGGAAGAGGCTCTCGGCGCGGCAGAGCGGGCGCTCCATCGCATGGGCTATAAGGCCGAGCACATCGTTCGCACCAACAGCTTCTCCTTATTCTCCGAGAAGCACCGCATTTCCGAGATGGCCGTCTACATCGTGCACGCCAGCCTGCTCTTGATCTTTTTTGGCTGGATCGTCGACTCACTTTATGGATGGCGCGGATTCGTGACGCTCAATCCCGGCACATCGAGCAACCAGATCGAACTGCGAACCGGACCTGCGCGCCGGCTGCCGTTCTCCATTCGCTGCGACGGCACCGGGGAGGAGACCTACAAAGACGGCACGCCCAAGCGGTGGTGGTCGAAGCTCGCGATTGTCGACAACGGACGTGAAGTTCTCCGCAAAGAAATCGCTGTCAACGATCCCCTGGTCTATCACGGTATTCGTTTCTACCAGGCCAGCTACGGACGCACTGGCAAGCTTGATGCGCTGATTCTCGATGCCACTCCTGTGAACGGCGCTGGCAAGAGCCGGGAAATCTCTCTGGCGATGAATCAAACTGTCGATTTGGATGCGGATACCAGCGTCCAGTTGGTCGATTTCATTCCCGACTACGTCGTCGAGGACGGCCATGTCTACACGCGCAGCAACGACATCGAGAATCCTGCCGTGCATATGATCGTGACTTCGAAGAAGGCCAAGGCGCCCATCAACGTCTGGCTGCCGGAGATTCCGGGCATCGCCGAGAATGCGTCCTCCCCCTACACATTCGATCCCAAAGATCTGAAAACCGGACTGTTCACCGGATTGCAGGTCTCGCACGAACCGGGCCAGTGGGGAGTTTGGGCCGGCGTGATCCTGATGGCCGTGGGCTTGACGTTCGTCTTCTACGTCGTACACGTGCGACTGTGGGCGGTCCCGGCGCGCGACGCCTCGGGCAAGCTGATCCTCTGGGTGGGTGGTACCGCGAACCGCAACCGCGACGCCTTCGAGCACACATTCAAGAAACTGGTGGAAGAAATTCAGAAAGAGTTGAAACCGAACGCGGCCGTCGCTGAAAAGCCCGCCGCGACAATTGCCGGAAGGTGAGTCCGGACAGGAAAGGAACAATCGAGTATGGCGCGAGCAACTGCAGAACAGCATCCCGCGACTGGAACCACTCTGGTCGTCATGGTCGGCCTCAGCATCGCCTTTCTGCTGTTCATTGCTTTTCTGAATGTCGTAAAAACCGGCAACATTCTGAGCGAGGCCAACCTTCTGTATGCCGCACTGGTTTTCTACGCGGGCGCGGGAGCGTTGTATCTCGGTTTTGGCATCACCGGAACCGATGCTTATGTGAAATTTGCTTCCCTCGCAACATGGGCCGGCCTCATCGCCAATACTGGCGCTGTCGCACATCGCTGGTATGAGGCCGGCCATCCTCCGTTTGCCAGCATCTACGAAATGTTGTTGAGTTTCGTCTGGACTCTCGCCGCTCTCACCCTCATCGCCGAGAAGCGCTACGGAGTGAAAGTCATCGGCACCGTCACCATGCCGGTGGCAATCGTCGGCGTGGTTCTGATGGAGCTTTTGCCTAGCGAAGTTCGTCCGCTGGTCCCGGCCTTGCAATCGACATGGCTGCACGTCCATGTCACCTTGGCCATGCTGGCCTATGCAGCATGCGCTCTCAGCTTCGCGCTCGCCATGATGTTCCTGATTCAGGACAAGATGAAGACGGAAACATTCCTGGCAGCGACGAGCATCTTCACCGTCGGAATCTATGCCGCGATTCTGACCCGCTTTGAACGCTGGGGCGGACTCAACGTGATCGCATGGGATACCGAGAACAAGACGGAAGTCTTCATCTCGCGCGGCGTGCGGCTGTTCGTCACCATTCCTGATCTCGGCTGGCTGATGTTGCTTGTCTTCGCCGCAGTCGTTGCCCCGTTGGCGCTCTACATCGTCTCGCAGCTCAAAAAGGATGAAGGGCTTCTGGCCACGGCCAATCGCGCCGTTTTCGTCAGCATTCTCTTGCAGTCGCTCGCCCTGGTCTTCTTTATCCTTCGCGCGCGCGACGGAAAATATCCTTCGCTCGATGCCGAGGGCCTTTACGCCACAACCCTGGCCGCGAGTCCGTTCATTCTTGCAGCGCTGGTTGGCGGCATCTTCGCGAATCTTCTTTACCTGCTGCTTCTCTGGCGCAGAAACGATCTCGAGCGACTGTTGCCGGATGCCGACGCGCTCGACCGCATCACGTACAAAACGATTTGCATCGCCTTCCCCCTGCTCACCCTGATGATCGCGGCCGGCGCCTACTGGGCCAACCGGGCCTGGGGCTCCTACTGGAATTGGGATCCCAAAGAGACGTGGGCGGCGATTACGTGGCTGGTCTACGCAGGATATCTGCACATGCGCATTACCCGGGGATGGCGTGGACGCCGCGCCGCTTACTTCGCAATTCTCGGATTCGCCGTTGTAATGTTCACCTTCTTTGGAGTCACCTACTTGTTGCCGGGACTCCATGCGTATGCCTGAGACGATTTCACAACCTATGACGAACCCGGCGCAGTTTCCAGACTCGGACGAGAGCAACGCAGCTGCAGTATCGCGGACCAGTTCGTTCAGCACGGCTTACGCGGCCGACGCAGCCGCGGCGTCCGCGATGCCGGAAGAGGCTGCGGCTAACCGGACGCAGGATCCCGAACTACCATGGCTGCGCATCAACTGGGAGATCAAAGCTCTGCTGCCCATAGCACTGGTCCTTCTCGGTGGCATGTTCCTGTTTCTTCTCGCGACGCTCTCCTGGCGCGATCCCGAGCGGCATCTCGTGTTGCTCGTTGCCGGAACCGGCGCGGTCGCGATCTGCGGAGCCTTGCTCGTCGTACTCACCTATACGGTTCAACGGCCGATGGTCGAATTGCAGCAGAAGATCGCGCAGCTCGGCGGCGGCGATCTCAACGTCTCCGTGAGTTTTGCCAACCGCAATGACGAAATCGGCGATCTCGGACGCAACTTCAACCAGATGGTCCGGCAGCTTCGCGAGAGCCGCGATGAGATCGAGCGCCTGCACCGCACGCAGATGTCTCGCGCCGAGCATCTGGCCACTCTCGGCGAGATGGCCACCGGCCTGGCTCACGAGATTCGTAATCCGTTAGCGGGAATCGCCGGTGTAATCGAGATCATCGGGCGCGATCTTCCCGGGACCAGTCCCGCGCGCGCTGTCGTGAAAGACGTTCGCCTGGAGATCGGGCGTATCAATCACATCGTTACCGACCTGCTGCAGACAGCGCGGCCGCATCCTCCCAAAGTCCGTAAAAGCGATCTCAACACCACGGTCGAACATGCCGTGATGCTGGGGCGGCAGCAGGCGCTCGCAAAATCAGTGGAGATCACGTTGCACAAAGATCCCGCGCTGCCTGAAGTCGAACACGACAGCGATCAGATCCACCAGGTGCTGCTCAATCTGCTTCTGAACGCACTGCAGGCGATCGACAAGAATGGAAGGGTTGCCGTCACCGTCGAGAAGCAAGGCGCGAACGCGGTGGTGGAAGTTACCGACGATGGCCGCGGCATTCCGCCGGAGAACCTTCCCAACATTTTCCGCCCCTTCTTCACAACCAAAGGCGACGGCACGGGACTGGGCCTCTCACTGGCGCGCCGCATCGTGGAAAATCATCAGGGCCGCATCGATGTCACCAGCACGGCCGGCAAAGGAACGACCTTCGCCGTCGTTCTACCCCTGGAGCGGGCTGCCACTCCGCAATCCTCAAATTAGTTGGTGTTTTGCTGGATGTTCGGGTCTGCGCCAATTTCTTCCGGATTCCCTTCACACGACCTTCAGCACGAGTAGAGTGGCGTCGTCGCGGAAGTTGCCGCCGCAGAATGCGCTGACTCGCTGCATGATCGTGCGTTGTGTATCGAGCGCGGTCGCAGCGTCGCCTTTCGCGGCTTCGAGCAGCCGCTGATCTCCGAACTCTTCCAGTTGAGCGTTCTCGGCTTCTGTAATGCCGTCGGTGGAGAGCAAGAGCTTGTCTCCGGGTTGGAGCTGCACCGAGAAGTCCTGATATTGCCAATCTACGATTACACCTAAGACAGCTCCATCTCCCCTCAGCGATTCCACGACGCCGTTTGCACGCACCAGCAAACCCGGATTATGTCCGGCGTTTTCGTAGACCAGCGTTCGATTCTCGGCATCAAAAACGGCATAGAAGAAGGTCACGAATTTCCCGGGAGCGATATTCGCGCAGAGGAACCTGTTGAGCTTGGTGCAAACTTCGCGCGGAGTCGCGTCCGCAGTCGCGAAGGCGCGCACCGAGGCCTGCAAGTTCGCCATCAGCAAGGCTGCGGTGATTCCTTTGCCGGCGACGTCTCCCATGCAGATTCCAACGCGCTTGTCGTCCAACAGAATGACGTCGAAGTAATCACCGCCAACTTCGCGCGCGGGTTGCCACGCTCCGGCGATCTGCGCGCCCGCGAGCTGCGGCAACTTGCTGGGCAGCAGCATCTGCTGGATTTCTCGCGCGCGCTTGAGTTCTTCCTCCTGCTGCTGCAGCGCGATAGTTCCCTTTTCGACTGTCTGTTCCAGCTGTTCATTCCGCTCCCTGAGTTTCTTCTGGACCTGTTCGATTCCGAACATTGTTCCGGCCACGACCATGACCACGATGATTGTGAGATTGCCCATCCGGCCATAAACCACCCAGAATGGTTCAGGATCGATTTTCGTCAACTGCAACAGAAGAATCGATCCGACCGCACAGATCATCCCGAAGCCAAGCTGAACGGGAATGAAGATGATCCAATTCCAGGGATAGCGGCGCGGAACATACGCACGACGAACTAGAAATGCGAGGGGAATGACGCAGTTTCCAACCGTCAAACACGACAGCAAAATTACGAACAGGGACGACCGCTGATTGAGGGAGACCATGACTGCATAGACGACAACCCCGACGAACACGAGCACCTGCTCGATCTGCAGGACCTGGCGCAGCCAGGAAAATCGCTTCTTCAAACTGCCAGATCGTGTGCTCACGTGTAACTCGGATCGCAGGATGGAACAGCAAGCTTATCGTGAGGAGAGGCTGGAGGCTAGGGGCTGGTGATTCGTCGTTTGTCGCTGGTCGTTTGTCGCTGGTCGTTCGCCGTTGGTCGTTCGCCATTCGTCGTTGGTCGTTCGTCGTTAGTCTTCAGCCATTGGAATTCATCCAGCTGGATGGGTTTTGTTGGGGCGATTTTTTGAACGATCCGCTTTCACGATTATGCGAAAGCGAGATTAACTAAATGGTACATACCCCCCACCCCCTCCCCCCTCGGTCTATTGGAATCATCGCGTTAGCAGAAAATTGAAAATAAAATATCTCGAATCAAGAGCTTAGGGCCAAAATCTTGATTTCAAAGAGCTTCAGGGCTCCGCCCAAGGCCGCCAGCTCCAAAACGGAACTGTTAGCGCGGTGGGCGCACCGTCGTGGCCTCGCCAAGGATCGCGCGCAGTGGCTGTGGAAGGCTAGGTCAGATGTCACATGAGGGTATGGAAAAGGAGAGACTCGACAGTTGTATCCACTTCGAGGCTCATATTCATGAGTGGAAGTCGCAAGTGGTGAGAAATCGCATTTCCCTCATTTACCAGGAATCAGAGTCGTTTACCTTTCGCTCACTTGCGTGATGGCCTGGGTTACGTCAATTGGGAAAGCTGTGTGGGACTTGAATCAGCGTATGGCAAACCGTGTTCAATTGACTACGGATGGATTGAATCACTATACGGTTGCCGTTCCTGAATCTTTCGGAACGGATGTAGACTTCGCGCAGCTTACGAAAATGTTCGGTGATTTCGGCCAGTTCGATTCTCCCGATGCGAGGTAGTCCCCACCACGCATCTCGGGGGTTATATCCAAAGTCCGGCAGGGTGATCCTGATCCTGAGCACATCTCGACTAGCTTTGTAGAACGCCAGAACCTTACGATGAGGATGGCGATGCGCCGATTCACGCGCCTAACAAACGGCTTTAGCAAGAAGCTATCGCACCTGAAAGCAGCGGTTTCTCTGCATTTCGCGTACTACAATTTCTGCCGGACGCATAGAACGATCCGCGTTACTCCTGCAATGGAAGCCGGAATTGCCGATCATGTTTGGACGATTGCGGAACTCTTAGACGCTAAGACTAACCAAGCGTAAACTAGCGGCCATGCGCTGCTGGCTTGTCATCATTGTGTGTCTGGGTGGTGTTCTGCAATCACCAAAAACGCATACTGATAAACAACAAAACTCCCAGACCAATATAAATAAATCCGCCATAGACCAAAAAGCTGCCGATGCGGGTAAAGCGCTTTCCCAGACTCAGATTAATACCAACAACTATCAGAATCCCGAGGGGAACGAGACTGTAAAGAACATAACTGATGGCCTTCTCGCACTTTTCACTCTCGCGTTGGCAGTAGTTAGCGTGATGCAGTGGCGCGTCCTGCAAGGACACGAACAATGGATGGAAAAGCATGACGCGAAACTGGAGCAACTCGCGGAGGCCGCGAATAAAAATGCCGATGCGGCCCGGATGAATGCTGAAACCGCCGAAAAATCGCTTCGCCTCGCTTATGCGGCTTCTCTTGGAATTGTCCCGTTTATCTCTGCCGGAAAAATCATTGTAGAACTGAAGAACTATGGGCGCACTGTTGCCCACAACGTAACGCTCGTCGGTGACATCGCTGATGTAGTGGATGGTGGTAAAGCCACGCCGTTTCGAGTTGAGCCTCTGATCGTCCCTACGGACGCTGTTACGAGGGCTGAGATTGGAAAAACTTTGATGAAGCAAGACTCCTACGGGCAACCCCATCTGCTTCATGATCTGCGGTGTAATTTGAATGTCATTTATGAAGATATTTTCACAGACACTCACATCAGGAGTTATGTGCTGCTTTTCAATCGCGACACACTGACGGTCACCGTAGAAAAGGAAAGCAGTTAAACAGATGAGGAATGTGCGCTTTAGCCCGCTACTCGCACTTTTCAGACACCACCGCAGATTATTGCAACTTGACAATTGGCTAAGTTAGTTACATATTGCCGTCTTCTGCGAGAGTCCAGTCGATAGCCGCGCAGAGCCGCGCTTCACTGACACCGAAGCATCCCATCTCCCCTCGGGCCAAGCATAATTCGATTTCGCAAGGAGGAATCCATGTCTACTCAGTCCGACCCTTCCGGCAAGAAATCGTCCTCGAACCGTCTCAATCGCCAAGTCGGGATGTATTCGCTAGCAGCCGCCGTGGCTGGAGTGAGTGTGCTGGCTTTAGCGGAGCCTGCTGCAGGCGAGGTGGTGGTCACCAAGAAAACAATACCAATCCCACTGGCGCCGAATGATATGCCGCGGCCCGTAAGAATCTCAATTGCCAATAACGGTAATGACGACTTCACCTTCAATCTCAGTAGTTCCCCTGCTTCACCTTTTAACAATTTCCCTGACCGACAACTCTTCATGCGTGGCGTCACCCCGAATGACGGCGTAAGTGTCAAGGGCTTTAGCTCGTACGCTGTGAACTTGGAGCCTGGCGCACGAATCGGTCCCGACAAGTCCGCTTATTTCAAGTACGGGTTCACCCGCATCGAAGAAAGCACAAGCTTCCCGAGCGGCAGAAACTTCGTTGGATACTGGGGCGGAAATCCCAAGGACAGATATCTCGGTGTCCGCTTCCTAATCGACGGTGAATTTCACTATGGCTGGATACGACTGACCGTGACGACAAGCACACAACTGAATGGGCCGGTCATGTCGGCAGAGATTACGGCTTACGCATACGAAACCTTGCCCAACAAGCCCATCTTCGCCGGAAATACTGAGAAGGCAGCATTGGCGCCTCAACTTCTGGAGAACATCCAGAGCGAGCATGGACCATCGCTCGGCATGCTAGCCGCAGGCGCGGAAGGCGTGCCACTGTGGCGGGGAAAAAGAACGGTTCTTCAGTAGAACAACGCAAGAACGTGACCGAGGCTTAGCGGCTAATTGTTGGAACATCTCGATTTCACTCATCCTCCCTTGGATGGGCAGTCTCAAGCGCAAATGCCTTGGTCACTTCAGTAGCCAGAACGCTCGCTGGGCTTGAAAATCTTATGATATCGGCAGCATCGTACCCGCCCTTGCAAAAAAAAACGCAAGAGCTGATTGGATAAGAGCGAAGGCTCGATTGGACCCGGTAGTCTTGGTTTGAGGATCAAGGCGCTGGGAAGAAAGGAGCCTTCGCAGATGATGATTATAGGATGTGATTTCCATCCCAGCTGGCAACAAGTGAGTTGGCTGGA
>DATJOA010000089.1:0-6029 GCA_035507635.1 Candidatus Acidiferrales bacterium
ATCCAGTTCAGCTGAAGCTTCAGGTTGTGGGCTAGCGCTCCGTGGACAAGTGCTTCTTTGAGAGATTTGTAGGAATCCTCGTACTCGACGTATTTGCCGACGATGCCGATCGTTACGGTATCTTTCGGGTTGTAAACGCGGTGGACGATGTCTTCCCACTTCGCGAGGTCGCGGTCCTTGGCCTCCATGTGCAGGGATTTCAGGACCAGCGTGTCGACGTTTTCGTTCGCGAAGACGAGCGGAACTTCGTAGACAGACGCGACGTCTTTCGCAGTAATGACGGCTTCTTCCGGCACGTTGCAGAACAACGCGATCTTTGACTTCATTTCCTTCGCCAGGAAACGATCCGTGCGACAAAGCAGGATGTCGGGCTGGATTCCGATGCTGAGAAGTTCTTTGACCGAGTGCTGAGTGGGCTTGGTCTTCAGTTCCTGCGCGGCGGCGATGAAGGGAACGAGCGTGACGTGGACGAAGAGGGTGTGGTCGCGGCCGAGTTCCTGGCGCATCTGGCGGATGGCTTCCATAAAGGGCAGCGATTCGATATCGCCGACCGTGCCGCCGATTTCGACAATGGCAACGTCGACGTCTTGCGCGACTTTTTTCATCGCGGCTTTGATTTCGTTGGTGACGTGCGGGATCACCTGGACGGTTTTGCCGAGGTAGTCTCCGCGGCGCTCTTTGGCGATGATCTGTTCGTAAAGGCGGCCGGTGGTCCAGTTATTGTCGCGAGAGAGTTTGGCGTGGGTGAAGCGCTCGTAGTGGCCGAGGTCGAGATCGGTTTCGGCGCCGTCGTCGGTGACGAAGACTTCTCCGTGCTGGAAGGGAGACATGGTGCCGGGATCGACGTTGAGGTAGGGGTCGAACTTCATGATGTTGACTTTGATTCCGCGGCTTTCGAGCAGGCATCCGATCGAAGCCGCAGCCAGGCCCTTGCCGAGTGAAGACACAACTCCGCCGGTCACAAAGATGTACTTCGCTGGCATCTCTTCCTCGCTTTAAATTGTTTTTGGAAAATTGTGCAGGTGGCGTGCACGATCAATTATGGCAGAAAAGTCCTGTGGAAGAAACGGGCGAAATTGGTTCGGGCGGAAAATTTTGCGTTGGCGTGAGTTCGCCTGGTCGATTCAGGCCGGGTGCGTTGACTATCAGGCGCACGTCGGCGAAAATAATGAAGGTTGCAGACCTGCAACCGTAGTGTCCTCACAAGTGGGCCTGTGGCGCAGCTGGGAGCGCGCTTCCATGGCATGGAAGAGGTCGTCGGTTCGATCCCGACCAGGTCCACCAACATTCTTGGCGGAATTCTCCCGGCAAACTTCCCCTTCTTCCATCGTCGCTTAGGCCGCAGCGGACGGCATCATCTTCGGCTCGGAACCCTTCATGCGACGAACCATGCCGATGACTAAAGGAATGGTGGTAGCGCCACCGACGACGGTCAGCGCGATTCCGGCCGCTTTGCGCTCATCGTTATTCATGGCTCGGGAGACAAGAAATCCGATGCCCATTCCGAGAGCGACGCGGGTTGCGCCAAAGAGTACGAGTTCTGGGATTGAAAATCTGCGCTCATTCATGATGTAACTCCCTATTTTTGCCTGAGCTACTTGATGCGCTCACCTTTTTGGATGCGGTTGGCATCGTTGCGGTGGCCGATGGAATTCGGCGCGCAGGAGACCGACTACATCATTTGGACGCGAACGGCGGTGCGAGGAGTTGCGACCGTTCGCGGATACGAGTCATCGGAAGTAGTAAGCGGGCTTGGGGACTGAAGTTAATTCTCTTTTGGAGTCTGCGGCTCTAACGGGATCGCGCACCCGGAATCAAGGAGAAGCTTATGGCTAGAGTCGAAGGCATCGATCCGAAGCAGACCTCGTTTCTGATGCGGTACGTTTTTCGAAAAATTCGCAAGATGTTGGGGCGCGATCTGACGCCGATGAAAATCACAGCGCGTGTGCCAAGGGTTTTCTGGACAGAAATAGTTCCCGAGTGGCTGCTGGGGCAAAAGGGGAACGTTCCGGCGCGGTTGCGATCCCTGATTCTGTTGAGGACGGCGTCGCGGGTGGGGTGTCCGTTTTGAATCGACGCAAATTCTGCCGGCGGCAGAATGTCGGGGTTGAGCGATGAGGAGATCGCGGTTATCCGCGCAGGGAGTGTTGACGGCTTTGCGGCGTCTGAGGCTGCATTGTTGAGGATGGCGGATGCAATGGCGGAAACGCCGTCGAATGTGAGCGACGAACTTTATGCCGAATTGCGGCGGCATTTTTCTGAGGAGCAGTTGATTGAACTTGCGGCCAGCGCCGCTCAGGAAAACTTTCGAGCACGATTCAATCGAGTCTTCGATGTCGGGAGCGACGGGCTGTACCGGAAGGGACTGCGGTTCAAGGAAAGAACGGTAGCTTGAATGTGAGCGGACTTTCACCACGGAGACGCGGAGTCAGGGAAGACAAAATTGGAAGTCCATGCCTCACTCCGTGTCTCGGTGCCTCCGCGGTGGGAAGTTTACTGCGTTGTCTTCACCTCATTTTCTTCTTTCGGGCCGCGAAGGCGAAGAATACGGGGATGCCTAGCAGAATCACGATGAGTCCCCCTATCGAATCGCTGAGATTGTTTTTAAACGTGTAGTAAAGAAGAACTGCCGCGGTTCCGATGAAAAGAGCCGGAACAACTGGATATCCCGCGGTGCGGTAGGGACGGTGGACGTTCGGTTCCCGGTGGCGAAATACAAAGATTGTGCTGGCGGCCACCATATAGAAAAGCCATTCAGCAAAGATTGCGAGCGAGAAAAGTTCCTGGAAGGCTCCGCCGATAATCACAAGAACGATTGCGACGGCACCCTGAATTACAAGCGCTACCGAGGGCGTGTGAAATTTCGGGTGGACTTCTCCCAAGATCTTGAATAAATATCCATCGCGAGCGACGGCGAAGGGAACCCGGCCGCCGCTCATGACCGTCCCATTCAGTCCCGCCAGCATGGAGATGACCATGCCGATCGAGACCAGCGAGATTCCCAGATGGCCGAGAGCGGCCTCGCTGGCTGCAGCGGCGGGAACTGCCGAGTGCGCGATGACCGAGGCCGGAAGCGCCCTCTGAATGCCGGCATTCATCCCGATATAGAGTACGGCGACGAGCGCCACGCCCGCGATCAGAGCGATTGGGATTGTGCGCTCCGGCCGCTGAATTTCTTCGCTGACCATGTTGAGGTCATTCCATCCGTCGTAAGCCCAGAGCGCGGCAACCAGCGCGGCCATGAATCCGGCCATGCCGCCTTTGGCTCCGGTGAAGGTTGTCGCGAAATTGCTCCACGATCCGGAAGACGCGGTGAGTGCGATGAAGGCGATACCGATGATCATCGCGACCTTCAGGATCGTGAAGGCAAATTGGAAATCGCCGGCCTTGCGTACGCCGATATAGTTCAGGGCAGTAATCAACACGGTCGCGGTGATCGCGACGAGGTGGCCGTAATTGATGACCAACAAGCGGTTTGACGTGATGTGTAGGGCGACCAGTGTTTGTGGCAGAAAGCTGAGAGCCGAAAATGTCCCGAGCACGCGGACAAGACCGGCGGTGACGCTGGCGATCGAAGCTGGCTTGGCGATGAGGAACCATGTCCATCCATAAAGAAAGCCGGGCAGCGGTCCGTAGGCGTCGCGGACGTAGACGTATTCTCCCCCGGCAAAGGGACGCACCGATCCCAGTTCGGCGTAGGTAAGTGCACCGAAGAAAGAGAGCAGGCCGCCGACGATCCAGGCGAGATAGACGAGGCGCGTAGAGCCGACGTCCTGCATCATTTCGGCGGGAACGAGAAAGATGCCGCTGCCGATGATTGTACCGGCGACTATGGAAATCGCGTGCCAGACGTTGAGGCCGCGAATCAAAGTGGGGCCGCTCTGTTCAGGCACGCGGATTGTGGCTGCGATCTCTTCTTTCAGAGGCATCACCATGTTGCAAAAACCTGCATGATTCTATCTTCTCATTTACAGTTTGACGGGTGATGTCGTAAGCTCAACCCGCTTCGCGTTGTGTCCCCCCAAGCAGCCGGGGAGGGCCTTCCCTAAATTTCAAAGACAGAGGAATCAGCGCCATGTCACTTCGTCTCCAGCGCGCGCATCTCTGCGCGATTTTCGCGTTTTTTTTCGTTATCGGCAGTGTTCCCGTTGCTGTTGGACAAGCGGTAACAACCTATCACGTCGACAATAATCGCACTGGATGGAACTCGCACGAAACGTTTCTTACGCCCAGCAACGTCGGAAGTTCCTCCTTTCAATTGCTGCTGAGCGTGGCGTTGAACGATCAGGTCGACGGGCAGCCGCTGTTCGTTCCGGCCGTGAATATCACCGCAGGCTCGCATCAAGGACAGCATGATGTCGTCTACATCGCGACGGAGTCGAATACGATTTACGCCATCGATGCCGAGAGCGGAACCATATTGCTCAATCCGAATTTCGGCACGCCGGTTGGCCGTCCACTCGGCTGCGGCAACAACGGGCCGAATGTTGGGATCAATTCGACACCTGTAATCGATCTGAGCAGCAATACGATGTACGCAGTTATTTACACCCAGGACTCGAGTGGCCCCACGTACCGAATACATGCCTTGGATCTGGGCAGTCTGACCGACAAAGTCACGGCGCAGGTTGTAGTGGCGTCCCACACGCTTCTCGATGGAACAACATTCAACTTCAACGCGACGTATCAGCGGCAGCGTCCCGGATTATTACTCGCAGACGGCAATATTTACGCGGGTTTCGGCAGCTTCTGTGACTTTGCGGCGAATTTTTCCCGCGGGTGGCTTCTGGGCTGGCAGACGGGCACTCTGACCCCTCTGGCAGCGAATCAGTTGCTGGACACCCAGGCAACATCGCCGGACAGTTTCTTTCTATCTTCCATCTGGATGTCAGGATATGCTCCGACAACCGATGACGACGGGAACATTCTGTTCGTCACAGGAAATTCGGATTTTTCCGGGACGACGTATGACGGCGTCAGCAACATTCAGGAGAGCGTCGTCAAGGTGTCGTCCGATCTGACGACTGTTCTCGATTTATTCACGCCCTCGAACCAGGCTTCGCTCGACGAAGCTGATAATGATTTCGGCTCGGGCGGAGTGCTGGTGCTTCCAGACCAGCCGGGCCCAACTCCGCATTTGGCGGTCGCGGCGGGTAAAGTGGGCGCCATGTACCTGATGAACGAGGATGACCTCGGAGGATATTCGACGCAGAGGAATAACGTGCTGGGCACTTACAATATTAGCGGCTGCTGGTGCGGGGAATCATATTTTGTCGATCCCTCGGACGGACTGGGCCGCGTAGTCGCCAGCGGCGGACAGCATGTGCTGGTATACAAAGTCCAAACGTCGCCGAAGGTGGCTCTCGTGAAGGCGTCGCAATCACCGGGGATCGTGAGCACGGTGCAGGATCCGGGATTTTTCACAAGCATTTCGTCGAATGGGACTTCGAATCCGATCATCTGGGCGCTGTCGCGACCGACGAGCGCATCGGGACACCCGATCTACCTGTATGCGTTCAATCCGGAATCCGTGACCAAGGGAACAATGCAGCAGTTGGCCAGGGTGCTGGCGGGCGCGTGGACGAACACGGGCGGCAATTCGAACCTCGTTCCGCTGGTTGCGAACGGTGAGGTCTTCGTCGCGAGCCATAATCAGTTGCGGGTATTCGGCATCAAGTCTACGCACAAGAAATAACATCGCGTTTACTCAGATTCTCTAGCACCGGGATCCTGAGATCACGGGCGTATTTCGATTGGCGTGCCGTTGGAAACGGCACGCCATATTTCGTTCATTTCTTGGTCGGTGACGGCGATACAGCCGTCTGTCCAGTCATGCACGCGATGCCCCGCGCCAATCCAGCCGTATCCCTTGGGAAGGCCGTGAATGAAAACGTCTCCTCCGGCGGAGACGCCTTTCTTGCGTGCGGCTGCGCGGTCTTGGGCGTTGGGATACGAAATGTGAATTGATTTGTAGAACTGGCTGTGCGGATTGCGTGAATCGAGGATATAGGTTCCTTCGGGAGTCTTGT
>DATJOA010000090.1:0-9646 GCA_035507635.1 Candidatus Acidiferrales bacterium
CTCCGGCGCCTCCGTGAAAGCGGTCAATATCGCGACCAACCTTGAGGTCTCGGCTCGCACAAAAGCAAACGGATCCTTCGTGATCCCAGATCTTCCCGCCGGAACGTATCGAGTCACGGTCACGAAAGAGGGCTTCAAAACGGAAACACACACTGAAATCCTGGTATTCGGCAACCGTACGACGTCAGTCGATACTTCTCTGGTTGTGGGCTCGGCCGCGGCCACCGTGGAAGTAACCGCCGTACCCCTGATGAACAAGGTGGACACGACAATCGGATATGTCGTTGATACGAACACGATCGAGACCACGCCACTGGGCACCGGCAGCTTCACGCAGCTGGCAATACTTAGCCCTGGCGTCCACGCGGACTTCCTTGGCGGAGGCGGCGCCAATACAGGCCTGGGCAATCAGGCCATCTTCGCGAATGGGAACCGCGACACCAGCAACAGCTTTTCCTTGAATGGTGTCAGCACAAACAACATTTTTAACGGCAATTCCACCAGCCAGGTAGGTGAGAACCGCTTCGTGCTCAACACCGGTGAGAACTTTGGTGCGGGCGGTACCATCCAGACCAGTACATCGGTGTATGGTGCGATTGGCCAAGCTCTCCCCACTCCGCCGCCCGACGCCATTCAGGAAATCGCCGTCAACTCTTCGCAGTACGATGCCACGCAGGGCAACAACAGCGGCGCGCATATCAGCGTGCTGACAAAGTCCGGTACGAATGCCATTCACGGTTCACTGTGGGAGTTTTGGCAGAACAGCGATATGAATGCCACACCGTACTTCTACGATGCGGCCGGCACCAATCCCATCACCAACCAACCATATCTGCCCAATCCGTTCCTGAATCGCAATGCTTTCGGCGGGACCATCGGCGGCCCGATAATCAAAGATAAGTTGTTCTACTTCGGGTCTTATCAGGGAGTGCGCATCGCCGACGCGCAAGCTTCTACCAAAGATGTGACCGTTCCTCTTGGCCTGACGGGCGACCGCACTACGCAGGGCATCATTAACATGATTCAGGCAACCTACGGCAAGACCATTACCGCAAGCCAGATCGATAACGCCGCCGCGAACCTGCTCAATGCCAAGCTTCCCAATGGACAATTTCTGATTCCAAGCGCCCAATACAATCCGACACAGGCTCAAACGCTGGGTTACGACGCCATCGTGCAAGGCCCCAATACGCAATCGACGGTAAACCAAGGCATCGTCGGCATAGATTACGTTATAAGCACAAAGGATCGCTTATCAGGAAAGTATTACCTTCAGAGCAATCCCACCAATAATCCTTTCGGCGCCGTCGGTTCGCTGCTGGGTTTTCCACAACAACTTACCGCTGGCAGCCAGGTGTTTTCCCTCTCGAATTCCGTTCTGCTCTCTCCGAACCTCACTTGGGAGCAGCATGTAGGTTTCACCCGTCTGCGGGCTTACGCAAATACGACCAAGGGATTCACCCCAAGTTCGGTCGGCATCACGCTGCCTGGATCGGCGACTTTCCCTCAGTTCGACATCACCACGGCGGATCCCACGATCGATGCTGGTCTGGAGTTTGGCCCCAGTACCAGCTTTGGCGACGGTGGGATGTTCCAGAATCAAATGGAATACGGGACCTCCGCGAGTTGGGTAAAAGGAAAACATATCTTCAGCGTGGGAACGACGTGGGACCACATCCAACTCAATATCATCAATAACAACACACAAACTGATACGCTTGATTTCACGACATTCGAGAACTTTGTGGAAGGCAATGTCCACGGCGGCGATGAGTTTGTCGGTTCGGCCAACCGCTACTATCGCTCCGATACAATCGGCACCTACATCAACGACAACTTCAAGGCGACGAAAAATCTCACGATAACCGCCGGCTTGCGTTGGGACATCGACGGCCCGCTCTCAGAAAAATACGGCAAGCTGACAGCCTTTGACCCCTCTAAGTACAGTTATGTGCAGTGCACCGTTGGTGGAGTCCCGGCAGACCCCGCCCTGACCGAATACAACTATGGCAGTTGCGACTCGGGGACTGACGTAATCACCAGCTCCGGTCTGGAGATCGCGGGGAATAACAAAACTGGCGGCACCCCCGGAGCCGGCAATTCACTGATGAACAATCACCAATGGGGATTCGCGCCCCGCATCGGTATCGCCTGGGCTGCGACTTCGAAGCTCACCGTGCGCGCTGGCTACGGTATCTACTTCGACCGTGGCGAACTATTCAGCTACTTGTCGCCTAGCGCGGGCGCAGGATTCAATGGGCCATTCGGTGTGACCCTCGCCCCTCCATTCGTCCAGCCGATCTCGGTCGCCAAAGGTGCGACACTGGATCAGCCGTTCGGCACAACTCTGCCGCCGCCGCCCCCAGCCACGGGTGCAGCCTTCCTCTCCTACCTGCCCAACCTCGAGCAGACGGCTTGCGGTTATCCGGGATGCTGGCCAACGGGGAACCTGTATGGTCCCTTCCTGTTCGGCGGCTACGACATCAACAACAAATTGCCCTACACAGAGAACTGGTCACTCGACTTCCAATACCAGGCTTCGAACAACTGGATGTTCGAGGCCGGCTACGTCGGAAATCACGGCACGCATTTGGTCCTCCCGATTCCCTTCAATCAACCTCTGATCGCCACGGCGAGCAATGTGGTGAATGGACAAACCACTTCCTATGGAGGCACCAGTCCGGCGGCCAACCAGAACGTGTATTACACAGGACTGACACCCCTCGATACAGAGCTCATCTATACGAATGAATACTCAGGCAATGCGCCCATCCGCGTCCCGTACCCCGGATACGACATGAACTCAGTTTCGTACAGGACGGTGGGTGCGTCGAACTTCGATGCATTGCAACTCCAGGCTCGCAAGCGCATGTCCAATGGCTTGCAATTCACGGCGTCTTATACGTGGTCTCATGCGCTCGACGAGCAGAGTGGGTTGGGTCTGTTTGTCACGGGGAATAATCCTCTCACTCCCAGAGCAAACTATGGCTCCTCGGATTTCGATCAGACTCATGTTTTTCTGATCAACTACAGCTATACGATTCCTAGCCTGGCGGAGAAAGGGGCATTGCGCTACCTGGCCAATGGTTGGACCATCGGTGGCCAGACGGTGGCGCAAAGCGGGCAGCCCTATAGCATCTACGACTATACGGGCTCGGTTGGCAGTCTCTACTTCGGCAGCGACGACGAGATTGGCAACCCCATTGTGCCGCTGGTGCCGGGCGTCACGTCGAAGCAGGCCGCACACCCGGGCGCTAACTGTGCGAATATTGCGACTGAAATCTGTAAGCTGAATTCAGCCGATTTCGCACCCCAATTCGTGGCTCCGGGCACCAATGGCGTTCCCGCTTGTGACAATTCCGGATGCGATAATTACGAATCTTTGTACGGAACTACCGGACGGAATACCTTCCGAGGCCCGTTCCAGGTACGCTTCGACATGAGCCTCAACAAACAGTTCCCCATTAAAGAGCGATACCTGCTCAGTTTCGAGGCCGACGCGTTCAACATTTTCAATCACCCTGATTTCGACACTCCGAACAACGACGTGACCTTTTTCCCCTATTACTATGGTCCGCCATCGATTCCGCCAGAAGGCAGCTTGGGCGTCATCCAGCACACCATTGGCAGCCCACGCTTCCTGCAGCTGTCGGCGCATCTTACGTTCTGATGGTCGAGAGAAGAGGCCGAGCCCCGGTGCGTAAGATAAAAAAGGGAAAACTTACACGAGGGCCGATCAGCTTACTGCTGATCGCCCTCGTCCTATTCCAGAGCCCCGCCGCTTTTGCCTGGGGCAACGAAGGGCACACCTATATCAACCGCGTCGCGGCGCAGAAGATTCCTGCCTCGATGCCGATGTTTTTCCGGAAGGCTGTCACGGAAATTGCTTATCTCGGTCCCGAACCCGACCGCTGGCGCAGCCCTACCGAATTCGCCCTGAAGAATTCGCAAGAGCCCGATCACTTTATCGATCTCGAGCGCGTTTCGTGGCTCGACCCGTTTCCTCCGGGACGCTACGAGTACATTCGCAAGCTCTATGAAAAGCGCGCCTCGACGACCGACCATCCCGACGACTATCTTCCCGAACGGGTCGGCTTTCAGCCCTACATCACGATGGAGGTCTACGGCCGGCTCAAGTCCGCGTTTCGCGATTACCGCCAACTCCGGGCCGCGCATCAACCAACCCAGGCAGTGCAGCAGGCGATCATCTTCTATGCCGGATGGCTTGGCCACTACGTCGGCGACGGCTGCCAGCCTCTGCACACCACAATCCAGTACAACGGATGGGTCGGGCCGAACCCGAACGGATACACGACCGAGCACCACATCCACAGCCTGTTCGAATCGACGTACGTCGGTGCGAACATCAAAGCGACGGATTTCTCCGGTCTCGTGCATGCTCCCGTGCGAATTGACGATCCGTTCGCCCAATATCTCGCTTACCTGCGAGATTCACACGCTCTGGTGGAAAACGTTTATGAACTGGACAAGGCGGGCGGCTTCAACGGAAAGGGATCTCCCGCCGCATTCGAGTTCACCAGGCGCCGCCTCGCCGCCGGATCGCAGATGCTGCTCGACCTCTGGTACACAGCTTGGCTCGAAAGCGCGAACCCGGTGCCGGAGCATCCCGGCGCCGCTCCGCCTGCGAAAGCTGCCGCTCCGGCCAAATAAGCGCTGTTTAACGCCGTTCCCTACACACGCGCACGACCTGCGATTTACTATCTCTTTCGGTATACTGAATACAAGCATGCCAGTTCTGAAAAACATCGCCGCCATCGCGAAAGGAATGAGCATCACCTTCCGGGAGATGTTCCAGCCGACTACCGTCGAGAACTATCCCGATGGAAAGGGTCCTCTGCGCGGAGCACGGATTGAAGCTCGCTATCGCGGCGCGCACGTGCTGCAGCGCGACGAGAATGGCCTGGAAAAATGTGTAGCCTGCTTCCTGTGCGCGGCAGCATGTCCGTCGAATTGCATTTACATCGAGGCCGCGGAAAATACTGCCGAACACCGCGTCAGCGGTGCTGAGCGCTACGCGAAGGTCTACAACATCGACTACAACCGGTGCATTTTCTGCGGATATTGTGTCGAGGCCTGCCCGACTGACGCGATCACGCACGGCCACGGATTCGAGCTGGCAACGTTCAACGCTTCCAACTTGGTTTATCGCAAGGAGCAGATGCTGGCCCCCCGGCCAGCACACATGGGAGCCAACATCATTTTCAATCAGGCCGACGTGAATGGGGGAGCGCCGACAGAAGTGGTGCCGGGGAGCTAACCTTCGAGAAGAATTTCGATCCACTCCCCCGCCGGTCTTTTCAGAGACCGGCGTTCGTGTATAAGAGCGGTCCTTGGCCGATTGCCGTGGCCTTCGACTCGACCGCAACGTTCTTTGGCAAACGACGAACGACCAGCGACTAACGACGATTTTCTATGACTGACTTTCTCCAAACCGTGCGCGAACGCGTCGTGATCTACGACGGCGCGATGGGCACCAACATTCACGAACGCAACCCTTCCCTCGACGACTACTGGGGGAAGGAAAATTGCAGCGAAGTTCTGGTGCTGAGCCGTCCCGATATCATTCGCGACATACACGCGGATTTCTTCCGCGTGGGCTGCGACGTTGTTGAGACCAATACCTTCGGCGGAACGCGCATTGTGCTGCGCGAGTTCGACCTCGCCGACCGCGTTCACGAGATCAATGTCAAAGCTGCACAACTCGCGCGCGAAGTGGCCAATCAGTTTGCGACCAAAGATAAGCCGCGCTTCGTAGCCGGGTCGATGGGACCTTCCACCAAGCTACCCTCGCTCGGCAACATCACCTTCGACGAGATGGTTGTCGCGTACGAAGAACAGGCAGCGGCTCTCATTGAAGGCGGGGTAGATGTTCTTCTGGTCGAGACCTGCCAGGACCTTCTGCAGGCAAAGATCGGCGTCATCGGCGTGCTCGACGCCGTTCGCAAATCGGGCAAGCGTATCCTGGTTGCGGTCCAGGTAACGCTGCAGGAGTCCGGCACGATGCTGCTCGGCACGGAAATCGGAGCCGCTCTCACCGCTCTCGAACCTCTCGACGTGGACATCATCGGCCTGAACTGCGCGACTGGTCCAAAGGAGATGAATGATGCGGTCCGCTACTTGGCGCTGAACTCAACCAAAGAAGTTTCTGTTCTGCCGAACGCCGGGCTTCCGACGAACGAAGGTGGGCACGCGGTTTTCAAGCTGACTCCTCAAGAGCTTGCGGAATATCACAAGCACTTCGTCCAGGACTACGGCGTCCGCATCGTTGGGGGATGTTGCGGCACAACTCCCGGGCACCTGAAAGCCGTGGTGGACGCGGTTTCTGGCGTTGAGCCGGCGAAACGCGACGTCAAGCGCACTGCCTCGGCATCGAGCGCCTACACGAGCGTTCCTCTCGACCTTGAGCCCAAGCCGCTGATCGTCGCCGAGGAAATGAACACGACCACGCGCGTCGATCATTTCCGCAAGCTGGTTCAGGGCAAGAAATACGACGAGATTCTCGCGCTCGCGAAAAAGCTGGTGAACGAGGGATCGCACATGCTCGATCTGTGCTGCGCGATCGTCGGCGAAGACGAAAAGGGATACATCACTTCGATCCTCGAAAAGATCGCCACGCGCGTGCCCGCGCCGATCCTGGTCGATTCAACCGAGGCCGATGTCGTCGAAGAAGCGCTGAAGCGCATTCCGGGACGAGCCATCATCAATTCCATCAATCTCGAAGATGGCGAGAAGCGCACGTCGAAAGTTCTGCCGATGGCCAAGCGCTACGGCGCGGGAGTTATCGCGCTCACCATCGACGAAGACGGCATGGCGCTGACCGCCGATAAGAAAGTCGCGATCGCGCACCGCATCCACGACCTGGCTGTCAATAAATACGGGCTCGATTCGACCGATCTGATCTTCGATGCTTTGACCCTTCCGATCTCGACCGGGCAGGAAGAATATCGGACCGCGGGCATCGAAACGCTAAAAGCCGTCGAGCGCATCAAGAAAGAATTGCCCAACGTCAAAACGATTCTGGGCGTCAGCAACATTTCTTTTGGCCTCGATGCGTATCCGCGGCGCGTGCTGAATTCCGTCTTCATGCATGAAGCCGTCGATCATGGCCTCGACATGGCCATCGTCAATTACACGAAGATTTATCCGCTGTACAAGATTCCGCAAGAGGAAGTCGATCTCGCGCGCAAGCTGATTTTCCGCGATGACTCCGCCGGAGATCCGCTGCAGGTCTACATGGCGCATTTCGCGGGGATGAAGGGCAAGCCCGCTGCGTCGACCACGGCGCACATCGACACGCTCTCGGTGGAAGACAAGTTGAAGTTCGCCATCATTAACGGCGAGAAGTCGGTCGGCGATGGCGCGAACAAGAAATCTCTCGAGCAACTCCTTGAAGACGCGCTGGTGAATTATTCGGCGCTGGAGTTGATCAACACTGTACTGCTCGATGGCATGAAGACCGTCGGCGATTTGTTCGGCGCACGCAAGATGCAACTGCCTTCCGTGCTCGATTCTGCCGGAGTCATGAAGCAGGCGGTCGCTTATCTCGAGCCCAAGATGGAAAAGAAATCCGGCTCGCAAAAAGGCACGATCGTGCTCGCGACGGTGAAGGGCGACGTGCACGACATTGGCAAGAATCTTGTCGACATCATCTTGTCGAACAACGGATTCCGCGTCATCAATCTCGGCATCAAGCAGCCTGGAGATTCCATCATCCGCGCAGCCCAGGAACATGGCGCGGACGCAATCGGCCTCAGCGGCCTGTTGGTGAAATCAACGCTCGAGATGAAATACGTGATCCAGGACCTCGAGCGGCAGAAGCTGGAATTTCCGGTCATCTGCGGCGGCGCTGCGCTCACCCGGAAGTACGTCGAAGACGATCTCCGCCGCGAGTATACGAACGGCGTTTTCTACGCTGACGACGCCTTCGCGGGACTTCACATCATGGAAGATCTCGCGACCGAAGACGGAGCGCGCGATGCTCGCATTCGCGAAGGCCGCACAGTCAAGGAATACGCCAAGGCAGCCGCGGTCGACGAGGAAACCGGTCCGGTGTTTGCCGAGCGCAGCGCGGTCGTTACCGACGCCCCGAATATTCCGTCGCCTCCTTTCTGGGGCGTGAGCGTGCGGAAAGATTACGATCTGCGCGAGATTTTCCGCTACATCAACGAGACGGCACTCTTCAAGAATCAGTGGCAGCTGAAGACGGCATCGCAGTCGGACTATCTCCGCCTCGTCGACGAAAAATTCCGCCCGATCCTGCAGAAACTGGAAGACGAAGTGGCAGCATCGGGACTTTTTGCACCGACTGTTGTCTATGGATACTTCCCTGCCCAGGCAGATGGCAATGACGTCATTGTGTACGAGGCGCCGAAGGCACAAGCTCGTCCGTGTGGCACGCATTGGGAAGAGGGGCTTCCCGAAATTCTGCGCTTCACTTTCCCGCGCCAGAAGGAAGGTCGGCGGCTTGCAATCGCCGATTTCTTCGCACCGAAGTCATCCGGCAAGATGGATGTGATCGGATTATCACTGGTCACGATCGGGCCGAAGGCCAGCGTCGAAACACAGCGTCTCTTTGAGGCCGGAGAATATACGAAATATCTCTATCTTCATGGGCTCAGCGTCGAGACAGCCGAAGCGCTGGCCGAATTCCATCACAAGAAGATGCGTGAGGATTTGGGAATTGCGGGCGACGATGCGCCGGAGATCCGCGACCTGTTCCACCAGAAATATCGTGGATCGCGATACTCGTTCGGATATCCCGCGTGCCCGAATCTTGAAGATCAGACGAAGCTGTTCACGCTGTTGAAGCCGGAAGAAAATGTCGGAGTCCGTCTGACTTCGGGATTCCTGCTCGAGCCGGAGCAGAGCACTTCGGCAATCGTGGTGCATCATCCGGCAGCAAAGTATTTCGTGGTGTAGCGCGGATTCGTCGCGAGGTAGAGATCCTTCGACTTCCCTCAGGATGACAATCCTAATTCCCTGATATCAAATTGCGTTTGAGTTCTTTACGCGAATTTCCAGCGTGTCGACTTTCCCTGGAAATGCTTTTCCCAGAGGGCAAAGACGACCTGAGGACGCACCGCAAAGACAGGTTCCTTCATCGACAGCATGTCATCTTTCATGCTCGATAGATCCCATCCATATTTCCGTTCATAGACAGGAATGAGCTTTCGCCGAGCATCCACATCCGCAATTTCCGCGATGCCCTGGACGATCACCGCTTCTTCAGCTTTCTCCGTGCAAACGATGCAGTGGGGATTTTGTGCCAGATTCTGTGCCTTGCGCGACTTGGCACCTGTGCTGAAGAGAAACCTTCCGTCTTGCCACAATCCCCAGACGACCATGGTGTGCGGAGAACCATCGGGCTTCACAGTCGTGATCCAGTAGTTGTGGGATTTCTTTAGTCGCTGCTCAGCCCACGACCAGGGCAGCAGTCCCTTCGTTCCTTTCGGAAACCCGTAACCGGGCGCATCGATGCGGCTGGATTTCGGTTTGCGGGAGCGAACGCTTTTCTTCGCTGGCATCAGATGAACTCCGATTGCTTCATACGGACAAAATGCATGGGTCCTTCGCTTCGCTCAGGATGACATTACAGATTCTTCTTCGTCCACTGATCGATGCGATC
>DATJOA010000091.1:0-18671 GCA_035507635.1 Candidatus Acidiferrales bacterium
CGGAGATCTGCGTTCGAAGATTGACGTACTCCTTTACGGCAATGTCGATCTCGAACTCGCAGAACAAATCGAAGGCCTGCCCAAACGCTGGTCGCCCATGCCGTTCAAGAAAACTCCGCAGACTCCGAGCTTCGGAACTCCAGCGGAATCCGATGACATAACGGGAGGAATCGGATACGAAGGTCTTTCGCAGATCCAACACTTCATCGAGAACGGCGGCCTGATGGTGACTCTGGGTAGCGGCACGATGCTCGCGCTCGATGGAGGGTTAGTTCGATTCGTCCGCCGCGCCTCAGGCGGAGTGCCGCGCAGTGCTGCCGGCGGAGGCGGAGCTTCATCGGCAGCCTCGCAAACTTCTGAGACCAGAACTCCCGGTGCGCACGTGCGAGTCACATTCGATCAGCCGGATTCTCCCATCGCCTACGGTTATCCTGCGCACACCTGCGTCTTCCGGCAGAATTTTCCGCTCTACAACATTCCGCGCCGCTGGCTGCGGATGGCCTATTGCACAACCTGTCTCGACGGCCCGGAAGACCGCAGCGGCGTAGTCATGGAATGGGGCGACACCGACGGCAAGCCGTTCGTGGTCAGCGGTCAGGCATGGGGAGAAGAAAATCTCATTGGCCGGCCCGCGATTCTGGATATGCCCGTGGGCAAAGGCCATGTCGTCAGTTTCAACTTCAATCCCATGCATCGCGACATGAACCGCGGCGATCAACGGATGCTCTGGAACGCGATTCTGAACTGGCAGGCTATCCTCGCCAAGAAGCCGCGGCCAAGCTCAACATCGATGCCCGCGCCCGAGCCCGACGAATAAATCTTACTTGTTTATGTGAGGACAGCCGCCTCCGCCGTCCGGCGGCGCAAAACTCCGCAGTGCTTTTCCCGAATCTCGGAAAGCTCTAGCCCGTAACTTTCGGCAACGAGATCTGCACTAGCAATCCCGGCGAGGCGTTCTCTGCAATGATCGTCCCCCGATGTAATCGCACCGCGCGCCGGGCGATCGACAGCCCAAGCCCGACGCCGCCCGTGTCATCGCGCGATTCCTCGACCCGAAAGAAAGGCTCGAAAATCTGATTCAGCCATTCCTCCGGAACGCCCGGCCCGTAGTCGCGAACCGTAAGCTTGGCCATATTCGAATGGTCGTCTATGGAGACGTCGATATTGGCTCCTTCGGGCGAATAACGGATCGCGTTGCGCAGAACATTTTCGAATGCGCGGCGAAGCAGTTCGCTGTCTCCGAGGACGTCGCCCGAGAGTTCGCCCTCAATCTGAATCGAGCTGCCGCGGAACAGCTGAGCCTCGATCCGGCAATCGTCAATCGTCTCTTTGACGACTCGGCCGAGATCGACGGGTTCCGCTGTTCGGGAAAGAGGATCGCCTTCCATGCGCGTCATTTCAATGATCTCGGAAACGAGCGACGTGATCCGGTTGGTCTCGCGATCCACGCGATCGAGCGCGGCCTTGGGATCGGCTGCGGTTCGCGTAAGACGGATGCCCAATTTGAGCCGCGTCAACGGAGAGCGAAGTTCGTGCGAAATATCCTGTAATAACCTTCTCTCGCTGAGCAGTAATGTCTCCATGCGCTCGGCCATGCCGTCAAACGAGCGTGCCAGTTCGCCGATCTCGTCGATCCTTCTCATGTTCGCGCGAGCAGACAGATCACCTTTTCCAAATCGCTCGACAGTCGCGGTCACCTTGCGGATCGGAGATACGATGAATGAAGCCGCGAGCCACCCTAGCATTCCCGTTACGCCAATCACGAGCAGATAGTAGGGGAAGAACGTCCAGCGGTCCGGCTGCCGCTGATCTACTGCAAGAAACCAGTAACGCCCATCCGGAGACCGGTGCGTCACGATATATTTTCCATCCACCCATGCCCGTGAACCCGATGACGGCGCGGGCGGAAGCAACGCACCCCTGTGTTCACCGGAGACCAAGTCGTCTCCATGCGAATCCAGAAGAAAATGTGAGCTGCCAAATACTCGATTCAGATGATCCAGGTACGCCTCGACCGAGGCTCGCCCGCCGCTCTCCCACGCGCTGCGCGCGCTCTCCAATTCCAACTGATCCATCGCCTCGAAGACGGGATACAGAAATTGCCGCTGCACCCGATCCGAAATATTGACGAATACGACGAGCGCGAGAGCAAGAGTCCCGACGACCGCAAGCGCAATCCCGACGTATAGCGATCTCATTCCTTCAATCCTTTCGCCGCAAACACGTACCCAACCCCTCGGACGGTGTGAATCAGCTCACCACCAGTTTCCAGCTTCCGCCGCAGATGGCTGATGTGCACATCGATTGCGCGATCGTAAGGAGAGGCGTCACGATCGAGCAGGCTGGCGCTAATCTCCTCGCGCGAAACGACGCGGCCCTCCGCGCTGATCAGCAGATTCAGAATGTCGAACTCCAGTGCCGTCAGATCCACGATTCGCCCTCCGCTCCATACTTCGCGTGTCTGACGATCGACTTGCACATCCGCAAACTTCTTGATGAAATCCGCTTCCTGGTGCAGCCGCCCCGACCGCCTCAACACCGCGCGAATGCGTGCGAGCAGTTCATCCGGATCGAATGGCTTCGGCAGATAATCGTCAGCCCCGGCATTCAAGCCGATGATCCGGTCGCGATGCTGAATCCGCGCGGTCAGCATGATCACCGGCACGGTCTTGCGACGGCGCAACTGCTGCAGAACGGTGAAGCCGCTGATCATCGGCAGCATCACGTCGAGAATGATCAGGTCGTATGTGCCTTTGAGCGCGCGATCCAATCCCTCGCGCCCGCTGTAGGCACAGTCGAGGCGATAGCCCACCAGAGTGAAAAATTCTTTCATCATGTTGCCGAGTTCGGCGTCGTCGTCGATCAGCAGCAGCGACAACGATGTCTGGTCCTTCGATGACACAGTGAGTTCCCTTGCGCTCATCAACAACATCCTCCGACACCCGTCGATACAGGTCAAAAGAAGAATCGTTGCTTAAGAATTCTTAAGGTTCCGCATGCCCGTCTCCGACCTAGAGTGAGACATGCGACGAGCGGCGTATCCGGCGCGGGAACCCGACGGACTCGAAGCCTCTCCGCGCAGGAACCCGCTCGTCCAAAACCTCTCCCGGAAAGAAATCCCTAGCCTCTTCGGACTTCGCGGCCTTGCAGCGATCGCAGTTGTCCTCTTTCACTACGCCAGTCGCAGGGGAATCATGGCACTGTTCCCCGGACCGTACGCGGTCACTCTTTTCTTCGAACTAAGCGGACTCCTGATCACGTGGCTCTTACTGAAGGAAATCGATCAGAACGGCAGCATCGACCGCCGCCAATTTTATTTGCGCCGCGCGTTGCGGCTCTTTCCGGTTTTCTATTTTGTCTGGATCTTCTGCCGCCTGCACGGCTCATTCCCGGGCAGTTGGGCGACATTCTTCTACATGGGCGACTACTACTATGCATTCCGGCAAAACTATGGGCCCATGACGGTCGCATGGTCTCTCGGCGTCGAAGAAAAGTTCTACCTGCTCTGGCCTTTTCTGTTGGCGCGAATCGAACGGACCAGGCTGGTGAAGATCATTATCGCGGTACTGATTGCGGAACCAATCTACCGTTCCATCATTTCCGCACTCGGACACGCGCCATATACGTGGTTCGCGTTCGACTGCCATCTCGATGCGATTCTGCTCGGTTGCCTGATCGCGATTATGGCTAAGCGAGGCTGGAATCCTCCGAGCTGGCTTTCTCATCCGTGGACGCCCGCCTGCGCTCTCGTCCTGGTGTTCGCGCTTCAATCGCAAAATGACATCGTCACATATCTTCTAGGGGTAATCCTGGTTTCGACGGTTTGCCATCCCAGCCGATTGTTGAACAATCCCGTCCTCCGCTATCTCGGACTGATCTCCTACTCGCTCTATCTTTGCCACGGCTACTCGCTGGACTACCTCTGGCCCATTCTCGGCGGCAGATACCTGCACAGCGCCCCGATCACCTTCGTCGCTAAGTTGGCGCTGGCGATCGCTTCCGCCTCCGTTCTTCACTTTACGGTGGAGCGTCCCCTGCTGCGCCTGAAAGACCGGTTTCACCGGAGGCCGCAGCCGATGGCAACTCTGCAACGCGCAGCGCGGTCTTAAATCTGTTTACAAACTGGTATCAGGCGGCGGGCCAGTTGGCTTGCTTCCCTGCCTTCCCGCCTCATATACTCTGAACGTTTGCCCGCCAATGACCGGAAATCCTTCGGCTACGGTCGGCATCTGTCCTCAAACGCGACCCGCACTCATTCCGGAGATCTGTTATGACCACCATGACAACGCCGCCGCACGTCGATAAAGAAGCCAATCCATGGGAATCGCAGCGTGCCCGCTTCGATCTGGCCGCTCAAAAATTAAACCTCGATGAAGGCTTGTGGCGGGTGTTGCGCTATCCCAACCGCGAAATCACAGTTCACATCCCCGTGCAAATGGACGACGGGCACCTCGAGGTTTTCACCGGCTTCCGCGTGCAGCACTCAATCGCCCGTGGACCCGCCAAGGGCGGTATCCGCTATGCCCCTGACGTCACCCTCGACGAAGTGCGCGCCCTCGCGAGCTGGATGACCTGGAAATGCGCCGTTGTGAACATTCCTTTCGGCGGCGCCAAGGGCGGAGTCATTTGCGATCCGCATAAGATGTCGATGGGAGAAGTCGAGCGCATGACCCGGCGCTACACCGCCGAACTGATCGAATTCATCGGGCCCGAGAAAGACGTCCCCGCTCCCGACGTCAACACCAACGAGCAGGTCATGGCCTGGATGATGGATACCTACTCCATGCACATGCGCCAGACCGTGACGGCTGTGGTCACCGGAAAGCCCATCAACATCGGCGGCTCCCGCGGACGCCGCGAGGCTACCGGCCGCGGCGTGATGATTGTCTGCGACGAAGCGTGCAAGAAGCTCGGAATCGACCGCGAACGCGCTCGGATCATCGTGCAAGGCTTCGGCAACGTCGGCTCCAATGCCGCGCAGCTGATGAACGAAGCGGGATACAAGGTTGTTGGCATCGCCGAAGTTGGCGGTGGCTTGCACAACAAGAACGGAATCGATATCAAGGCCCTGATCGAGTTCCGCCAGAAAAACGGCACAGTCCACGGCTTCCCCGGCGCGGAGAAATGTGACGCCGGCGAATTGCTCACCGAAAGCTGCGAAATTCTGATTCCGGCGGCCACCGAAAATGTCATCACCAGCCGCAATGTCGATCGCATCAAGTGCCGCATCCTTGCCGAAGGCGCAAATGGACCCACAACTTCTGCTGCCGATGACGTGCTGACCGACAAGGGTGTCTTCGTCATTCCAGACATTCTTGCCAATGCCGGCGGCGTCACCACCTCGTATTTCGAATGGGTCCAGGATCGGCAGGGCTACTTCTGGAAAGAATCCGTAGTAAATGAGCAATTGGAATCCATCATGAAGTCATCCTTTGACGATGTGGTCCGCTATGCTGAGACACACCATGTGAACAATCGCATTGCAGCCTACATGCTCGCGATCGATCGCGTGGCTTATACGATCCGGCAGCGCGGAATTTACGCCTAGCTGCTGGAAAGGAGAACTATGAAGCCCATCGAAAGAAAACTGCTGGCGCAGATCGCCGTCCTCGTATTTGCCTTGTCGCTGTTCGGCGGTTTGGCAGCTGGTCAGACGCAGCCCGCGTCCCCGAACGCCACCGCGTCTGCGAAAACGGCGGAGAAGCTCGACATCAACACAGCGACCAAAGATCAACTCAAAGAGCTACCCGGAATCGGCGATGCCTACTCGCAGAAGATCATCGATGGACGCCCCTACCGCACCAAGCTCGATCTCGTGCACAAGAAAATAGTTCCTCAAGCGACTTATGACAAGATCAAAGAGATGATTATTGCCAAGCAGCCGAAGAGCGGCAAAATGGCGCCCACTCAAAAGTAATCGGGCAACTTTCGCGCGGGCGGCGCAGCGCACTTTTCTGAGTCTCGGCGCCGCCTGCCAGCAACTCCAGGCTACTTCCAGAAATCTTCCGCTAAGGCTTATCGTGCATTGCGTTCCCTTTCCACGTGGAGCATAATCAGACTGGTTTCCGGCTGGCCTCCGGAATCTCCCGTAGTGTGAACCTACCGAACTCCATCACGCTGATCCGTATCTTCAGCATTCCTCTGCTGATGTGGATTCTTTTAAGCGCTCACTTCAGTAGCGTGCACGGAGAAAAAGAGCTCTTGGCTTCGGCTGTGTTCATCATTGCCGCCATGACGGACGGCATCGACGGATATCTCGCGCGTAAACGGGAGCAGATCACCACTATCGGCATCCTGCTAGACCCTATCGCCGACAAACTTCTCATTGCAGCCGCGTTTGTCACGCTCGTGCAGCTCAATCCCAGTCTCGTCCCGGCATGGATTGCAGTCGTCGTCATCGGGCGCGAGTTTCTGGTTAGCGGCCTGCGCTCGATTGCAGCTTCGGAAGGTTTCACGATTGAAGCCAGCCAACTCGGCAAGCTGAAGATGGTCGTTCAGATCGTCTCCGTGGTCGCGGTCATTCTTGACTATCGCTGGAAAGAATGGCTGTTTGGGAGCTTTGTGTTCCCGATCCACTGGATCGCTTATCTCGCGATCTGGTTCACAGTGTTTGTCTCTCTGGTGTCGGCGATCGACTACTTTGTCGCCTTCTGGTCGAAAATTGACCGGCGTGTCGTAAAGCGCCGGCGCCGCGCCTTTATTCTTAGCCGGCGCAGAAAGCCTGCCCCTGTGCCGCCTCGCCGAGCCGACGGAGATGTCGCTGCTTCGACCTAGCCCCGCTGACCTTCATTCGGCAAATTACGCCGGCCGGGAGTTCTCGCCCGAGGAGCGAAACCTGCTGCTGCGCTTGGCACACGATTCGATTCTTTCGGCGCTGGAGCGCCACGAGATCGCGCTTGATCCGCCGAGCCCTCATCTGGCCGAACCTCGCGGCGCGTTTGCATCTTTGTATTTGAATGGTGACTTGAGAGGTTGTGTCGGCTACATCTTCGGCACACACTCTCTCTACAGAACTGTCGCCGAGGTCGCCCGGGCTGCCGCCTTTGAGGACACTCGCTTCTCTCCAGTAACGCTGGACGAAGCGTCCCATCTGGAAATTGAGCTCAGTATTCTTTCGCCGCCTCAACCGATCGAACCTGAAGCGGTGGAAGTCGGCCGCCACGGATTGCTTATCGGCATGCGCGGATATCGAGGGTTGCTCTTGCCACAGGTCGCCGTCGAACATAACTGGGACCGGGTGACCTTTCTGAATCAGACTTGCCGAAAGGCAGGACTGCCGCCCGAGTCTTGGCAAAACGGAGCCAGCATCGAGGCCTTCACCGCCGAAGTGTTCGGCGAGAAAAAGCACGACTAAATGAAACCGGGGACGGTCCCCGTCCCCGGTATGCTTTCTTTCGATTCAGGCACGACTTAGTTTTCCTGATCCAGTTCGACGCCATCTCCGGCATGCACATCTTCCAACGAGAAGACGATCATGCCCGTCGCGGTCGTGTTGGTCACGCCGATGATGACGATTTCCCCCACCGCGCGGCGGGGCAGATCGCGCACGTGAATCACAGGACCGTTTCCCTTCTGGAACATCCCCGGATCGAACGTAGGCGTCTTCTTTTGCGTGTCTTCCGACATCGAGGCATCGAAGGACAACGAATCCACCGGATCTTTCAGGTCTGTTTCGTAGGAGCGCACGGCCCGGAAGTAGTCGCCAATCTTGATTCCCTGGTTCGATCCCACATTGATGTATACCTTCTGCCCGGTGCCCAGTTCAGAATCAAAATCCTTCGCCATCACGATCCGCCCTGAAACCTTGCTGCTGCTCGGCAGGAAACGGTCGAAGCGGATTGGACTGTGAAAGTTCACCAACTGTTTCTCGGCAAATGGAATCGCGGTGTCGCCCGGATTCACCGCGTCGCACGAGTACTCGACCTGCGCAATCGCGGTTTTGCTCCGCGTGTCGATGATCTTCACACGGCCCACTTCTTCGTAAGGCTGGCCAGTCGCTTTCAGCAGCTTCCCTTGACCGGGAAACATCTCGTATTCGTTGACGTCCCGCAATGCCCGGACGATCTCATACTCCGCGCCCGCGCTATATCCTTTGCCCATGAGATAGATAATCTCGCCGCGCCCGTACTTTGTCGTCGAGGGCGTTTCCAGCCCGCCGGCAACGAAGTTCGCATCCGGAAGAGTTTGCTTGCTGATGAATCCCGCGCAGTAAAGATCGGAATACGTGGGCGTCTGCACTCGCTCGGTCGGAAAACCCGCCGTCGTCGGCACCGTCCCCTGAGGAGCTTCGGGCGCGGCATTATCGGAACCGCTCTGTGCCCAAGCTGCCGTAGCAAGCAACAACACTAACAGTCCTGTTTTCTTCATGTTACCTCCGGGAAAGGGCGCCAGGCGTCGTCTCCCTTGTCATATCCTTGAAATAGAAGGCTTTCAGCCGGAAAGTAACAAGGGAGTAAGGGTGGGTCAAGGTTACGAGGGTGTTGGGCACCCTCGGAAATCACAGTTTTTCCTTCCTCCGATAATCCCTTGTTGCATAACCAATTAAGGCCCTGTAATAATTCGCCGTTCATTAGCTGCACCCGGAACAGGTGTCACAGTAACCGAACGATGAATTCAGGCTTCCCTTTCACGCAAAGGATGTTGCCCCTTCGACTGCCGCGGCTCTGTGTGGCCGTGATCGGCCCCGATGCCAATGCGATGGTCGAAAAGGCCGAAGCATTAGTCCGGGATAACTCCTTTATGGAGTTCCGGTTAGACTATCTTTCCAAGCCCGGCTTGGCTATCCCTCGCATCAAACGTTTCATCGAATCTCATCCCGGAACGGTCGTCATCGCAACCTGCCGCCGCGCGGCCAATGGAGGTAAATTCCGGGGATCTATCGCCTCCCAGCTCGATGTTCTAGCGAAAGCTGCCGCCGCCGGATGTCAGCTGGTCGATATCGAATTGCAGACGGCCAGTAGGTGCAAGCTCCCGCAATTGCAAAAGCTGCGGTCTCGTGCCGCTCTGGTATTGTCGTTTCACGATTTTCGGGCGACCAGGAAACTCGACGAAACTCTCGGAAAAATGATCGAGTTTCCCGCGGACTACTACAAGGTGGTCAGCACGGCGACGACTCTCTCCGACAATGTCACCATGATCAAGTTCCTCGCTCGCGAGGGAGATCGCCACTCTCTGATCAGCATGTGCATGGGCGAGCAAGGAATCATCAGCCGCGTCCTCGGTGTCCGCGCCGGCAGCGTTTTCACTTTCGCAGCCGCCAGTGCTGGAGAAGAAACGGCCCCCGGGCAGGTCACGGCCCAGGAATTACGCAATGTCTATCGCATCGAGCAAGTCGATGTCGCGACCCGAGTTTACGGAGTCGTCGGCGATCCCATCGCGCATTCGCTCTCGCCGGCCATCATGAATGCAGCCTTTCGGCGCGAAAACGTCAACGCCGTCTACCTCGCCTTGCACGCCAAGACATTGAAAGATCTGCTGACCTGCGTCAACGAGATCCCGATTCACGGCATCAGCGTGACGATGCCATACAAGGAAGCGATCCTCCCTTTCCTGGACAATACCGATTCGCATACCACCAAGGTTGGCGCCTGCAACACAGTCGTGCGCGCCCAGGATGGCAAGCTCTATGGGTTCAATACTGACACGGCCGGAATTGTCCGTCCGCTCGAACGCCGCCTGAGCACATTGGAAGGCGCTCGAATTCTGGTCATCGGGGCGGGCGGGGCGGCGCGCGCAGCTGTCTTCGGACTGAAAGAGCGTGGAGCGGAGGTTTACATCCTGAACCGCACTGCGGCCCATGCCAAAAAGCTGGCTCATCAGGCCAGGGCCCGCCTCATGAAGCGCCCGGATCTGAAGAAGATGGCCTTCGACGTCATCGTCAACGCTACCCCGGTCGGGATGGGAAACAGCAAGGAAACGCCGCTTCAGGAGAAAGAGATCAATGCCCGCTATATCTTTGACATGATTTACGATCCGCCTGAAACCCGGCTCATGAAACTGGCCAAAGAGCGGGGCGCCCAGATCATCCCCGGCATTGAGATGTTCGTCCACCAGGCCGCTCGCCAGTTCGAAATCTGGACCGGGAAGCCCGCCCCTTGGGACGACATGCTGCGGGTGGTTCTTCTGGCCCAGCAGGAGCGGGCAAACCACGCTGCGTCCGCTAAATAACCGCTCACGATGCTCGTCGCCAAGAAAAAGTTGCATTTTCCCTGGTGCCCAAAGTAAGATGCAATCAGGAAGCGTGATGTTAAGAGGCTTCCAGGTTTAGCCCAGTACCGCCCGTTCTTACTTCCAACTCGCTGTTCAAGCTATTGGCAAGAAAAAACTCGACGTCAGAGACGGCTTGGTCCGTCTCCATCCCGGTTCGGAGAGTTCAACATGGCGTGGTACGCGTATTGTCTTACCGAGCATCAAACCCTTCCTAACGGAACCCGCACTCGCCGCCCTTTTCTGCTAGAAGGTGTTCAGGGCGTCAACGGAGCTGCAGTTCTCAGCTATCCCAGTGGTGAATTCGCCGTCATCGTCAGCGAATACGACCACGCAGCCGGCGAACTTGACCAAAAAGCCGCGATCGAGCACGCCAGAGTGGTCAGCACTTGCTTCCGCAACTCCACCGTTTTGCCGTTCAAGTTCGGTACCATCTTCGAGAATGACGACGCCCTTCGCCAGGCCGTCCGAGTCAACCGCCGGGCCTTTGGACTAAGCGTTGCCAGGCTGCGGGGCAAGTCGGAAATGCACATTAAACTGGTCGTCCGCGACGGTTCCCTGCGCGAAGCCATGATCGATGTGGAACTCCCGGATACAGTCGGTGGCGACTACCTCTCAAAGCTTCGGGTAAAAGCCTCCCGCGAGCGTGAGCGCCAGACCAAGGCCCGCGCCTTGTCCGTGCAAGTCCATAAACTGTTTAACCCGCTGGAGGAAGAAGTCAGCTGCAAGAAGGTCGCTCCGGAGGGCATGCTGATCGACATTGCCCACCTGATCGACTCCAAGAGCGTGGAGAAATACCAGAACCGCTATAACACGGCCGCTAAACAGCTCAAGAACTGCGAAGTCGCCATCAGCGGGCCCTGGCCGCCATACCACTTTTTGCCCGGCAAACTCCGCACTGTCACTGGTAACAGTTAGGGTAATCAGACTTCTCCAAGCCCATGGCAACACGTCATGGGCTTTTCTTTTTCGGCAGGAGGTGTGCAATGAATATGCATTCTTCTGCACTTCCACTTTTTTATGGTTCCGAACCGGGATACCCGCCTTTATTCCGGAACTACCTCTAAGTCCTTCTCAATCCTTCGTTTATGGAAAGATGTGATCCCAATCACGTCCTTTCGCGATTTTGGCGCGGCAAGTGCTTTCTTCAACGGTACAAAAGAGGCCGCACACTCTAGAAACATGACCTTCACTCTCGATTCTCCGCGTCACTTCCCGTATTGCTTCTTGCATCGCCTTTCCTGACATTGCCCACCCATTTGTAGCCTCTTGAAATGTGGCCCCAGAAATGGGGCCATTTTTATTCTCCGGCACGTTGCCAGATTCAAATTCTTGGCCGTCTCGGATACACTGCTGCGACCATGCCAATCGTCTCGTTTCGCCGCGCCTCTATGTTCTGCGTGTTTTGCATCCTGTTGCCGGCAACCCGGGCCCAGCAGAACCGGGCCCAACCTGCGTCTCCATTTCGGAATTTTCCGCAGATGTCCCAGGCTCAGCTCGATAACTTTCCACCCCAGCTTCTGCAGGAATTGGACGAAATAAAGACCGCTGCCTGGTCCGACGACTACGCCTACCAACAGGTCGCGCACTTGACCGAGAACATCGGCCCCCGCCCCAGCGGATCAGCCCAGGCCCAGGCCGCGGTCGACTACGTTGCTGATGAACTGCGCAGGCTCGGCCTCGATGTTCAACTCGAACCGGTGAAGGTGCCGCACTGGGTTCGCGGCGCTGAGACCGCATCATTGGTGCAGTATCCCGGTCAAGCTCCCGGAACCTCTCAGAAAATTGTGCTCACTGCTCTGGGAGGAAGCACGGCAACCCCGCCTGAAGGAATCGAGGCTGAGGTTGTTGTCGTAAACGATTTCGATGAGCTGAAATCGCTGGGCCGGAAGAAAGTCTCGGGCAAGATTGTTCTGTTCAACGAGATCTTCGACAAACAAAAAGCGGCTGCCGGACTCTCGTTCCTCGCTTATGGCGAGGCGGTCCGCTATCGCTCCGCTGGACCTCAGGCTGCTGCGGAGCTCGGTGCTGTCGCGGCCCTGGTTCGTTCCGTCGGAGGTGCGGACTATCGTCTTCCGCACACCGGATACAGCGCTCCTGCGGGAATCCCTGCCGGAGCTGTTACCGCAGAAGACGCCGACCTCATCGCGCACCTCGCCGCCCAGGGATCAGTCCGCATGCACCTCACTCTCACCCCGCAAAAGCTACCTGACGTCTCCAGCTACAATGTCATCGCCGACCTGAAGGGCGGCGCTGATCCCGAGCAAATCGTCGTTGTCTCCGGACACCTCGATTCCTGGGATCTTGGCACGGGTGCAATCGACGACGGAGCTGGCGTCGCGGTCGCCATGGAAACCGCAGAGCTTCTGCAAAAACTGCATCTTCGCCCGAAACGCACTCTGCGTGTTATTGCCTGGATGGATGAGGAAAACGGCGGCGCCGGAAGCCAGGCCTACTCGAAAGATCATCTAAACGATTTTCCGCGCCATGTCGCCGCCATCGAAAGCGATTCCGGCGCGGCGCATCCACTGGGATTCGACGTCCGCATGAATCATGCGGCCACGGAACTGCTCAGACCGATCGTTTCCGTCCTGCAGAGTTTCGGCGCGAACGCGCTGCAGCCGAGCAGCTATCCGCCTGGAGCAGATATCGCAGCCATGTCCGATGCCGGAGTCCCCGCGCTCGGATTACTCCAGGATGGCCGCACGTACTTCAACTATCACCACAGCGCCGCCGACACGCTTGACAAAATCGTTCCCCGCGAACTGCGCGAGAACGCTGCCGCTATGGCCGTAATGGCGTATGCCCTCGCCAGCATGAAAGAGCCGCTGCCGCGATAGTCGATATGCGGCTGCCCCCGTGCAAGCCATGTCGTGCAGCGCTCCAAACGCTTTTTGCAGCCCTTCGGCCGGTTGACGCATCTTAATTCGAGCGCATATCATTTGCGTTTGGCCTTAAGACCACGGACGCCTCATCGCTGGGGCGTCCTAAAACTTTGATAGGCCGTTTGGGTTGATGGGACCTATGGATAAGAAGAAACTGGAAGCTTTCAAGAAACGTTTAGAGACACGGCAGCACGAATTGCGCCGTACCGTGAATCGCAATCAGGCCGACGGGCGTTCCGCTGACGAAGACACTGCTCAGGACATCGCCGACCGCGCCGCGAGTTCGTACAACAAGGAATTCCTGTTCAGCCAGAGCAACAACGAGCGGCAGTTGCTGATGATGGTCGACGGCGCGCTGGCTCGCATCCGCGAAGGCAGCTTTGGCGAATGCATCAGTTGCGGCAAAGAGATTAACGCCAAGCGTCTCGAAGCCGTACCCTGGACCCGTCACTGCATCGAGTGCCAGGAGAAGGTAGAGCAAGGCGTGCTCGAAGAGACGCAGCGGTAATTCCGGGATTTCTCTCAGCTCACGCCGCCGGGAAACCGGCGGCGTTTGTGCTTGTAACAAATCTCGGACCATGCCCGTCCGCTCACCCTGATTTCAGCGGCCCGGGGGTCTGAAGTCCGGTCTACTCCTTCTTCATCTCCTCCGATGCCGCCTGAGCCCCCGGCATTACGTCCTTCAGCGGAGCATTCCGTTGCTCATCCAGTTCCGGATGCGGCAGCGGCTTCCGCGGCAACATTTCATCGCGCATCGCCGTGTTGTAGACGAAGATCGCTTCCACTACAGCAGCTTGCGCCAGATCCTCCGGCTGCAACCGCTCATACAGATCCATGTTCGAGTGATGCGTGCGCGATCCGTAATCCAGGGGATCCTGAATGAACTGGAATCCCGGAATCCCGACTGAATCGAATGCCTCGTGATCGGTCCCGCCCGTATTCCGCATCGTCATCGTCGTTACTCCGAGGTCGGCCAGGGGACGCATCCATTGCTCGAAAATTGGCCCGACTGCGGCGTTTTCCTGCAGATAGATGCCGCGAATCTTCCCTGATCCGTTATCGAGGTTGAAGTATCCGGAAATCTTTTCCTGGTCTGGCTTCACCACAACCGGGCCGGACGGCTTCCGCAGGAAATCTGGCAATTCGAGCTGATCGGGCGCCGTCGACAGCGGCACATAACCGAAGTGCTGCTTCACATATCCATACGACCCGAACTCTCCCTGTTCTTCTCCGGTCCACAAACCCACGCGAATCGTTCGCCGCGGCTGCACGTGCAACGCATTCAGTATGCGCATCACTTCCATAGCGACAACGGTTCCAGCGCCGTTATCCGTCGCGCCCGTTCCCGAGGCCCACGAATCAAGGTGCCCGCCCACCATCACGAGTTCATCCTTCAGCTTCGGGTCGGTGCCTGGAATTTCCGCGATCGTATCGAATCCGTGCTGGTGATCGCCGCTGAATTCCGTCTCCACGTCCATCTCGATCGTTACCGGCACGTTCGCCTTCAGCAGCCGGTACACGCGGCCATAGTGTTCGATCGCCATCACAACAACCGGCAACTGCTCGGCATGCTGTCTCTGATACGTGAACCAGCCCATGCCGGAGCCGCCATCATCGAAGATCGTCCCGCCCGAGCCGCCATTATCGCGTCCATCCCTGCTCGGCACAACGATCGCCGCCGCGTGCTCCTCTGCAAAGAATTTCCCTGCCTTCTCGCGAAACTCCAGGCGCCGAATGAATTCCTGAAAAAACTCTTGCCGTTCCCCAATGTGAACCGGGAATTCCTGGATCTTCTTCAAATCCGAGTCGTCATCGCGCTTGAACAGCGGCTTGTCGACTGGCTTCACGTCGCGCATCGGACCGAAGAAGACGATCTTGCCTTCCAGCTTTCCCTTGTACTTCTCCAGATCCTTTTCATCCTTCGCATCCACCCAGACCGCATTGCCGCTCACGGCCCCGTGTGTTGCGGGCGACCATGGCAGCGCCTGCGCAATGAACACCGCCGTATCCGGCGACGACATGCGCACCCACGTGTTCAGCTGCCGCCATCCAAGTCCGAACTCACCCCAGTCTTCCAGGTGCGCATTGCTGCATCCCATCGCCGCGAGCTGACCTCGCGTCCACTCATTCGCCTTTTGCAGGTTCGGAGATCCCGTCAGCCGCGGACCGATACCGTCCGTCAGCGCCGACGCGTATTCCATGATGTGCGAATGTTGCAGGCCTTCCTCGCGAATGCGCTGGTACATCGTTAAGTCCAGATTTTCAACCGCAGGTTGCGGCAGATCATACGAAGGCTTGCTCGGTTCCGGAGCTTTCGTCTCTTTTGACTTTTTTTCTGCCGCAACAAGCGCGAGATGCAACGACAGCAAAATGACAATGACCAAGAACAATCGTTGACGTGATGGCATTTTGTTATTCCCTCCCAGAACGGAAAGCGAAGGGTAGCAGAATGCTCCGTCGATGGGAAAGACGAATCCGTGCCGGGCTGCACTGGATCGCCGGCAAGAACACCGCGGTGTGAATGTTGACGCGGGAGAAGATCTTCGCCGACGCGCGAGTGCTTTTGACGCGCTCATTTCCGCCCTGTAGACTATTAGTTTGTCCAGCCATCATTACGAGCAGAAGGGAAGTTTGTGCGCGCAGAAACCCGCCATCAACTGAAACAGGATGCATTCAGCCGTGCCACCATCGGCGCCGCTGAGAAAACCGCCGATTGGACCGTCGAGCACCGAACCACCATCATCGTCTCTTTAGTCGTTCTCATTCTCGTCGTCGGCGGAGTCGCCGGAGGCTGGTACTACCTCAACCAGCAGGATCAGACCGCCAGTCTCGACCTCTCGCAGGCGGTTCGCACGATGGATACTTCCTTGCGTCCCGCAGGTACGCCAGAGCAGCCTGACTTTCCCACCTTCACTTCCGCCAAGGAACGTGCGGAGGCCGCTCATAAGCAGTTTCAGCAGATCGTGGATAAATATCCGCACACCCGCACCGCCGACATGGCCCGATATTTTCTTGGCGTAACGGACGTCAGTCTCGGGAATACTGCCAACGCCGAGCGCAGTTTCAATGACGTCATCAATCGCGGCAACCGGCAGGTCGCCTCTCTCGCGAAAGACGCGCTGGCGAATCTGTACGCCGATACAAACCGTCCCAAGCAGGCGATCGCGCTGCTGCAGGAACTGATCAACAAGCCGACCGACTCAGTCGGAAAAGTAACGGCCGAACTGCAATTGGCCGATGTTTACAAGAACTCCAACCAACCCCTCGACGCCAAGCGCGTGTACGAGCAGATCAAGAAGGACAATCCAGCCAGCGATGCTGGGCAACTCGCCACACAGAAGCTCGCAGAACTGAAATAGGGATCAGGGGCCAGAGGCGCGTTAGCGTTCAGCGACAGCCCTGTAACCATCTGCCCGAACATTGAGAGCTCTGATCCTGGTCCTAACCTCTGGCCCGTGACCCCTGATACCATGTTGTCTGGTTTCTAAACTCCTCAGTCGTTGTCCGCTGGATGTTCGTCGTCAGGAAGTGCTGCTGGTGACAGGCGGCTAACGACTAAGGACCAACGACGATCGACTCCCATGTCCGACATCACACTCCGCGTCAACGGCAGTGAGAAGCAAGTCAGCGTTCCTCCGGAAACGCCGCTCCTTTGGGTTCTCCGCGACACCCTCGAACTCACCGGAACCAAGTTCGGATGCGGCGCCGGACTCTGCGGCGCCTGCACGGTCCACGTCGACGGCAACGCGATCCGTTCCTGCTCGACTCCAGTGTCGCAAGTCGCCGGCAAGAACGTGACAACGATCGAGGGTCTCAGCGCCAACAGCATGCACGTCCTGCAACAAGCCTGGATCGCCGAAGAAGTGCCCCAGTGCGGATACTGCCAGACCGGCCAGATCATGTCCGCCGCCGCTTTGCTTGCGAAAACGCCAAATCCCACCGACGCCCAGATCACCGCAGCCATGAACGGCAATCTCTGCCGCTGCGGCACCTACGAGCGCATCCGCAAAGCCATTCACCGCGCCGCCAACGGAGGTGCGCGATGAGCCCACTCTCACGCCGCGAATTCGTCACTGCCGGAGTCGCCGCCGGAGCCGGCTTGGTCATCGGCTTCTATCTCCCGCACGGTCACGAATCCCAGAAAGAATCGTTCTCCCCCAACGCTTATCTTCGAATTACGCCCGACAACAAAGTCACCATCGTGGTCGCGCGATCGGAAATGGGGCAGGGCGTGCGCACCGCTCTGCCCATGATTCTCGCGGAAGAACTCGAGGCCGATTGGAAGCAAATCGAAATCGAGCAAGCCGGAGCCAGCACGCTTTTCGGAGATCAAACCACCGGAGGCAGCGCGAGCGTCCGGACAACGTGGGATCCGATGCGCAAAGCCGGAGCTGCTGCGCGCGAGATGCTGATCTCCGCCGCCGCGTTGACCTGGAACGTCCCGCGATCGGGTTGCACGGCCGAGAGCGGCCGCATCAAGCACGTGTCTTCTGGCCGCAGCCTGAGCTACGGAGATCTTGTCGACAAAGCCTCCACGCTTCCGATCCCAACCGACGTTCCGCTCAAACAGAGCAAAGATTACAAGATCGTCGGCCAGCGCCTGCCCCGCGTCGATTCGCCGTCGAAGGTCAAGGGCGAAGCGACGTTTGGAATCGACTTCCGCATGACTGGGATGAAATACGCTGTGCTTTCGCGCTGTCCCACGATTGGCGGCAAGGCCTCTGGCTTCGACGACAAGGATTCGAAGAAAGTTCCGGGTGTGAACTTCGTCGGCAAGATTAGCGACTCTGCCGTCGCCGTTGTGGCCGACACCGTCTGGGGCGCGATGGAAGGCCGCCGCCTGCTCAACGTCAACTGGGACGAAGGGCCGAACAAAGATCTCAACACCGCAGCAGTCATGGCGTCGCTGAAGCAAGGCGCGTCGAAAAAAGCTGCGAGCATGTATCTGGCCGGCGATCCGGCGAAAGCGTCCGGACGGACAATTTCTGCCGAGTACACGCTGCCCTTCATGGCGCACGCTCCGATGGAGCCCGGAAATTGCACCGCGCACTTTCAGGGATCGAAGTGTGAACTGTGGGCGCCGACGCAAGTTCCGCAGGATTGCCGCGACTCCGTCGCGCAGGCAATCGGCCTCGATCCCGATCAGGTGAAAGTTAACGTCACGCTGATGGGCGGAGGCTTCGGCCGCCGTCTCGAACACGATTACGCCGTCGAGGCCGCGCTTGTATCGAAGGCCATCAATGCGCCGGTGAAAGTTCTCTGGACGCGCGAAGATGACATGCGCTTCTCGACCTACCGTCCGATGAGCCTGCATCAACTCAGGGCGAAAGTCGACGGCTCCGGATTTCCCGTGGCGCTCACGCATCGCATCGTTGCTCCGTCAATCAGCGGACAAAAAGGCCAGCCCGTTCCCGGCGGCGTCGATCCCGATCTTCCCGACGAGGCCGGTCCGGTGTACGGTCTGCCGAATTATTCGATCGAGTACGTCATGACCGAAACTCCGGTGCCGCTCGGCTGGATGCGGTCGGTCTACGCGCTGCAAGCCGCGTTCGCGCTCGAAAGTTTCATCGACGAACTCGC
>DATJOA010000092.1:0-6104 GCA_035507635.1 Candidatus Acidiferrales bacterium
CGGCCTTCGGGAGTGAGATTGTAGTCTTCGATCAAGTATCCGTAGCGGCGGATCAGAATCTCGCGGCATTGCGGGCACAGCGTGTTTTCTCCATCACCGACGCGGCCGGGGAGATTTCCGGCGTAGACGTAGCGAAGGCCGGCGGCATGGCCGATCTCCATGGCGCGGAGGAGGTCGTCGGCGGTCGTGTCGCGCTGGCCGTCGCCCTGCATCTTGTAGTCGGTATGGAAGGCGGTGACGTGCCAGGGGATGTCGGGCGAAACGCTGGCGACGAATTCGGTTAGCTTTTTTAATTCATCGTCGGAGTCGTTGAATCCGGGAATGAGGAGCGTGACGATTTCTAGCCACATGCCCATCGAGGGAACGCGGCGAATGGTGTCGAGGATGGGAGCGATGCGTCCGCCGAGTTCGTGATAATGGCGATCGTCGAAGCTCTTGAGATCGATTTTGTAGAGATCGATCCAGGGGCGGAGAAATTCGAGAACCTGCGGCGTGCCGTTTCCGTTGGAGACGAATCCAGTGAGAAGTCCGGCAGCGCGGGCTTCTTTGAAAACTGCGACGGCCCACTCGCTGGTGATGAGCGGCTCGTTGTAGGTGCTGACGAGAACTTTCGCGCCGAGATCGAGAGCTTCGCGGACCATCGTTTCGGGAGAGACTTTCAGCGGAGGCGAAACGGCGTTGGGATCGCGGAGAGCCTGCGATGTGACCCAGTTCTGGCAGTATCCGCAGTGCAGATCGCAGCCGAGCATGCCGAAGCTGTAGGCGAGGGCTCCGGGATGCGCGTGGAAGAACGGCTTCTTTTCGATCGGATCGCACTGCATGCCGGCAGTGTATCCCCAAGGCACGTAGAGCTTGCCGCCACGATTGAAGCGGACTTTGCAGACTCCGGGCTGGCCTTCGGGGATGGGGCAGCAGTGTCCGCAGGAGAAGCAGCGGACGCGATTATTGCCGAGATCTTCGACGAGGGCGGGTTCGGCCTCGCGGACGCGCTGGTCGAGGATGTCGCGGAGGGTAGGCACGGGAAGACTGCTTATATTTTAACGCGGGGAATTAGGTGTCGGGGGCTAGAGGTTAGGGATCAGGTGCCGGTAGATAGTGATTCGTCGTTGGCGATGTTTTCCTGGTGGTTTTCAGTTTTCCTGCGGGATGGCGGGGGGGCCCTGGCGCTGCCTTAGTTGCGGGCTTTTAGTTGGCCGGCCGGGGGCTTGTCGGCGCGGTTTTGCTGGAGCCAGTGGTCAGCGTCGAGCTCAATCGCGGCGACCTGGGCGCGGGTGAGGCGGGCACGGACGAATGGGGAGAGCGTTTTGCTGGCTTCGTCTCCGCTCAATCGAGCGACAACCATCCAGAAGTAGGCGCGGTTGGCATCGGCCGGAACGCCGCGTCCGCTGAAATAAATCGATCCAAGCTTGGATTGTGCCGGAACGTTGCCCTGCTCGGCGGCTTTGGTGAACCAGCGAACGGCTTCGAGTTCGTTAAGCCTGACGCCATCGCCGGTGGCGTAGCGAAGTCCGAGAGCATTCTCGGCTGCGGGGTCGCCTTTCTGCGCCATTTGCGTGAGCTGATCGAAGGTCGCGGAATCAATCGCAGCAGTCTCGGCAGATACGGGGGTAGCCTTCTCTGGCAGAGACGATGCGAGAACCGTGGGCAAATGCGGATTGGCGCGAGAGTGAATTCTGGCGGCGATCCAGGGAGCGGCCTCGCTTTCAACCCACGGAGCGAGATGATATCCAAGCGCGAGAAAAATAGTGCCGGCTGCGCAAGCAAGGATGATCAAGTGGGTGCGGGGCAGCGTGATGCCCGAGGCTCCCTTGTTTTCCTTGTCCGCCTTGTCGTCGGTTGTTTCGTCCTCGTCGTCGAGGGAGGCGAAGAGCACGCTTCCGGGAGGCGCGGCGTGGGCCGAGGACGATTCCGAGCCGAACTTCTCAGAGCCGGCGACCCGGTTCACGGCCGCAAGAACCGTGTCGGCGAAGCGTTGCAGCACGCGTACGTCGATTTCCGAGAAGGCGTTGGGATCGGCCGCGAAGGCTTCGATGAGTCCAACAGATCTACCGTCGGCGCGGACAGGAGCGGCGAGAACGGAGCGAATGCCAAGGGCGCGGCAGCTCTCTCGATCGACACGGGCGTCGGTCTCGGAGTCATCGCAGCGGAGAAGGCGTCCGGTCTTTACACATTCTCCGGAGAAACCGGATCCGACCTGCAGCCGCGCACCGATGGGAGGCGCGTCGGAGCCGGCGCTGGCGCGGCAGACCATGAAGTCAGGATCTTTTTCCGTTAGTGCGATGGCGGCTCCGGAGGCGCGGACAAGTTCGAGTGTCCGGTCCGCGATCAACTGCAACGCGGCGGTGAGATCAGAGCCGAGAGATTCGACCTGCCGCTGCACAACGCTGACGGCGGCGAGAGTGTCCGTGTAGTTCGGGGGCGGAGGAGCGGCATCGCTGAGAGCATCGATCTCGGTTTCGCCGTTGGCCACGCCGGCCATCACGTTGACGAAGAGCCATTCGCGAAGACGGGCGAGCGAGTCCGGCGCGAGATCGGAGAAGCGGAGTCCAGCGCGTCCGGAGTCGTCGGACCAGATGACTTGTCCGGTGGTGTAGATCTGCTCGGCGCAATCAGCGAGATCGAGGCAGAGATTGAGATGCGTTCTGATTTCAAGGGGGGAATGACACTGGATGGCCATTCCATCTTCGCTGATATCTACGATTTCGTGGAGGTCGAGTCGGTTGTGTTTAAGATCGGAACTAAAACTGGCATAGGCCGGCGTTTGAATCTTGTGGCGTACCCGCCGGCGGCGATTCGGGGTAGAAAGTGCCAACGTCGAATAAGAAGACATGATGAGCCCAACAGCTTGTCCGTACATATTAGCGCGGATTGTGGGCAAATCTGAAAGGAATAAAGGCAGTACTCAGTACCCGGTACCCAGTACTCAGAAGAACATCCTGCGCTCTTAGCCCGCGCGCCGGAGGACTTGCTCGCGGTGCAGGCTTGAGATACGGGAGATGGCGGCGACCATCATGCCGGAGAGCAGTTGCATGGTGGCGACGTCGCGTTCGTCGAAGGCTCCGGGAGTCGAGGAGAGGACTTCGAAGACTCCCAAGGTACGACGGTAATGGCGCAGGGGCGAGACCAGGATCGAGCGGACACCGAGGCGACGGCAGCTGGCGAGATCGACCCGCGGATTACGCTCCGCGTCGTGGCACAGCATTATTTCACCGGAACGGACGGCCTCGGCGGAGATTCCGGCGTCGGTCTGTAGGCGCACGCCAAGATCGGGAGCGGTGCGGCCAGCGCGGGCGCGGCAGACAATCTCGTCTCCGGCACGCAGGGCGATGGCGGCTCCGGTGGCTCCGGTGAGATGCTGGGCGCGCTCTGTGATAGCGCTGATGGCGGGCTCAAGATCGAGTTCCGCGGGATGGATTTCGATCTCGTCGGCGGAAACGGCTCGGAATCCCGAGGCCGGATGCGCGGCATTCGCGACGCGAAGCTGACTGCGCTGCACGAGCGAAGGCACACGCGAATGATCGTCATATGCGGTGGCGAGCGAGTCCGGGACGGTACGTAAGAGGTCGCGAACGAGATTATTGAGCTCGTTGTCGGTGATCAGATGGGCGGTCTGCTGATGTACGAGCGATCCGCCGAGAACGCGCGAAAGGCCTATCAGAGCCTGACTTCCGCAGGCGAGGCAGTAGGGTTTGCTGTTGATGCTGATGACTTCACACTGCACACAGAAGGTGGCGGACTGCAAAGGGACAAAAGGGACGTCCCGAAAAGTAGTGCCATACACAGTGTTGCCAAACATTGCGTCGTCCTCGCTTCTTTCGCGGTGCAGATGAAAGTAAATAGTGAGCGAGAGGGGCAAAAGTGACGGAAGTGGTTCCCATGTGGAAAAAGGGTGAGATATGCGAGTCGATTTGTTGATGTAGACGATGAGAAACGAAGGATGCCGCTGTGAAAAATATGGGCATGTCCCAGTGTGCAGAAAATTGCGAACTCACGAATGATGCCGAAATCGTACCGAGGTTTGGCGCATTTATTTTTTTTCGGAGGATTGCCGGGAGGCGTGAATTTGGGTATTCTGAGAAGGATATTTCACGGTCCCATTAGGACCGCTGGGGGATTTATGGAATGGACTGCGCCTGCCTTTCAAGAAGTTTGCCTCAACTGCGAAATTAACTCTTACGCCAGCGCAAAGCTGTAACTGGAACACTCCCCCCTCGCGCCTTCGTTTATGGGCCTAGGTGTCGCACGATCACTTGTGCGATCCGTTCGGATGCGTGTCCATCCCAGAGCGGCACCGAGCGCGGCGATCGGGCTTGCGAGCCACGCTGAAGGATCTCGTCCGCTGCACCCCGCAATTTCTGCAAGTCTCTTCCGACTAATTGATTCGTCCCTTTTGTGACGGTCACCGGCCGTTCCGTGTTTTCACGAATAGTGAGGCAGGGCACTCCGAGAAACGTCGTTTCCTCCTGAATCCCGCCGGAGTCGGTGATCACCATCGCGGCACGCTGCTGCAGCGCCAGGAATTCGAGATACGGCAGAGGCTGCAGGAGGCGGAGTCTGGAATTGGAACTGGGCGCTAAGCCCACTCCGTCGAGGCGCTGACGCGTGCGCGGGTGAACAGGAAAGATGAGGTGGAGGCGTCCGCTAAGTTCGGCGAGGGTGGAGAGCATTTCTTTGAGCCATGGGAGATCATCGACGTTCGAGGGACGGTGGAGGGTTACGAGAGCATATGGCAAAGGAATGTCCGCTGGAAATTGAGCTTCGGCTCGCGGGAGCAAGCGAACGAGCGTGTCGATCATGACATTGCCGACGTGGTGAATTTTGGAGGAGTCGATGCCTTCATGAACGAGATTCTCATCGCCATCGGGCGAAGGCGTGAAGAGAAGGTCAGAAAGCTGGTCGGTGAGGAGGCGGTTGATTTCTTCCGGCATGGTGCGGTCGCGGGAGCGCAGTCCGGCCTCGACATGACCGACTTTGATTCCGAGCTTGGAGCAGACGAGAGCGGCGGCGACGGTGGAATTGACGTCTCCGTAGACGAGGACGAGATCGGGCTTGCGTTCGAGCAGAACCGGCTCGATGGCCAGCATGATGCGCGCGGTCTGCTGGGCGTGCGTGCCGGAGCCCACTTCCAGGTTGCAATCGGGCTTGGGCATTTCGAGTTGCTGAAAAAAAATGTCGGACATGACGGCGTCATAGTGCTGGCCCGTGTGAATGAGGGTCTGGCGAAGTGCAGGATGGACGGACAGCGCACGGAGCACAGGCGCTGCTTTCATAAAGTTCGGGCGGGCGCCGACTACGTGGAGGATGTTCACGTTTGTTGAGTTCTTCAGTGTAGCCGATTGGGAAGCGTCGAGATATCGTCAGTGGCTGAAGGGTAGTGGGCTACTAAATCGAAGTAGCCCACTACCGGCTGAAGCGGTCTCTTGAGGAGTTCCTCCCGCAGCCTAAAGCATCTCGCGACCCGGATTTTAGCCGGCTTGAGCAGCGATGAGAGGAGCGTCCTGATCGGGAATCGCAATGACTTGGGGAGGCTGCGCCAGGGTGCGATACAGAGCGTCGGCCAGGACGGTGGGAAATTCTCCGGTGAGGAGATTCACGTCGAGTTGTAGATTGCGACGCGAATAGAGTCGATGGATCATCAGAGTTCCGCTGTGCCGATTTGTTGAATTCAACAGATCAAGAGAGATGGTCCAGACGGCGGAGCGATCGAGAGCCTTGGGCAGGCCGGGCTTGATCCAATGGAATGAACTTTTCCGCGAGCGAGGTGAAGCGGAATCGGAACCGAAGGACACGGACTCTCCGGGAATCGCGTCGAGCTGAAGCTCGAAGGCGTCGAAATCATTGCTGCCGAAAGCGGCGAGCAGAATACGGCGGACCTGCTCATAGTCGCGAGCGACCTTAAGTTCTTCTATCGCTCGACGGATCGCGAGGTTGTTCACGAAGATCTGCGGCTGATCAAGCGTGCGATGGGCAACGCGGGCAAGCTCTCCGAATTCTAGATAGCCGAGATGCTGCACCCCGATCCATATGCCTATCCCAAGAACGCAGAGAACCAGTCCCAGGGAGCTTCCGGTGGGCCACAGAAGGAAGAGACTTAGCAAGGCAAA
>DATJOA010000093.1:0-7156 GCA_035507635.1 Candidatus Acidiferrales bacterium
TCACGAACGTTGTGAAACATTTCAAGTGGGAGGCTGCGGAGCGAGGAAAGCGGCGGATTCACAAGAAGCCTCGGCATTCCGAGATTGAGGCGTGCCGTCCGTGGCTCGATGCGGAGTTGAAGGTGGTGAGGCCTCAGGTAGTGGTCTGCCTCGGCGCGAGTGCCGCGCAGGCTTTGTTGGGCAAAGATTTTCGGGTCACGCGCGACCGCGGTCAGCTGGTGCCGTCGGATCTTGCTCCGCAGGTAATGGCGACGACGCATCCCGCCTCGATTTTGCGCGCGCCGGACAGGGCTGCGCGTGAGCGACAGCGGGGTGAGTTTGTGCACGACTTGAAGAAAATCGCCGATCTGTTGAAGAAGAATCCATAGGGCGTATTGGGCATTTTTTCAATCACAATTTCTCACTCGTAGGCGATGCTTCCGCGCATCGGGCGAGGGGAGATGCGGTTGAAATTTGCGCAACCTTAGTGTGAGAAATTCTCCTCTAAGCGTCAGGAGATAATCCAGATGCCGAGAAAAAAGAAATCGTCGGGCCGCAAGTCTTCTGGCCGTAAATCATCGGGACGCAAATATTCGAAGTCGGCGGGAAAAACGGTAGAAAGCGCAATGCGGAGAAGGAAACGAGGGACGCTCCGCTCGGGTCCCGGCGGCAAAGGCGGAAAGGTGAAGAGCCGCAAGCAAGCGATCGCGATCGGATTGTCGGAAGCCCGCAAGAAGGGCGCGAAGGTTCCCCGGAAGAAAGCGGCGTAAGGGGGACTGGAGCGCACGCGCGGAGGTGGCGTATCCGCGGCGATCGTGTTTACAAAGTATGGAGCGAGATCCAGTCGTAATTGTGATTGGCGGGGGAATGGCTGGGTTGGCGGCGGCCAGCGAACTGGGCCGCGCGGGTGTACCGGTGTGTGTGGCTGAAGCTCGCGCAAGGATCGGGGGGCGGGTTTTTACGCAGAGAGTTCCAGGCTGCGATGTACCGATTGAAATGGGAGCCGAGTTTATTCACGGGCGTCCCAGTCAAATTTTGGATCCCCTGCAGCACGCGGGAGCCGAGCTCACGGAAGTGAGCGGGGTGAACTGGTGCGTTTCGGACGGGCGACTGTCGCCCTGCGATTTCTGGAGTCAAGTCGAAGAGGTGCTCGACAAAATGGATGACTCGCATCCGGACGAATCGTTCGTCGCATTTCTGGATCGGTGCTGCGGAAATCCGAAAAATGAAGCAGAGCGCAAGGTGCGGGAACGCGTGCTCGGTTACGTCAGCGGATTCAATGCAGCCGACCCGGGGCTGGTAGGAGTTCACTGGCTGGTGCAGCAGACGAGGGCCGAAGAAGTGATTCACGTGGATCATTCGTATCGCGGACGGAACGGGTACGCGGACCTGCTGGATATCTTTCAGACAGAAATGGAAGCTAGCGGCGTAAAGCTGCGAACCGAGACTGTCGTGGAGAAAGTGAAATGGCGGCCGGGGAATGCAGAAGTGAGCGTACATGACCGCGCCGGATCGTTGATCCTGGAGGCTCCGCGAGTGCTGATTACGTTGCCGTTGCCGCTGCTGCAGGCGCGGCCACACGAGCCGTGTGCGGTGGAGTTCACACCGTCCTTGCCGCAGCGAAAGCTGGAAGCTCTCGGCAGAATGGAAATGGGGAAGGTTATCCGAATCGTGCTGCGATTCCGGGAGCGCTTCTGGGAGAAGATTCGGCCGCTGGGGGCCGATGGGTCGAACCTGGGCGCGATGAGTTTTCTCTTCTCGCAAGATGAATACTTTCCGACGTGGTGGACGACCATGCCGTGGGAGAGCGCTGTGATTACAGGCTGGGCGCCGTTTCATTCAGCGGAGCATTTATCAGGACAGAGCCGAGATTTTGTCATTGAGAACAGCTTGAAAAGTTTGGGTACGGTTCTGCAAACGAGCAAGAAGCAGCTCGAAGTGATGGTCGAGGGCGCGCATTTTCACGACTGGCAGTCGGACCCGTTTTCGCAGGGTGCTTACAGCTACGGAAAAAAGGGGGCAGTCGAAGCCCAACCCATTCTGGCAGAACCGGTGGATGATACGCTCTTCTTCGCCGGCGAGGCGACGGATACGACTGGGAATAACGGCACGGTGCATGGAGCGATCGCGAGCGGGCAGCGCGCGGCGAAGCAGATTCTGCAGGGACTCGACTAATCCGTCAGGCTTCCCATTACTGCCGCGGGTGGACCGTTTTCAAGTAAGCGACAACCGCTTTGGCATCGGCATCGTCCATTCGAAACGGCATCATGGGGAAGCGGAGCGGCCTGCCGGTGACCCAAATACCTGTGGTGAGCAGTTTCACCATGTCGGCGTCGCTGGCGGGAGGCGCTCCGCCGATTCGTGGTGCTTTCAGCGGCCAATCAGAGAGCGGTCCAGCCGGACGGAAGAATACAGGCGCGCCCTCCAAGGCATGGGTTTGATCGAGCGTGCCGTCGCTATTGCGTGGAGTGTGGCATTGGCCGCACATGGCGACATCCTGAACGATATATTTGCCGCGCGCGATTTCGGCGTCAGCATTGGCATTCGCCGCCTGAGGGCCGGTGGTGGGTTCGGCCGGGCTGAAGGACGCCAGGAAGAGGCATGTCATTGCCAGTATACCTAGCAGAAAAGGGGAAGTTTTTCGTCTCGATTCGTACTTGGAGGTCGGATTTTTCATAACATGCAAATTTGACGCTTACCCTACGAGGGTACAGTTCAAAGCTGGCCTGGAAAATCCGTAGGATCGTGTACCCTCGCGGCTTGATGAAGTAAAATGGGCCAACAGTTTCGTTCCTCAGCATGTCTTCCGCCGGGAAAATCAACGCCGCGCTGGCTGCCGCCATCATTTTCCTGGTGCTCAGCAGTCTTGCCGCTTACTTCGCATTCGGCCGCCTGAAGCAGAGCCAACAATGGGTGCAACACACGCGGGACGTCGAGGGTGCACTGGATAATTTGTCGGTGACCGTGTCACGCGCTGGACGGCTGCGGTCGGAATACGTGGATTCCGGCAATGCCTCGGTACTGGGCCGACAGGCGGAGGCTATCGTGCAAGTGCGGAATGCGCTCGCGGCGATTCAACGGCTGACCGTCGACAATGTGGAAGAAGCAAGCAACTCCGTGAGGCTGACTGAGGTCGCCGAAGAGCGCATCTCCTTGATGGATCGCGCGATGGATCTTAAACGTACGGGCGGTTCTACGCTGGAGGAGCAGGCGGCGATCAATCGACTCATCCTTTCGAACGCCGATAGTATGGACCGGCTGCTGCGTTCGATGCATGCGGAAGAGCAGGACTTGCTGGCGGAGCGGCAGAAGCGCGAGAGCGCGATGTTCTCGCTGATTGCGGGAATTCTGGCCACTAGTCTGTTTTTCGCATTGGTGCTGTTCCTGATTCATCATCAACTGCTGACGGATCAGGTCGCGGAGAGAATGCGGGCTGAGACGGCGCAGCGAGCGTTGAGCGCTCGGCTGTTGACCTTACAGGATGAGGAGCGGCGACGATTCGCCCGGGAGTTGCATGATTCGGTCGGACAACATCTCTCTGCGCTGAAGATGGCAGTTGCCATGTTGCAGGCAAAACTGCCGAATGACCGCCTGGTGCAGGACTGCCTCAAACTGCTTGACGACTCGATCATGGAAACGCGGACGATTTCGCATCTGCTGCATCCGCCTCTGCTGGATGAAGCCGGGCTGAACTCGGCCATGCGGTGGTTCGTCGAGGGTTTTGCCCAGCGCAGCGGGATCGAGGTAACCATGAATATTCAGGAAAGCGCGGTACGGCTCTCCGATTCCATCGAGCTGGTATTATTCCGCGTATTGCAGGAAAGCCTGACGAATGTTCATCGACATTCGGGAGCGAAGCGGGCTGATGTGAGCCTGTCCACGTCGGGGGGATCAGTCATCTTCAAGGTGAAGGATTACGGCCGAGGCCTGCCGTCGAGTGTGGTAGAAAATCTTCGCGAGGATGGAACTGGCGGAGGAGTGGGATTGGCGGGCATGATGGAACGGATACGCGAAATCGGTGGGAGTCTGGTTGTAAACTCCGATGCGTCCGGCACCGAAGTTGTCGCTGAGGTGCCGGTTCGACTTCGACCACAACAGTATGAGACTCGGGTAACCGCACAAGAGGTATAGGGATGATCCGTAGCGGCGTCGTTCTTCTTCTTTCTCTTTTTATGGCAAGTGCTGTCGCGTGTAACCAACACTCTTCTGGTCCGAAGCTGGTGGTCGAAATTCCTGCGGGATTCAACGGCAACTTCATGCTCGAAATGGGGGTGCGGGATGCCGCTCCCTTGCCCATGCGGGGCGACACGTTTGTAGTTTCGGTGCCGCGCGATGGAAAGGTGGTGACATCAACCCTGATGGAAAAGCCGAACGTTACCTTTAAGAATGCGGCCGACGGCAGCGTGTGGGGGTACTCGCAATCGACCTTTACTACCGGCGACGGAATCGTGGTTGGCGGCAAGATCGAGTTTTTCGTGGGAACACAGAAAGAGTACGAAGCGGAAGAAGGGAAGAAGCATCAGTCCGGAAAGTCTTCGGAGTCGCGGGAGCTGCGAACGATCGCCTAAGGATATTTCCAGGCGGCGGGAATTTGGCAAAGAGATTCGGCTGAACGCCATGGCGTCCAGCCGATTGCCATTTTTGGGCGTTCCTTTTACTGCTACTGCGCGGCCTTTTCAGTCTTATCGACGTCGCGCAGGCGGGCAGCCTTGCCACGGAGTCCGCGGAGATAGAAGAGGCGGGCTCGGCGAACCTTCGAGGAGCGGAGCAGATCGACCTTATCGATGACTTTCGAGTGGATCGGAAAGATGCGCTCGACGCCTTGGCCGAAGCTGATCTTGCGGACGGTGAAGCTGGCTTGCGGACCCTTGTCGCGCTTGATGACGACGCCCTCGAACGCCTGAACGCGTTCCTTGTCGCCTTCTTTGATCTTCACGTGGACGCGGACGGTGTCTCCCGGGCGAAACGCAGGGATGTCGGTGCGTCGTGTTTTTGCCAGCAGCTTTTCGATGATTAGGTTTGACATGATCTTTTCCTTCAAGTTCTCTCGCGCTCATATTGAACGCGGTGCAAAATCTTTTTGTCTTCCTTGCCGAGTTCTACGTCTTGCAGCAAATCTGGCCGGTTGCGCAGCGTTTTTCTTAGGGCCTGTTCCCTGCGCCAGCGGCGAATCTCTTCGTGGTTGCCATTCAACAGCACCTCCGGGACCGGCATTCCACGAAAGTCCGCCGGCCGGGTGTAGTGCGGATAATCGAGCAATCCGCCGGAACCACAAGTCGAATCCGGACCATCGATTGGCTGCTGCGCGTCAGCTGTAAACGACTCCTGGCGCGTGGAGGCTTCATTGCCAACCGCACCGGGCAGAAGCCGCGTGACCGCTTCGATGATCACTGCCGCGCCCAACTCGCCGCCGCTAAGCACGTAGTCGCCGATCGACAGTTCCCGGTCGGCGAGGAAATCCGTGACGCGCTCATCGACTCCTTCGTAACGGCCGCAGATCAGAACGATTCGATCGAGCGCCGCGAGTTCCGCCGCGACTTTCTGCGTGAACCGCTCTCCTTGCGCCGAAAGCAGGATCACGCTTTCGCGAGCCGTGCCAGCGAGGCGTTGCTCGCGCGAAGCCAGTCCAAAGGGTTCCAAACATTCAAAGATCGGTTCCGGCTTCAGGACCATGCCTTCGCCGCCGCCGAAAGGACGGTCATCCACGGTACGGTGCCTGTCTTTCGTGAACTGCCGCAGATCGTGGACTTCGATTTTCGCCAGGCCCATCTCGCACGCCCGGCGGGTAATGCCGTGCTCCAGAGGTCCGCGAAAGAAGTCCGGAAAGATCGAGACAATGTCGGCCTTCATTTTGCGAGCCTAAAACCCTAAACCACAACACAAAGGAGCGGGGGACGTAGAGGGAATCAAATCCAGATTATCTCTTTTGTTGCTCCCGCTTTTCTTCTTCTGTCATCGGGCCGTTGATTTCCAACAGGCCCTCTGGAAGACTCATGCGCACTTGCTTTCGCGCAATCTCGACGCCTTCCAGATACGCTTCGGCGAACGGTACGTCGAATTTCTTGTTACCGGTAGCGACGATCAATAGCGGCGCTTCTCCGGCGCCAAACTGTACGTCCTCAATCCTGCCGATTTCATGGCCGCGATCCAATACCACACACCCGACCAGATCGCTGATGTAGCTCCAACCCGCTTCAAGGGCTGCGCGTTGCCTACTAGGAACTTGCAGCTCTGCCCCGATCAGCATTTCCGCGTCAGAGATTGAATCGACGCCACGGAATTTCAGCACCAGCAGGCCCTTGTGCAGCCACAGGCCTTCAATGTCCACCTCGCGCCGCGTGTCGCCGGACGTGCCCAGCGCCAGCAACTGCAACCCTTCGTGAAACCGGTCCGGAGCGTCGCTATGCACTTCAACAGCGACTTCGCCGTGGCGACCCTGCGTCTTTACCACCCGAGCTAGGGTGATGAACTCATTCGAATCTGACTGCCCCGTAGCTCGCTGCCTGGGCGAGACGCGGGGATTTTCGCCGGCGGTCACGAGGGCTACTCGATGATTTCGAGCGTGTAGCGCTTGCGCGCGCGCTGTCCGGCGGCGTTGAGCAGAGCGCGTAAGGCGCGGGCGGTCCGCCCCTGGCGGCCGATCACCTTGCCTACATCGCTCTCGGCGACTTCCAGCTCGATCACGCCATCGTCGAACTTCTCAACGAATACGTCGTCAGGAGCGTCGACCAACGACTTGGCGATCATCTCGACGAGCGCGCAAACATCTCCGGAAGACTCAGTCATAAATTCTCACTGTGGACGAGAAATCAGGAAGCCAACGTGACGGCTTCGGTCTAGGCGGCCGATCCCGCGGCTGCAGGGGCAGGAGCCTTGGAGAACAGTTTGTTCACCCGCTCCGACATTTGCGCGCCCTTCGAAACCCAATATTCCACGCGATCGCGCTTCAGTTCGATGCTGGCCGGGCTGGTGCGGGGATTGTAAGTCCCCACGACTTCCACCGGGCGGCCGTTGCGCGCGCGCGCCTTTTCAATGACCACAATGCGATAGTGAGGTTGTTTGCGCGCACCAGTGCGCGAAAGACGAATCATTAACACGAACGTATATCCTTGTTCCGGAAGAGTCCGGCGAGGTCAAGACAAACTCTTATTATGCCGGAGCTTAGGCGGGAATGCAA
>DATJOA010000094.1:0-9334 GCA_035507635.1 Candidatus Acidiferrales bacterium
ATCAGGATGCGGCAATGCTTTGGTATCACGACCACACACTCGGTATCAACCGCCTGAACATATTTGCGGGGCTTTTGGGAACCTTTTTCGTGCGCGACGAATTCGAAGATGCTCTTGGATTGCCGCGAGATCAGAACGAAATTCCTCTCCTGCTCTACGACCGTATCCTGGACTTGGACGCGCAGCTTAACTACCCTACCGCTCCTGACCCGAACCGGCCTTGGGTCCCGGAGGTTTTCGGTGACGCTATCGTTATCAACGGTAAGATTTTTCCCTATTTAGAAGTGGAGCCCCGGAAATATCGCTTTCGCGTTCTAAACGGTTCGAATGCCCGTTTCTTGCATCTTTCGATGTCGAAGAGTCTGAGTTTTCATCAGATTGGAACAGACCTGGGTTTGCTTCCCGTGTCTGTTCCTTTGGAAAAGATATTTCTTGCTCCCGGGGAACGTGCCGACTTAATTGTCGATTTTGCAGGTTCTTCGGCGAATCAGGTCTTGCTGATGAATGACATTGCGCCGATCCTGCAGTTTCGGGTCGGCCAGAAAGCTTCCCCAGAGTTTAACTCGTTGCCTCAGATTCTTCGGCCGGTGCCTAAACTGAAAGAGGCGTCTGCCGCGAAGACTCGCACTCTGAGTCTTGTGGAAGTGGACGATCTGAAACAGCGGCCAGTGACGATGCTGCTGAATAACAAGCATTGGAGTATGCCGGTCACGGAGAATCCCATTCTCGATTCGACTGAAATCTGGGAATTGGTCAATACGACCGATGACTCGCATCCGATTCATCTTCATCTTGTTCGCTTTCAGATACTCGATCGGCGAAGTTTCGAGATTTCGACCTTCTGGAGTACTGGGCAGATACGCTACACGGGTCCTGTCGTGTCCCCGAGTGCGGGCGAGACAGGATGGAAAGATACGGTGCGGGCGGATCCCGGTATGGTGACCAGAATTATTGCGAAGTTCGAGGGCTTTCCCGGACGGTACGTTTGGCATTGTCATATTCTGGAACATGAAGACAATGAAATGATGCGGCCATTCGACGTTCTTTCGGCACCCTAAATTCGTCAACGTAGTTGTTCCATTGATCGCCGTAATACTTCCACGAAATGTGGTTATCGTTGAGGTCGTCTCCGATACTCCGGTCGAAGAAGGCGGGATGGTGAACGGGAGGTTGGACGGGTTTTGATCGGTATACGCATTCTTGCCATTCCCGAACCAGCGCAATACGGATCTGCCGGGAGATAGAAGAGCTTAAGCCGGAATTCCTTTCGGAATCGATTCCATGCCACTCGATGCGGTTAATTGGCCACCGACAGATTCGCGTTGACAAAGGGAAGTGAACGAATTTTAATGGGGCTCTCGTGCAACCGAGTTGCAACTAGGTAAACTGTTAGGCCCCCAACCATCGGGAGGGAGAATCTCTTGAGTACGCTTAGCAGCTCGATTCTTGCAACTGAGTCGCAACTTGGCCGCGCCTTTAATCACCCCGAGGTCACTCGTTCTTCCCTGATGAAGGAATTGGCGGCGCGGGGGATCCGCATTACGGAGCAGCGGCGACTGATCATTGGCATCATTCAGGATTCCCCGCGGCACCTGGATGCGGCGATGTTGCTCGGCCTGGCGAGAAAGAAAGATCCGGGAATCGATCGATCGACCGTGTATCGCACGATCGGCATGCTAAAACACCGCGGCCTTATCGATGAACTTGACCTCATGCACGTCGAGGGCGAGAAACACTACTATGAGGTCAAGACAAACCACGATCATTGCCATATCACTTGCTTCAAATGCGGCGGGGTCATGGAGTACACGAGCGCATCCTTTGAAAAACTGAAGGAAGAAATCGCACGACGGAGCGGGACCGAGATCCGAGCGATTCGTCTGGAGGTTGGCGGTATATGCAAGAAGTGTCGCTTAGACTCGCGGCAACATAAATAGAGGGCTTTTTTTAACTCCCATAGTTGCGACTGAGTCGCAACTATGAAGCAATTCTGTTTGCGTGTTGGTTCGACCGGTTCAAAGCGGCCTGCGCTCAGCGATTGTCCCCGTCATCATCCGGCAAAGGCTTCTGCCCCATAGAGGAAACACGAGGGAAATTATGTCGAGCAGAGCGGTTCATTTCATCTTCCGGATCATGAGGGTAGTCTTACTACTCTTGCTTTTATCTACCGCTGTGCTGTGGGCCAGCGTGAGCGGCAGCATCTCCGGAACGGTAAAAGACCCGTCCGGAAGCGTCATTGTCAACGCACATGTCAGCGTCCGGGAGTCGAATACCGGCCTGAGCTACGAAACTCGTACTGATAACAAAGGCTATTACACCTTTCCGGTTCTTCCTGTCGGCCATTATGTGCTCGCTGTCGTGGCACCGGGATTCGGCAAGTACGAGCGCAACGAAATTGTCCTTGACACAAACGCAGCACTCACCCTCAACGCTTGGCTGGCGGTAGGAGGCGGATCACAGAGCGTGACCGTCACCGTCACCGATAACACTCTGCATGTCGAAACCGCGAGCACCCAGCTCGGCCAAGTGATCACTGGCCGGCAAATGAACGCCGTTCCTCTTGATGGACGCAGCTATACAGATCTGTTGTCTCTGCAGCCCGGCGTCGCGCCCGAGACGGCTATCACGAATACCACGGTGCAGGACGTAGGCGCCACCGTCCTCAATCCTTCGGGCGCGCTGAACCCAGGCAATCTTTCGGTCAACGGACAGCGGGAGACCGCCAACTTTTTCAGCATGAACGGGAGCGACGTGGAAGAAGACGTCAATGCGGGCACGGCCGTGATCCCCAATCTCGATTCCATCTCCGAGTTCCGCATTATCACCAGCAACTTCGACGCCGAGTATGGCGAGTTTAGCGGTGGACAGATCAGTGTCGTCACCAAATCCGGCACGAACAACTATCACGGCAACGTCTTCGAGTTCCTGCGTAATACAGACCTCGATGCGCGTAACTACTTCTCGCCGACCCGCGGAGCGTTTCGGCAGAACCAGTTTGGCGGGACCTTTGGCGGCCCTATCCGCAAGAGCAAGCTTTTTTTCTTCCTCGACTACCAGGGCACTCGGCAGACGCAGGGCGTCGACACTGGCGACATCGCGGTTCCGTCGAGCGCTGACCGGACAGGGAACCTTATCGACTTCGCGACGGGACCGGGTGGAAATCAGTTGAGCGGCCTGGTGAGCGGGCCGTATTTTGCGAACGTCCTTACCGCAGACCTGGGGTATCAGGTTGTGTCCGGCGAACCTTACTACCTGCCAGGATGCACATCTTCCTCCACTTGCGTCTTCCCCAATGCCGTGATTCCTCAATCGGCCTGGTCGGTGCCGGCGCAGAGAATGCTGCGATACATTCCCGCTCCAAATACTCCGCAGGGGACTTTTGCCACCTCCTCTTATAACCAGACGCTGCGCGACGACAAGGCCAGTGCAAGAATCGACGCAAATACTGCTTGGGGACTGATCTCGGGGTACTACTTCTCCGATGATTTCTATCTGGTCAATCCGTATCCAGTCGCCCAGAGCGGCGCGAGTGTTCCAGGCTTCTCTGCAGGCACCGCGGGACGCGCGCAACTCTTTACGCTCGCGGACACAAAGGCCGTCGGCCCTACCATGGTCAACCAGTTTCACCTGAGCTACATGCGTGACAACAGCAATCTGGGCCAGCCCGTCGGAGGATGGAACGTGAGTCTCGCTTCGCAGGGTTTTATCAATGCAGACGGAACGGCCAGCATCGTGGCTCTCGATCCGAGGGGCCAGGGAGTCGAAAACCTGAACTTTAATGCCTATTCGACTGGCGCCGCAGCCAATCAGCTCACGCAAGCCAACAACACCTATCAGATCTTCGATACCTTCTCGAAGGTTCTCGGCAACCACACCATGAAGTTTGGCGGCGAGTTCCACGCCGACCAGGTCAATGCCGCTCCGATCGCGCAGTTCAACGGCAGCTTCGTCTTCGCCGGACCGGAAACCGGCGTAGATTTTGCCGACTTCCTGATCGGCGTGCCCTCCCAATACAACCAGAGCCAGCTCAACCCTTTCTATGACCGCAACAAGTACCTGGGCGTGTTTGCCCAGGACAGCTGGCACGTGCGGCAGAATCTGACTCTCAATTACGGGTTGCGTTGGGATCGAATTGCACCCTGGTCGGAGAAGTACAACCAAATCTCAACCTTTGTGCCGGGCGCGCAGTCGGTGGTCTTTCCGGGCGCGCCTCCGGGCATCCTTTATCCCGGTGATCCGGGGGTTCCGAATACACTTGCCCCCATCGATAAGCTGGACTTTTCTCCACGCATCGGAATCGCTTGGTCGCCGCAGGCGCCGGCAGAAGGTCTTCTCGGGAAACTTTTGGGTGCACCGGGTTCGAGCAGTATCCGCGCCAGTTTCGGGATGTTCTACACGGCCATCGATGCTACTTCGATCGGAGTTCTTGCGGCCAATGCACCCTATGGAACGACGTATTCGAGTCCCGAGCCACCGCTGTTTGCAACGCCGTTCATTAGTGCCGCCGACGGAGCCAACAACGGCCAGCCCTTTCCCTATACCTTTGCACCACTCGACTCCTCGCGCAGCCATCCTGACCCGAATATCAACTGGGCCGCCTACGAGCCAATTAGCGGCATCCCCGGATACGACATCCGCAATCGCACTCCCTATACCGAGGAATGGTCGCTTTCGATTGAGCGTCAGGCTGGTCCAAAGACCGTCTTCGACGCAACCTATATCGGGTCTTCGACGCACCGCCAACGCGTGCTGATCGCGGAAAATCCGGGTAACCCCGCCCTGTGCCTCAGCCTAAGCCAACCGAGCGACGTGATGTTCGGAACAGTAACGTGTGGTCCCTTCGGCGAGGACACTCTCTACTATCCGGCTGCGGGAGGTGTCGTGAACGGGACGCGTCAACAGTTAGGACCAAACTTCGGCAGCAATGCACTTCAGTCGAACGTTGGTCACGCCAATTACAACGCGCTCGAGCTAAGTGCCCGCCACACCGCCGGACGCCTCGAGTTCGATGCTTCTTACACCTATAGCAAGTCCATGGACTTGTCCTCCAACATCGGGGAGGAGATTAATCCGTTCGACCCGGCTCTGAGCTACGCGATATCTTCCTACGACATCAAGCATAACTTCGTCATCAGCTACGACTATCACCTGCCTTTCGATCAGCTATTCCATCCCAGCCGCCTGACGCGCGGTTGGTCGATCTCGGGCATTACTCATTTCTCGACGGGTTTTCCTGTCACCATGATCAACAATGGTGACAATTCTCTGATCGGTACGAATCCGAACGGTGTGAATAACTCGAGCATCGATGAGCCTGATTACGACGGCGGACCGCTGCATCTGAACAAGAATCCTCGCAACCACAGCAACAACTATTTCGACACGAAGCTGTTCAGCATGAACCCGCTGGGAGAACCCGGTACCTCCAAACGGCGTTTCTTTTATGGCCCCGGTCAGGATAACTACGACATGGCGCTAGCCAAGAACCTGCCGCTCACCGAGTCCAAGAGCCTGCTGTTTCGCGTGGAAGCCTTCAACGTGTTCAACCATGCCCAGTTTTTTGGTCCGCAGGCCGTTGATGGCAACATCGGCAGTTCGACGTTTGGACGGATCATCAGCGCAGCTTCACCACGCATTCTCCAAGGAGCGCTTAAGTTCTCGTTCTAAAAGCAAACCGACTTTCGCTTGAGGAGGGCAACTGCGACGCTAATCTTCGACCATTTCGCTTCCGAATGTTCTTCTCGAAACCACCAGAAGCAGGCGCATCTCTCTTGGCAACTCTAGGCGGCACTCACGACCGGAAGAGAAGCACCTAACAGTTGGAAAGACCCGGCGTCATGCAGAAGAAGTAGTGCGAGGAGGCAGGGTGCAGGCGCTCATTCTTCGTGTGACGCTGCGACCCGGTTTTTCCGCAAGTTGCTAGATAGTTATTGTCCGGACTGCGATGATTTATTCATCGCATCAAACGCTGCGAGCGCCGCTTCTGCCCGGGCGCGAACCACGAAATCTTCCGCAAGATTCACCCAGCGAACCTTCCCCGAGGGGTCGATAAGGAATTCCGCTGGTCGCGAGATGTCTGCACCGTCGCGCCGGCCATGAAGGTGCACTAGGTCCCACGTGCGAATCACGTACTCCTGTGCATCCGAAAGAATCGGAAACGTGTAGCCTTGCGACCGACGCAGGTTTTCGGAATCCTCGCGAGAGTCCACGCTGATGGCCCTCGAATTTTCCTTGCATCGAATTCCGGCATCCCCTGCTCGAAACTCCGTAACTCGGAGTTGCAGAAAGGTCACCAATATCCACGATAGAAAATCAAAATCACACGGGCTGTCTTGGCCGCACTTGTCGCGGCGCAGGTTATACTCTCTGGACTGAACGGAGAATTTATTTGCGCGCCTATTCGACAGCAGTGTTGGGGACTAGTGTTAGGGCGCCCGCTGATCTAAGTCAACTCTGCTACGGGTGCTCTGGTACTCCATTTCCTGAGCATAGGGTTCTCCGTGAACGTCACATTCCCTTCTAAGCGATTCGGGCAATTTCTGGAGTGAGTACAACATCCCGTCCGTCGCAGGTTTCACGAAATCGGGATCCGGTAAATATTTCTCTGAATATTCGTTACGGTGTACGAGTATTTCTCCGGTCCAAGCACTGAATCCACTCCTATTGGCAATACGATCGCTCGACTCGATTTTTCTAAATCTTCAGGGCCGCTCAGTCCTTGCGGCGGCAACTCCGGAAGCCCGCGTTCGCCACTCACTGGCAATAAGTAGGATTGCACTGAGTCAAACGGCGGACGAAACTGCAAGCTCAAGTATTTTCCATCCACGCTCCACGACAGGAAACAGGCCGCGCAGATCAGTTCCGCCGATCCCGAAGTGGTAGAGTAAGCCAGCGTTCGATAAGGATGGTCCAAATCCTCATCATCCTTTTGAAGAACTGCGATCCACCGTCCATCCGGCGAAACCGCAGTGAGATCCAGGATCGGTTGCGAGATGAGCACCTTTCTCCCCGATCCATCCTTTCGGCGGGTGTAAATGTAATTCTTTCCATCCTCGCTCGCTCGGTAAACCAGGTCACCGTTCGGGAGAAACATCGGTTCGTCCTCGTTCTCAAGCGACTCTAACTGCTGAGGCGAACTCCGGTGATCTGTCGAGGCAATCCACAAATGCGCAACTTCCTTTTCATCCTTCTTCACGAACGCCACCGTGCTCCCGTCTTCCGTCACAGCGAAGCTCGCGTAGTAGCCTGGAAGGGTTGCATCGATGCCGTATCCGGGAACGACACGGTCGCTCCGTCCAGTCGCCAAGTCGGTGCTCCACAATTCGGCAACGTCATTCTGTCCATTCTTCTTCAGGTAAAAAAGCTTCGTTCCGTCCCTCGAGAGTGTGGTGGCGAATGCCTCTCCCTCGGACGACATTTGGTGCTCCCCCTTGGCGTCGTGGATCCAGATGGTCGAATATCGCGTTCCCACCGAAGTGAGAAACGATCTGCCATCCGCTGCCATTGCGACGCCGTCTTCTTCCGTCGGGCCCGATGTAACCTGCTCCGGCGTTCCGCCAGGGAAGCGCTGTCTCCAGATGTGAAACCGTCCTCCCGGGTTCGCGCTCACGTAGATCCAGTTCCCATCCGGTGACCAAGCCCCCGTGGAACAAGTCGCGTTCTCGGGCCCAACTAGGTGCTCCCCGCCGCTGCCATCGAAGGGCACAACGCGGCACTGCCCACGATTCCCGGTCTCGTTCATCTCGCTCGCGATCAACACCCATTTCGCGTCGGGCGACAGATACGAGTGGTGCGCCATGCTACGGTTTCCTACAGGCAGATACACGTCCCGGCTCTGTCCTCGCCCCTCGTCCGTCGTGACTACTCCCATATGCAAGCCGCCGCCCTTGATCTCCGAAAACAGAAGGCGGGTTCCCCCTTCAATCCATGTTAGCGACGACGCGTTGGGCAACATCAGGTGCGGTTCTCCTCCTAGCACAGGGACTTCCCACGTATTCCAGGGATCGAACGTGCCGTACACGATTTGCGTCCCGTCGGGCGAAAATGTGGGACTCAATTTCACCAGCTTGTCGCGCGTCAGCTGAACGGGTTCCCCTGACGGCAGTATCTTCACGTAGACCTCGCCCGGGGTCATAAACGTGTCTTTTCCCCTGATGAACGCCAGCAACCGTCCGTCCGGTGACAAGGCTGGGTACACCGCTGCATCGGTGAAGAAGGTAAGCTGTTCCCATTTGTCATTGCTCGCTGGCGCAGTTCGTGGACCGCGCGTATATAAGTAAGTCGCCAGAGCCACCGCGAAAAGCACAACTCCGAAGAATGCGAGTGCAAGTGCTCCTTTGTGTTTTCTTGCTTCATCCAGAAGAATCGCCCCACTTGACAAGTGGGGTATCGGAGCTGTCGTTGAGCTTGAAACAGCGGCAGGACTCGCTGCGGCCAAACGGCTGGAATCTGTGTCCCGCTTTAACCGTTTCAGTTCTGACCGCATCTCCGCGGCGCTCTGAAAGCGTAAATCGCGGTCCTTCTCCACGGCGCGATGCACGATGTCTTCCAGTCTCGGAGGTGTTTCCTGATTGATACGAGTTGGAGGGACTGGAGTCTTGTTGAGAATTCCGTCGAAGATGGCTGCCTGCGTCTCGCCCTTGAACGGTAGCGTTCCCGTCGCCATTTCGTAGAGAACAACGCCAAAAGAAAATAGATCGGTACGAGCGTCCAAATTTTTGCCTAGCGATTGCTCGGGCGACATGTACGCAACGGTCCCCACCGCCGTGCCAGGACTGGTCAGGTGTTCTTCCAAGGTCAGGGTCGATTGCGCTGTGGCTGCCGGTCCGATGTCACTTAAGACCGGCGTCATCTTGGCCAGCCCAAAATCGAGAATCTTCGCGTGCTCGCGTTTCGTCAGAAAGATATTCGCTGGTTTTATGTCGCGGTGCACGATTCCTGCGGTGTGAGCGGCATCCAGCGCGTCGGCAATATCGATCGCGAGCGAAAGAATCAGCTCCGTATCCAGGGGACGGCCCGCGATCTTATGTTTCAGCGTCATGCCATCCAGAAATTCCATGGCGATGAAGACTCGTCGATTGTCTTCGCCGATCTCGTAAATCGTGCAGATATTAGGGTGATTCAGGGCCGAAGCAGCGCGAGCTTCGCGGCGAAATCGTTCTGATGCCTGCGGGTCCTGCGCCAGGGCCTCGGGCAGGAATTTCAGGGCGACGAAGCGCCGAAGTTCGATGTCCTCAGCTTTGTAGACGACACCCATCCCGCCGCCGCCGAGCTTTGACAATACCCGATAATGGGAAATGATTTGGCCTTCAAGGGTGAACGAAGGATGATCGGC
>DATJOA010000095.1:0-5171 GCA_035507635.1 Candidatus Acidiferrales bacterium
GCAGCTGCAACGTCCGATCGAAAGGAGCGAAATGCACTCACGTGACGCGCGATATCGGCCCCCATGACATTCTGCAATGCGAGCTTCGTGATCCACGAGGCGAGATCGCGGCCCAAGCCATGCTGCTCACGTTCTGGGGTACCGTAGACCACATCGTAGCCATCGGCTAGCTTGCGCAGCAGTTTGGGAATTTCTTCGGGCGGATGTTGCAGGTCGTCATCCATGGTGACGATCACGTCAAAGCGCGCTGCGCGAATGCCGCACAACAGGGCGTTATGTTGGCCGTAGTTGCGCATCAGATTGATGGGGGTGATTTCGGGATACTGGGCCGCCAATTGCAAAATGATTTCCCAGCTTCCGTCCGGGCTGCTGTCGTTGACCAGGATGACTTCCCAGCGCTCGGTGAGGCTCGCCAGCACGGGATGCAACCGTTGCAGAAGGTCAGGCAGGATCTTCTCGCTGCGATAGACTGGAATCACCACCGAAATACTGGACGGCGGAGTTTGCACGCTGTTTTCGGATGGTCCGGAGATTCTCATTGTCATGGATCAGCCCCGAGCGACGAAGACGATGCCGACGACCATCGTGACCAGCCCGGCGATCTTTTGCACCGAAAGGCTTTCGCGAAAGAAGAGCATCGCGCCAATGGTGACGAAGGCGAACGTGAGTGCTACGAATATCGGATAACAGATCGCCAGCTTCTGAGTTGAGAGGATCTGAAACCACATAATCGCCGCCGCGCCGGCCGTCACAAAGCCCAGGGCGACCGCGGGTTGCATAAGGACGCGCACGATACACGAGACCGAAAACGTGAAACCCCCGACGCGGGCTATTCCGTGCTTAATTAGAAAGTTGGCGGTGGCCATCAGAGCGGCTGTGCTCAGCAGTAAGGCATAAGCGCTGGCGTTCATACTTCTCCCAGTGATCGCGAACTTAATATTGCCTGGAGCCGGGCCACGCGCAGGCGTGTGCAGCCGAGCAAAATGTGCCAATACCTTACCACAAACCGAAAAGCTCTGTAGAGGGCTTGGCGCGTCGCGAGGGACTTTTCAGCGAGCGGCCGACGCCCCTACCGTCTCTGTTGTTTTAGTTTTTGCGAATATTATGTGAATACGATTTACATCCTTTTCACTGACTATGTCGATCCATTTCGTGAGTGCAGAACGGACGAAGTTGGGTTGACGATTATCGTCAATGATAACTACTCGCTCCGCCCCGAAGAAGAGGAATTGTCCCAACTGCGGCTCGTCCTCGAGACGAGCCAAAGGGGGTAAAAGACGTTGGCGGACCAACAAGCGTCCACGAACTCGCTCAGCCGGCAATGGCGAGCCGAGGTAGGCTTCCTCCCCAAAGAGGATGAACGAGCCGGGAATCGGGCGATTATTTCCGGGCTCCGTTAGCGCTGAGAGCGATTGATAAGTGATTCCTGTAAGGTTCAAATAAAAGGCCTGTCGTAACGCCTGCTCACCATAGATGCTGGCCGGTGGAAGAATATTCTCGGCATCGCGCGTGAAAACTACCCTGGCCGGACTCACCAGTGGAATCCAGCACGAAATGTCATCCGACATGTTTGCCGGTGCCAGGACCACATCGGAGGCTGTCAGGCCGAGCTGCCGCACTTCAGCAACGGCTGCGCTCTGCAACTGATTAAAATCCAAACTCCGTAGGTAATTCGCGTAACCTTCCGCCAGCGCAAGCAGGAAGAGGCCTCCACCTAGAACCGGCAACCAATGGCGAGACCGGCTTACCAGCAGTGGCCAGAGAAACACAAATAATGCGAGCCAGGTGGAAATGGCATTCACATAATTGAAGTGAATCAGCATCAGAGATTCTTCAGGAAAAAACACATTCGCAAACCCTAATACTCCACTTGCAATGGCTAAGCCGGCCGCGACAGTCCTACCCGCGAATGAAATGCGCGAGAACATCGCCAATACAGCAGCCACGAACAGAAGCGCAACATACGGGCGGAACGATGGCAGAATCTGCTGCGGATGAATCGCCAGCGACAGCTTTAGATTGCCGCCCGAGTGTGCGCCACCGGTAAACAGCAGGTAAGCTCCATCCAGAGCAGCACACGCTGCCGCAAGCGCCACCACCTGGATGAATGGCAGGGTCTGCTTATGGCGCTGAAACAGCGAAATGGCGAGAGCGGCGAGCGTGCCTACGGCCAACAACGGCACGATGTAAGGGAACGTCACGCAACAGAAGAACTGCATGAGCGCCAGCGAGATCAAATTCGGCCAGCGTTGAGTTCGGAGCGCCTTCGCCAAAAATCCCCAATAGGCCAGGAATGCCGGTAAGGCGACTTGCGGGAACGCGAACCGCTCGTAAGGCAACGTCAGGTCGAGCAGAGCGCGGGATGACGCCACATGCGTAACAGCGGTGATGTAAGCCAGCGGAGATCGCAGCATCACCAGAGCGAACGCAAAAACCGCGGAAGAGGACTCATCCAATTCTGGAGCGACGGACCGTAGACAAAAGAATGCCGCGGCAAATGCCAACAACGACCAGATACCGGTCCATATCAGCATAGTGCCCGTCCAGGAGTGGAATAGGCGGCGAAGCAAGCCGAAAAGCCGGAAGGTGAGCGGAAATTTTAGATGCGGGACGTCCGTGACAGGGACTGCCTCGCCGTACCACGGATTAATAACCGTCTGAGGAGAAATGTGTTGAATTACCGTGAAGTTCAGATACAGCATCTCGTCAGCGGGATAATCAACGACTGGAGGAAGCGTGCTCCAACCAGTCTTGGCGAGCGTTAGCAAGAAAGGAAGTTCGCTCGCGATAAGGACTGCCAGGAAGCTTATGCCCAGAAGAATACGAACCCGACGTTTGTTCATTTCCACCGTAGATTGTACTGTTTCCAGTCGGGATTCCGACGGCAGTCTTCCCAGTTCTGAGTTCCAAGTGTCCTGCGACAGATACGGGATCTGATTCTGGAGTCGCCCGATTATCCGTCAGATCTGCAGAACATCTCCTTCGCGTGCTACCAGCTCATACAGTACCGGATTGACGAAGAACCCGATGAACAAGCGCGAGATCAAGCCGGCAACGATCACGATGGCAAATGGCTTTTGCGTGTCGGAACCGATACCGGTCGAGAGCGCGGCCTGGAGTAATCCGAGGCAGGCGACGAGGGCGGTCATCATGATTGGGCGCAGTCGCAGCAGCGAGACCTCGCGCGTGGCTTCGTGAATTCCCATGCCTTCCTGACGCAGCTTGTTGATGTACGACACGAGAATGACTGCGGTCTCGACGGAGACTCCGAGGAGCGCGAGCAATCCGAGAACGGAAGAAACGCTGAAGGGAGTGTGGGTCAGCTTCAGGGCGACGAGCGCTCCGACCGGTTCGGTCATGATAACGCCGACGCGATCGAGACCGGAAACGTGAAATTTCCGTAGAGCGCGAACAGGATCATGAAGATCAGAACGACCGCCAAGGGCCCGATGAAGTACATCTGCGATCTCGCCTCGAGGAACTGGCTGTACTCGCCGCCCCAGGTCAGGCGGTAGCCTTGTGGAAGCTGCACAGCTTTGCTGACGGCGTCCTGACCGTCGCGTACCGCGCGTTCCAGATCGCGGCCCTCGATGCTGTATTGCACTCCGATGTAGCGGGAATTGTTTTCGCGGTAAATGAACGATGCGCCGTTGCCCTGCTTGATATCGGTAAGCTGGCTGAGAGGAATCTGCTGGCCATCGGGGGTGCCCACCAATAAATTTCCAATCTCATTGGCGCTGCTGCGGAATTGCGGCTGCATGCGGACGACCAGATCGAACAGCTTCTCTCCCTGGATGACCTGCGTCGCGGCTTGTTCCCCGACGGCAGCGGAGATCACGGCTTCGAGGTCGGAGACGTTGATTCCGTAGCGCGCGATCTTGGCGCGGTCAACGTCAATGAGGAGACTGGGTTGTCCGAGCTCGCGCACCACGGTGAGATCGGTGAATCCGGGGATGCGAGCCAGAGTGTTCTTGATCTGGATCGCCTTGTTCTGGACGACATTCAAATCATCCCCATAAATCTTGACGGCGAGTGAGCTCTTGAGGCCGGTCAAAGCTTCGTCGACGGCGTCTTCGGCGGGCTGCGTGTAGTTGAAGATGATTCCGGGGAATCGGGACGACGTGTCAGGTTTGAGACATTGTCGTGTGTTGAACACGCCGGCGGCCGAGCGCTTGGCCTTCGAACTGCCTTGCTGGAGTGAAAGAAACGTTTTGGTCCGCATCTTGCTTTGTAATTTGCAGAGCCGGGCTCGAGGTTTATAGTTCACTGTCCTGGCCAAGAGGAACGATGAAGGGGATGTCCAGTCTATCCGTGCGCGCGGCGATCGCCGCGGTCTTGGCTGGCGGTATGCTTTTCGGGGCGGCCGTGCTGTGGAGGGCGTCGCGGGCGGTAAGGCAGGCTGCTCAGGATGTTCGCGGCGCACATGAATTCCGGTTCGTCGTTCAACCGTTCGTGCCGCCGTCCAATCGAGGTTTCGAGGCCGTCAGTTCTCCTCAGGCCTTTCTTCAGGTTGCTCATTTTCAAGACCACATTTTTATCGCCGGGCCCGCCGGGTTGATGGAATACGATCCGAGCGGCGCTCTGCTGCGCCAATATTCTGTCGGCAGCGATCTGCCAGGCGCGCCGTTGATTGCTATCACGACTGGGCTGCTAGCCGACTCGCACGAAGGAGAACTGGTTATCGCCACGGCGGGCGAGGGAATCCTCGCCTTTAACGGACAGTCCTTCCGCCAAATCCTGCCCGCCAATCCGGATGCCCGCGCCGTAACGGCAATTTTGCCGGTTGCCTCAGGCCATCTGCTCTTGGGAACGAAGAAGCGGGGCGTCCTCGTTTATGACGGAAAACAGATCACCGTCCTGCATCCCCGGTTGGACCCTGTATATGTGACGGCTCTGGCCGGAGACGAGTCAGACCTCTGGGTGGGAACCCTGAATCGCGGAGTGCTGCACTTTCACGCCGGCGAGGTAGAGACGTTTGCGGAAGCAGACGGATTGCCGGATCCGCAAGTGCAGGCTCTGGCAATTGCCGGGGATACGACTTTTGTAGGTACGGCGACCGGGGTTGCCGTGTTCCAGGGCGGACGTTTTTCGCGGGTGCTGGCGCCGGGAGTGCTTGTTACGGCTTTATTTGCTACAGCTCGCCAGCTCTTCGTCGGGTCGGAGGATCAAGG
>DATJOA010000096.1:0-2818 GCA_035507635.1 Candidatus Acidiferrales bacterium
GTCCCAAGGCCGCCTGAGGTGATCAGGCTGCGTACTTTTTCATGCTTGTAGTACTGCGCCTCCCACATCTGGTGCTGGCCGACGTCGGTGACGACGATCGTTTCGCCGTCGCGGGTCTCGCGCCAGAGATCGTTGATGACGTGGGCTGCATAGAGATGGCCGCTGTCTGGCAGATTCTGGATGTCGCGGACGGCGGCATCGCCTTTCAGCTTATCGATGAAATCCAGCCACTCGCTGCGATCGATGGATTCCACGTTTGGCAGCAGTTCATTGAGAACTTCGCGCAAGTCGCCGACAAGCGGCACGTCGACTTTGACGTTCTTGTTGATCTCCGCGGGATCGATCTCGATATGAATCTTCTTCGCGTTGGGTGCGTAGGTCTTGAGGTTGCCGGTGACGCGATCGTCGAAGCGCATTCCGAAGGCGAGCAGCAGGTCGGCTTCCTGAATGGTGTGGTTCACCCAGGCTTCGCCGTGCATGCCCATCATGCCGAGATTGAGCGGATGCGATGCCGGGAATGCGCCGATGCCGAGCAACGTAAGGGCAACCGGAATGCCGGCACGCTCGGCGAAATCACGAACTTCTTTCATCGCTCCGGAGATGATGATGCCGTGGCCGGCGAGAATCAGCGGGCGCTTGGCGTTGTGAATCAGGTCGAGCGCCTGCTCGTATTCCTTCGGAGCGGGAGAAAGATCGGGGCGATATCCGGGAAGCTGGGGCCTGGCGGCGTCCCAATCGAATTCGCAGGAGGTCTGCTGCGCATCTTTCGTGATGTCGACCAGCACTGGGCCAGGGCGGCCGGAGCGCGCTACGTAGAATGCCTCGCGAATCGTTCGCGCGACTTCGCTGGCATGTGTGACCAGATAGTTGTGCTTCGTGACGGGCAGTGTCACGCCGGTAATATCAGTTTCCTGAAACGCGTCAGAGCCGATCAGCTTGCTGCCGACCTGACCGGTGATGCAGACGATCGGAGACGAATCGAGCATGGCGGTCGCAATGCCGGTGACCATGTTGGTTGCGCCGGGGCCGGAGGTGGCGACTGCGACTCCGACCTGGCCGCTGGCTCGCGCGTAGCCATCGGCCATATGCGTCGCGCCCTGCTCGTGGCGCACGAGGATGTGGTGGAGCTTGCTGTGCTTGAGGGCGTCGTAAGCGGGCAGAATGGCTCCGCCGGGATATCCGAAAACGTGCTTCACGCCCTCGCGCTCGATGCATTCCCAGAGAATGCCTGCGCCGGTCATTGTTCTGTTTTTGCCAGCCGATTTGTCAGCCATACCAAATTCTCCATTGCCCAAAAAAGCAAAACCCACCGAGCCAAATTGTCTGGCGGGGCGGGATTCGGGAGCTTTCAAATTTCGAGGTTCTCAGCTCACTGCGTCCCTCCACACCGCCCGGGGTACGAGGACTCGTACCCGGAAGACAACGACACTAATTCGGTGTAGATCGCGCGTCTGCATTGCTCTTCTCGAGGTGTTGAGATGGTATCGAACGCGGGGAAGCGCTGCAAGTGCAAAGTCCGGCTATAGCTGGAGTCTTTGTTTGGCCATGTCGATTTGAGCCTGGAGGACGTGTTCGGGCTTGCCCAGATCACGCCAGTAATATTCGTCGGCGCGGAAGGCCTGAATCCTTTCTTTTTGACTGGCGAGACGCAGATACGTGGTGATGATCGAGAAAACGCCCTCTTCCGAAATCATGGGAAGAAGACGCGGCGAGATGATATGAATTCCTGAGAATGCGAGAGCTTTGATTTCTGCGGCCGGGCGAACCATGTCGGCGGTTGCGTCGCGTCCGGCCTGACGGCCGCAGAGTTCGTCGTGTTGGTCAAAGAGCAGATATCGGGAAGTATCGCGATCCTGCACGGCGAGTGTGGCAAGAGCGCGATTCGCGGTGTGCGATTGCAACATGCGCGAGAGATCGATTGTGCTGATGACATCGACGTTGTGGAGAATGAACGGATCGTCGGCGTTGCCGTCAAGAAAGAACCAGGCAGCTTTCTTCAATCCGCCGCCGGTATCGAGCAGAACGTCTTCGCGGGAGATTTCAATCCTGAAGCCGAAGTTCTTTTTTTGCTGAAGGTAATCGATCACCTTGTCCGCGAAGTGATGCACATTGATGATGAAATCGCGAACGCCGAATAAGGCGAGGCGGCGAATGGTAATTTCGAGCAGAGTTCGTCCGGAAACTTCGACCAAGGCTTTGGGACGACCGTTGGTCAAGGGGCGCAACCGGGTGCCAAGCCCGGCTGCGAGGATCATTGCCTTCATCGAGCGGCCTTCTGCGCCTGGGCTTGCTCGGCCTCCATTCGCTCGAGCTCGCGGTGATGCAGCATCACTTCAACGCCATTGCGGCCTTGCAAGCGTTTCGCGACCTGCTCGGCGAGATAGACTGAGCGGTGCTGCCCGCCCGTGCAGCCGAAGGAGACCATCAGATTCTTGAATCCGCGCTGCTGATAGTTCTTGACGCTCGCATCGACTAGCGACATCACGCTCGCGAGGAACTGATGCACGCTTTCCTGCTGATTGAGGTATTCGATGACCGGAGCGTCTCTTCCGGTCAGCGGCTTGAACCGTTCTTCGCGGCCGGGATTGGGCAGGCTGCGTCCGTCGAAAATGAACCCGCCGCCGTTTCCAGTCTCGTCTTTTGGCAAACCCCGATGGAAAGAGAAGCTAGAAATCCGCACGACGAGATTATCGGCATCGGTGGCAAGCCCCTGAAGTTTTTCCGAGGCTAGCATGCTGTGAAATGCTTCCAGCAAGGTCGGCAGCGCGATCGGAAGCTTCACGTTGTGCAGCAGCCAGCGAAGATTCTTCAACGCATA
>DATJOA010000097.1:0-7522 GCA_035507635.1 Candidatus Acidiferrales bacterium
CGACCTTGCGTTGACGAACGCATGTGCGTCGCGTAACCAAACATTTCCGCCAGGGGAACGATGGCCTTGATCACCTGCGAGCCCGCGCGGTGCTCCATGCCTTCAATGCGGCCGCGCCGCGAGCTCAGATCCCCCATGATCACGCCGGCGTAATCCTCCGGCGTTACCACTTCCACGGCCATGACCGGCTCCAGCAACACCGGAGAGGCTTTGCGAGCGGCTTCTTTGAATGCCATCGAGCCGGCGATCTTGAATGCCATTTCGTTGGAATCGACGTCGTGGTAGCTGCCGTCGAACAGCGTCGCCTTCACGTCCACCATCGGATACCCAGCCAGCACTCCACCTTCGAGCGCCTCTTGAATGCCCTGATCGATCGGCTTGATGAACTCCTTCGGCACCGAACCGCCCACAATCTCATTCACAAATTCGTAGCCAGTCCCCGGCGGTTGAGGATCGAGATAAATCTTCGCGTGTCCGTATTGTCCGCGGCCGCCCGTCTGCCGGATGTACTTGCCTTCCGCTTCGGAATGTTTGCGAATCGTCTCGCGGTACGCCACCTGCGGCTTGCCGACATTCGCCTCAACCTTGTATTCGCGCATCATGCGGTCGACGATGATTTCCAGATGCAATTCGCCCATGCCGCTGATGATGGTCTGCCCGCTGTCGGGATCGGTGTGAACCTTGAACGTGGGGTCTTCCTGGGCTAGCTTGCCAAGCGCCATGCCCATTTTTTCCTGGTCGGCCTTGGTCTTGGGCTCAACCGCGACTGAGATCACGGGAGCCGCGAATTCAATCGATTCCAACGCGATCGGATGATCTTCGTTGCAAATCGTGTCGCCGGTCGAAACATTCTTCAAGCCGACGGCCGCGCAAATATCGCCCGCCAGAATTTCGCTGATCTCTTCGCGCTTGTTGGCGTGCATCTTCATCAGGCGGCCAATGCGCTCGGTCTTCCCCGTGCGCACATTCAGCACGGAGTCACCGGTCTTGAGCTGTCCGGAGTACACGCGAATGAAGGTCAACTGGCCGACAAACGGATCGGCCATGATCTTGAATGCCAGCGCAGAAAACGGCTCTTTATCTTCCGGCTTGCGCGTCACTTCCTGACCGTTATTCGGATTCTTCCCGTGCGTTTCGCCCACGTCGAGCGGCGAAGGAAGATAATCGACGACCGCATCGAGCAGCGGCTGCACACCTTTATTCTTGAACGCCGTTCCAACAACGACCGGGAAAAGCTTCAACTCGATCGTCGATTTCCGGAGCGATTTCTTCAGCTCTTCCGATGTGATCTCTTCGCCCTCAAGAAACTTGTGCAGAATCTCGTCATCGTTCTCCGCGACAGTTTCAACCAGTTGCGCGTGGAAGGCTTCGGCTTTCTTCTTCAATTCGGCGGGAATTTCTTCAGTAACGTACTCGGCGCCCATCGTCTCGTCGTTCCAGAGGATCGCTTTCATCGCCATCAGGTCGACGACGCCTTTGAACTTGTCTTCTTGTCCGATGGGAATCTGGATCGCGACCGGCTTGGCACTGAGGCGCTTGCGGAGCGTATCGACGGCATGCTCAAAATCGGCACCCATCTTGTCGATCTTATTGATAAAGCAAATGCGCGGGACGCCGTATTTATCGGCCTGGCGCCACACCTTTTCCGATTGCGGCTGCACCCCGTGGACCGCGTCAAACACCGCCACGGCGCCGTCGAGCACACGCAGAGACCGCTCAACCTCGGCAGTGAAGTCCACGTGGCCGGGCGTATCGATAATATTGATCCGGATGTCGCGCCATGTGCAGGTCGTGGCGGCAGACGTGATCGTGATGCCGCGCTCCTGCTCCTGCTCCATCCAGTCCATCGTCGCAGTGCCTTCATGGACCTCTCCGATGCGGTGCGTCCTGCCCGTATAAAACAGGATGCGCTCCGTCGTAGTGGTCTTGCCGGCATCGATGTGCGCCATGATGCCGATGTTCCTGCAACGCTCTTGTGGGACTGTTCTTGGCACGACCTGATTCTCTTTCTGGGCTCCAAACTCTATTCAGTAATTTCGTAATCGGGTAATTTGGTAATTTCAAATCCGCTGATGCTTGCCGGGTAAATTACAAAATTACCCGATTACCAAATTGCAAAATCCGCTACCAGCGGTAATGTGCGAACGCCTTGTTCGCCTCCGCCATGCGGTGCACATCTTCTTTCTTCTTGATCGCGGCGCCGCGGCTGTTAGCCGCGTCCAGCAACTCATTGCTCAGCTTGTCGACCATTCCCTTTTCGCCCCGTCCGCGCGCGTAAGTGATAATCCAGCGGATCGCCAGCGAGGTCCGGCGGTCGGCATTCACTTCGACCGGAACCTGATAGTTTGCGCCGCCGACGCGGCGGGTCTTAACCTCGAGCAGCGGCTTTGTATTCTCGACAGCCTTCTTGAACAGCTTCAGCGCTTCATCGCCGCCCTTCGACTCCAACTTCGTCAGGGCTTCATAGAAGATGCCCTCGGCGGTCGAACGCTTGCCCTGCCACATCATCGAGTTAATGAACTTCGTCACCAGATCCGATCCGTACACGGCATCGGCCGGAACCGTCCGCTTTGCGATATGTCCTTTACGAGGCATGTAAGCTCTCAGCTCCTGACTGCCAGTTTCAAGTTTCGTGTTTCAAGTTTCCAAACCGACTACTCGAAACCCGACACTTGAAACTCGAAACTCTTAGCCCTTTTTCGGCCGTTTCGCTCCATACTTCGAGCGTCCCTGCATGCGGTTCGCAACACCAACCGCGTCCAGCGTCCCGCGAATGACGTGGTAACGCACGCCCGGCAGATCCTTCACGCGGCCTCCACGGATCAGCACAATCGAGTGCTCCTGAAGGTTGTGGCCGACGCCCGGGATATACGTCGTGACTTCAATGCCGTTCGTCAGCCGCACGCGCGCCACTTTCCGCAACGCGGAGTTTGGCTTCTTCGGCGTTTGCGTGTACACGCGTGTACACACGCCGCGCTTCTGCGGGCATCCCTGCAGCGCAGGACTCGCCGTCTTATAACGAGGCCGCTTCCGGCCCTGGGCCACCAACTGATTAAACGTAGGCACTCTTGCCACTCCTTGGCACACTTGCCCGCTCATCGCGCGGGCAGCGGCTACATCAACTCCACTGCTTCAAACGCGCATCTGCCGGCATGGCCAGCCCGAAGCCAACCATTACTTCTCGCCACGCAGACTCAGGACTGCAAGCCAGCGCCGCAGAGATTCTGGATTCCCTTAAGACTTACGCCGCCGACGGTGGCGCCCGGCCAAACCCCGGGGGCACTCCGTTTCGTCAGCCTTGCCCTGCATGTCCTTTCGCATAAGGACGAAAGGCGCCGCAGGCACGTTTCAGCGAGGAAAGTTCCCGAACTCAACATCCATCCAGGAACGCGCTTCTCGACAGCTTAACTCCCGACTTCCTGACACATCCACAGAAAACCGGCAGCATACAGCAAGCTTGGATGAACTCGCGGAACCAAACTACTATAGCAAGCTCTCCGAAACATCGTCAACTCGTCTTTTTGCATCCCACTTCCCGATAGCCGCGCACTCAGCAACTTAACGATATTTATAGTCGCGCTTGCCTGATTCCGGCTTCACCCTCTACACTACAGGTTTTCCAATTCATTCAGTGATGCACGGCGCTCCCATGGATAAGACTGCGCCGGAACGCGTAAGACAGAAGAGGAGTGCATGGGTAGGTTCTGTTCTCGACCGTTGTGCCTGATCGTCGCTGCTGTCGGATTGCTCGCCCTCGCCGGTTGCGGAGCCGGCACAAAAGCCGGCTCTCCTCTTTATCCCGGCCACGTAACGCTGACCCCGACCTCGACCGCCTCCTTAATCCTTGGGGGAACCCTCAACTTCACGGCCTCAGTGCAGACCTCCTCTGGCACAAATTTGAATGTCCCCATTACCTATACCTCGAGCGATACCTCGATTCTGAATCTCGCCTCGAATGGCGTAGCTTGCGCGGGCCATTGGGATGTCGCCTTCACCACCTGCACTCCCGGAACCGTCGGTGTCGCGACCGTAACCGCCAGCGCTCTCGGCGCCACCAGCGTCCCGACCTACGTTTTCGTTCATCCGCCGATTGACAATGTCACCGTTGTAGGTCTTTTTCCGGCGGGACTTCCTGTCCAGGAACCATGCCTCTCGCAGACCCAGTCGATGACGGTTGAGGCGCATGCCTATAGCCAAGGGAACGACATTACTTCTTCGGTAGGACCGTTTACTTGGGTATCGAACAATCCGACGGTCGTAAATCTGATTCCGATCATCAATAGCTATTACAGTTTCCCGACCAATCAAGCCACCGCAAGAGCCGTCACTCCCGGGATAACGAACATCATTGCAACCGCCGGCGGCGTGTCCAGCACGACTTTTCAACAACCGCAATACTCGAACTCCCAGGGCGCAACATCCCCAATCCTCGACTTCTTTGCTACCTGCCCAATCCAGAACATCAGTCTTGAAGTAGGCGAGGCCGGATCTGGCCAGACCACATTTGTGAACTCGAAGTCATCCACTGAGACCATCGTCGCCACTCTCACCGACGTGATGGGAAATTCCTCGCTGCCCAACACGAACGGCGGCATTGTGCTCACCAAGATTCCCTTGACGTGGGCATCATCCCAGCCCGGCGTTTTCAGCATCGCGAGCAGCTGCGGTCAGACTTGCACGGCTTCTACCGGCTCCCCGGGATCGGTTGCCATCACGGCCTCCTGCTCTCCCCCCGCCTGCAACGTTGGATTCCCGTTGGTGCCGACTTCTCTTTCCACTCCCGCGCAGGTCACGGCCTGTACCCAATTTTTTCAGCCTCTGGCGCCCAATAAATCGTTTACTTGCCAGGAGCTCATCCCGGTCCCGGTATACGCCTCCCCGGTTTTTATCGCCCCAGCCGGGAACGTCACACTTCAGCCGCCCACGGGGGCCGTTGGTGGCATCGTAACCGGAACCACAGGTTCGGCCTCCGTATTCGCAGCCAGCACCGGATGCGCGCAGGAAATACCCTCGACCTGCTTCACCTCCGCCTATTACTTCCCCACAGCGAAGGGATCCGTTGGCGGAGCAAACCTCCTGCCGGTCTCTCCCAACTCCGCCCTCTTTGACCTTTCGGGGGCGAGAGTCTATATGGGAAGCAACTTCGGCGCGGAAATGATTATTCCCGCTAACTTCGGAACATCCACCAACCCATTCAATTCCCTCGGCACGGTAACTGGGCGCGTTCTGGCAGTCTCCAACAATGGCAACATGGCCGCGTTCAGCGACACCATCCATACGCCGAATCAGGTCTACGTCGTCAACACGGCGAGTAATGCCTCCCAGAGCGCAACCTCCTTTAATATTTCCGCCGCCACCACGGCCGCTTTTTCGCCGGACGGCCTGAAGGCCTTCATTGTGGCTGGCCCCACCGGGAACTCACTTTACATCTACTCCTCACTGCAGGCATTGCAGGGCCCAATTTCCCTGTCGGGAGCGGCCAATGCAATTGTGTTCTCTCCCAATGGCGCGTTCGCCTACGTCGCCGAGGCCAGCGGGGCTGGAGGCCCGAACGTCTCGGTTTTCTCGACCTGTAACAACCAGCTGGTTGGAAGCGTCCCCTTGCCCGCCAACCCGCTCTTGATGCAGGTGCTACCCAATCTCCACATCGATGGCCGGGATTCCTACGGCAATCCCATCCCGGACGGCATTCACGTGCTTGTCATGGATTCGACAGGATTCGACATCGTCACTTCCACGATCTCCCCTCCTGCGACTGGAACGCTCTGCCCGGAAGGCCTGAATTTCATCAGCGACGATCCGGTGCGCGCCGCGCAGCGGATTGAACTTGGCGAAGGCACGCTCCAGCCGGTCAACTTTTTCGCCTCTCCGGACGCTTCGCAACTCTACGTCGCCAATACCAACAGCTCCACGATCTTCGTTTACAACTTCCTCGTCGGATCCGTCATCGGAGGCATTCCCCTCCTGAACAATGCCACTCCGATCAGCGCCGAAATGAGCGTGGACGGAGGAAGCATTGTCATCGCAGGCTCGGACGGCATGTTGCACGTGGTCACCACCGCCGTCGGCGGCAACGACACGTCTCCGCCTCTTTCTTTCCCCAACCTGCCGAATTATCTCAACGCATTCTGTTCGATCACGCCCAGCGCGGGCCCGTGCTCCTTGACTATTGCCACGACGAAACCGTAGGGGACACAATCAATGTGATCTCCACCCGTCCGCGAGGCGAAAGGCAATGCAGAGCGGAGAATCCTCGTGTTCCGCAGCGAAACACGCCGATTCGACAACAGCTCTAGATTGACCGGAAGAATTGCTAAGGAAATTCAGGAAGTGCTAACGGCTACCTCTTGCCGTCCAACTCTTTTCCCACGCTATCGAGCACGCCGTTGACGAACTGCACCGACTCCGGAGACGAGAATTTCCGCGCGATTTCCAGCGCCTCATTGATCACCACAGCGCGCGGCGTATCAGGATACGCCATGAACTCCGCCACCGCCGCTCTTAGCAGATTACGATCCACTGCCGCCATCCGCTCTATCCGCCAGTGCTCGGCATGCTTCTCGACCAGCTTGTCGATCTCATCCACCCGATCGATGGCAACGCGAAACAGATCGTCGGCAAAACCGCGCACCTCGGCGTTCGCCGTGGCATTTTCCGCCCAGAAAGTACGCCGCACGTGCTCGGCATCCTGCTTGCCCATGTCGGACTGAAACAGCATCTGCAACGCCAGTTCGCGGGATTTTCGCCGTGTACCCATTCAGCGGTCAGCTTACAGCCGTCAGCCTCCAGCAAAAAATATTTCAGCCCGGCATCCTCAGTTTACAGGATGGATTTGGTGCGGAGATTTTGTGGTGAAAGAAAAGCCTGAAGTCGAGAGACGAGTTCTGCAAACTCGATTCATTGTTTCTTGCGCGACTTCCGAGGAGCCGAAGATCGCCTGGTGCGTTTGCTGACGGCTGACCGCTGACGGCTGACCGCAGTCTTACTGACAGCTGAAGGCTGACGGCTGACAGCTGCTTTTAGCGATGCCATCTCCACCGCCGCCAGCGCCGCCTCGAATCCCTTATTCCCCATCTTCAGCCCTGCCCGGTCAATTGCCTGCTCGAGCGTGTCACAGGTCAACACGCCGAATGCATGAGGCACTCCCGTCTCTTGCGCGGACTGTCCAATCCCCCGCGTGACCTCGTTGACGATCACGTCGTAATGCGCCGTATCCCCGCGCAGCAGGCAGCCAATGCAGAGGATCGCATCATATTTCCCGGTCGAAGCCAAAGTCCGCGCCGCCGAAGGAACCTCAAATGCGCCGGGGACGCGGACGACGTCAATATCCTTCTTCTCAGTTCCGGTCCGAAGCAGTCCATCACACGCGCTCAGCAGCAGTCGCTCAGTAATGAACGCATTGAACCTCGCCACCACAATCGCAAACCGCATGCCGGAAGCGTCCAGCTTCCCCTCAAGCGCTGAGACAGCAGCCGCAGGCACAGACTCTATTTTCAATTTCACGTTTCCTGTGACCTCTGTG
>DATJOA010000098.1:0-25171 GCA_035507635.1 Candidatus Acidiferrales bacterium
GCCAGCAGTTCTTCTCCGGTTTTCTCGAAGACCTTGCCGTGAGCGTCCTGGGCGCGAACGGTTACTTTGTTGGGGCGAGTCACGTTCTCGCGGAAATCGGGAATGCTGAGACAGCCTTCGCTCTGGGTGTGCTTGCCCTCGGTGTGAATGATTTCCGGATTGATCAGAACGAGTTTCGCATTCGGATCTTCCTTAAAAGTCACGTCGATCACGGCAACGCGGCGTCGAATGCCGATTTGCGGAGCGGCGAGGCCAACGCCATGGGCGGCGTACATCGACTCGAACATATCTTCGATGAGCTTCTGCAGGTCTTCATCGAAAACCGTAACCGTTTCCGAGGGTTTATCGAGAACCGGGTTGCCGAACTTCACGATGGGATAGATCATTAGAAATCTTTCAATTGCTGGCAGTAGCCCTGGAAGTTGCGCAACGTCTCTCCCATGGAATCGCCGCCGAACTTGTCGAGAGCGCAACGGGCGAGCGTGAGCGCAACCATGGCTTCGGCGGCGACTCCGGCTGCGGGTACGACACATACATCGGAGCGCTCGTAGGCTGCCTTCACGGGTTCGCGCGTGGCAAAGTCTACCGATTGCAAGGGGCGACGCAAGGTGGAAATTGGCTTCAAATATCCACGGACCCGGATTTCCTCGCCGTTGGAGATGCCGCCTTCGATGCCTCCGGCGTTGTTGTGCGTGCGAGAGAACGACGTAAATCCGGAAGTGGCTTGATAGCCGATCTCGTCGTGCACAAGCGATCCCGGAGTAAATGCAGCCGAGACTCCAGAGCCGATTTCGACGGCTTTCACGGCCTGCAAGGACATTACTGCAGCGGCGAGGAGCGCATCAAGACGCTCGTCCCACTGCGCGAACGTGCCCAAGCCCGGAGGGACCTGGTGGGCGACGACCTCGAAAACTCCGCCAAGCGAATCGCCGGTCTTAAGGACCTTGTCCACTTCTTCCTTCATCTGCTGCTCGATTTCCGGATTCGCGCAATTCAGCAGCACTTCCTCGCGATCGTGAAGACTGCGAATCTCCTGCCACGGAACTTCTTCACGCACCGTTACGCTACCGGTCGTAATGACATGACTGAGAACTTCGATGTCCAGTTCACGCAAAAAAAGTTTGGCGATGGCGCCGATCGCGACGCGGGCTGCGGACTCGCGAGCCGAAGCGCGCTCGAGGATGTAACGCGCCTCGGGAAAATTGTATTTCAGCGCGCCTGCCAGGTCGGCGTGACCCGGCCGCGGAGACGCAACACGCTTGTGCTTCGCAGGATCCCCTTCGCCTACCGGGAGGGACTCCTGCCAATTCTTCCAATCCCGGTTTTCGAGTTGAACGGCGATTGGGGAGCCAATCGTGATGCCGTGATGCACGCCGGAGAGAATATGAGCGGTGTCGCGCTCGATCTTCATGCGACCGCCGCGGCCGTAACCCTGCTGGCGGCGCCAGAGTTCACGGTCGACGAACGCCTGGTCAACTCTCAGTCCAGCAGGAAGCCCGGAGACGAAGGACACCAGGGCTTCGCCATGAGACTCTCCCGCGGTGAAGTAACGCAACATAAATTTTTGATTGTACCTGATGCAGCGCGAGTTTTACGCGCCGGCCCGGCGGCGGGCGTTTAAGCTGGATTTGATCGGCTCCGCAGGAATTGAGTAACATATGGGTATTCGGGCGAGCCGGGCGTCACCTCTCATATCTCTGGCCACAAACGAGGAGAAGCTGTGTGTCCGCACGCTCAGGTCCGGCACGATAGAAGAGTTCGCTGCCTTCTGGTGCACGAGCACGTTTTGCTGCGCCAGGGAATGCAACGTCTTCTGGAAGACGAACCGGATATCGAGGTGGTCGGGTCGGCCGGCAATGCTGCGGAAGGTCTGCGAAAGATTCATGAGTATCGCCCTCAAATCGTGATTGCCGGGCAGGACATTTTCGGGCATGAAGCAGGCCGTGCGGCTGAATTGATCCAGCAGGAATCGCCAGGGTCCAAAGTAGTTCTGCTGACTGCCGTGGGAGAAGGACTCTCGGAGAATCACAAAGAAGCGCGCGCAGCAGGTCAGATATTTCTTCATACAACGGCTGCCGAGCTGATCCATTTATTGCGAGACATCGCTGCGACCTGCGGATTCGGGCGAGAGCTTCCCCGGATCGACTTCGGCTCTCCCGTTGCATTTGCCAGGAAACCTGCTCTGACCATTCGCGAACGCCAGGTCCTGAAGCTGCTGGCCGAGGGGCGCACGGTGCGCTCGGTGGCTGGTATTTTGGAGTTGAGCATCAAAACCGTCGAAGCGCACAAGTTCAATCTGATGCGAAAGCTCGGAATTCACAACAAAGCCGAACTGGTGATGTGGGCGATTCAGAAGAGAATCGTCAAGCTGCCGGTCAATTTGTAGGGTTATCCCGCCCCCAAACCTGCGAGACATACCTTGCGCCCCGATCAGCGAGTTTTCCCGCGAATGCTGAGTTCTGCCTCCGCCGATACATCGGACACGGTCAGATGGAGGGCGTGCTGCTTCGGATCGTAGGTTGTTTTCAGCGGATACGAGCTGCTTGAGAACTTCGCTTCGGCGTGCGCTGAGGGCCAGTCGTAAACAACGACGTCGAGCAGTTTCCACCACGGAGCATAAGACCCCTGACGCGCATGGAATTTGATGCGCACGGACTTATCGTCGGATTGGCAGGTGAAGTTCTGCCGCAAGAATTTCCCCTGCTGGTAGTCGAACGTGTGCCCGTCGTCGAGATAGATGAAACCGCTGCACTGAGGACCCGGATATACGCGGAGTTCAAGAGGGCCGCTCGGCGTTTCGTCAGTGTCCTGAATCAGCGGCTCCATTGGCAAGATGCTTCCTGCGCGAACGTAGACTGGCAGCGTCTCGAGTACGGGACGGATTTCGCGGGGAGCAGGAAAACTCACTTCCAGCCCTGAATCCGCGGCGTGCATCTTCGAAGCTGCACGCGGCTGGGCGGCCATTTTCTCGCCTGTCCAGAAATCGAACCACGATCCTGGCGGAAAGGAGATGGAATAATCGTTCACCATCTCTCCAAATGGCGCCGGAGCGATCAGCAGGTCAGGCCCGAGCAGGAATTCCGTGTCCAGATTGTCGAATGCCGGATAGCCCGGCGCGAAGATTTCCGGGAATTCGAGGAAGATCGGACGCATGAGCGGCAGCCCTGTGCGCGATGCCTCATCCGCGAGCGAATAAAAATACGGAAGCAGGCGGTAGCGCGTTTCAATGTAGTGGCGGCGAATCGCTTCCTGCTCCGGGCCGTTGTTCCACACTTCGTGCGGAAGACTTCCTTTCGTGGCATGGTCGCGGAAGAAGGGCGAAAATGCCGCCTGCTCGACCCATCGCGTGAGCAGCGCTGGAGAGGGCGAGCCATTGAACCCGCCCACATCGGCGCCGACGAAAGGAACTCCGCTGATGCCGAGGTTGAGCACCATCTGGGTGGCGAGACGAAGATGATTCCATGTGGCGGAATTGTCTCCTGTCCAGGTGAAGCCATAGCGCTGTCCTCCGGCGAACGTGGCGCGCGTCAGGACAAATGGCCGCTCATTCGGCCGGAGCTTGAGTAATCCTTCATACGTGGCGCGCGCATTCTCAAGCCCGAAGATGTTGTGAATCTCTGCGTGGGTCGCGGTGCGCGTGGTGAAGCCGGGCTCCTCGATGCGATGGACTGTATTCAGCGGCATGGTCTTGTCCGGGCCATTGAACACCGAGGGCTCGTTCATGTCATTCCAGAACCCGGACACGCCATCCTGCACAAATTCCTTGTAAAGGCCGCCCCACCAGTCGCGTGTCTGCGCGCGCGTGAAATCCGGAAACACCGACGGTCCGGGCCAGACTATGCCGACAAACTCGCTCCCATCCGGATTCTTCACGAACTGATCCTGCTCATGCCCGGTGTCGTACGGCATGTATCCCTGATTGGCGACGTGTGCAATGTGGAGATCGGTGATATTGACGAGATGGAAATGCTGTTTGCGAAGATCAGCAACCAGCCCGGGGAAATTGGGGAACGTTTCCGGGTTTACCGTAAAAGGCCGATTCTTAAACTGATAGTCGATGTCGAGATAAACCACGTCCGACGGAATTCGGTCTGTCCGCAAACGACTGGCGATTTCGCGCAACTTCGATTCGGGCGTGTAACTGTACCGAGACTGCTGGAATCCCAGGGCCCACAACGGCGGCAGAGGAGGCTTTCCGGTCAAATATGCGAAGTTCTCCACCACTTGCTTCGGGCTCGGCCCATAGATGAAGTAGTAATCGAGCGGGCCGCCCTCGGCACCGAATGCGATTGCATCGCGGGCCTGCTTACCGAAATCGAACCAAGTGCGCCACGTGTTATCGAGAAAAATGCCGTAGCTTTGTTCGCCGCGAGCGACAAGAAAAAATGGAATGCTTTTGTACAGCGGATCGGTCGACTCCTGCGGGCCGACATCCGTGTTCCACAGCGTGTAGGCCTGATTGCCGCGATCGAAGGAGCCAGCTTTGTCGCCCAGTCCGAAATAGTGCTCGCCCCCCAGGATCTGCTTATAGACGGAGAATCCGCCGAGTTGAAAATTGACTGGACGTCCCACGGCATCGGCGCAAAGAACTTCTCCGGAAAGATCGCGAATCACGATCCGCAGCGGATTGCGATCGATTTGAACGTCAAGCTTGGCGGTGCGAAACCCGAGTGCGGAGGAATCCCCGCTCGGCTGCACTTCGACCGAGTGGCTGCGCGGTTCAGAAAGAACGGCCCAGGAGGCGTCTTCGGGAAGCTCGCTGCCGGGGGCTATGCGGATACGGATGATATCGTCGCGCAGCGCGGTGATGCGCGCGATTGCCGGGCCGGACTGAATCTGTATGCCGTCATGCAGCGGTTGAGAGTTCGTTACGGCATCAAGCGTGATGACGGGTTCGGGCGGGGTTGTCTGTGCAACCGCCAATGCTGAGAGGAGTAACGTGAATCCGAAGAAAACGATCAATGATCGCCGGCAACAAAGCGCCATGAATTTTTTGCTCTTCGTCGTGCGGGATTTACTCGCGAAACATCATCATACCAATGCCGGCCGCTCGCCTGAAGATAACCCCTTGCATTTGAAATCCCCACTTCCGGCAAAACCGGCCAGAATCAGGGCACCTAACTGAACGTCGTATTCCGGGAATCGGCAATCAGGCTTTTGAATCTGATTGCCTATTCGCCGCGCAATAAGGGACGCGTCAGGCAGGTTGGCCCGCCGCTGCCATTAATGCAAATTTCACTGCCGGGGAAAGTGTGCACGTTGAATCCTGCCTGCCGTAGACGGTCGTTGGTCTCGTGGTTCTCCGCAATGGCGAGCAAATGCTTTCCGCCAAGAGCCAGCACATTGCAGGCCAGGGTATCGCGCTCGGAAGGGTCAATCTCGACGAAATGGAAGCCGCGGTCCTTGAGCAATTCGACAGTTTCGACTGCCAGCCAGGACAAATCGACAAGCGCCATTTTATCGTCGAGCAAACTGATCAGAGACATCAGATGCAGGCATGCAGAGGGGCCGGGACCGTAAGGGAGAGGGGCGGAAATTACCTCGATTCCTTTGGGAGCCAGCGACTCCCGAATCTGTGCGAGTCCCGCCGCATTTGTGCGGTATCCGTTACCAATCAGCAGCGTCTTCGAATCAAGCCAGACGATGTCGCCGGCTTCGGTTGTGCCGGGCGGCACCACGTTTGAGAATACGGGAATTCCCGCACTTGCCGCGAAAGAGGCGTGCCCTTGTGCCTCGGCGATGCGGTTGAGCTTTCCCGGACGCATCACCAGCAAGCCGAAGTCGGTGGCGAGCGAAGCATCATGGGCGTAGACCGCGTCGAGCGACAGATCCTCGGCCGGGGGAAGTTCCAGTAATTCAGCCCCCACGCCCTCAAGTTCGCGGCACAAAGCTCGATGTTGCGATTGGGCCACGTCAAAATCCGGGGCGTGATGAAAACCCAGTTCACGCCAACGCGCGATACGGCCCGGCTGATTCCATCCCGCAGTGCGCGGCGAGCAGACCAGCACTCGCTGCAGGCGGCCGACCATCGAGTGTCCGTTGAAGGCGACGGCGGATTGAGAAGATGTGGGCAGGCGAGACTCCTTGGGCGAAGCAGTTCTGCGATTGTAAGACAACGGGGGAAAACGCGGAACCCCGCCCGGCAGCAAATTAGCCTGCTGCATATTTTCCTGTGCTAGGCTGCGTGTCAGGAGTTTCCCCTTGAATCGAATTTCACTTCGGACCAAGCTGTTCGCGCTGTTTTTTCTTGCAGGCATTCTTTCCGTACAGGCTGCAGGTAAGAAGAAAGATCTCCCGCCTCCCGTGCATTTGACGGCTGAGCAAGATCACCAGCGCATCATGGGCCTATTGCACATGAGTTCGATTCGCCGCGGCGCCGACGGAGATCCGAAGTCTCCAAACGCCGCCAACTACGATGAATCGAAGGCCGGTCCCGACTCGGCTTTGCCGGATCCGCTAATTCTCGAAAACGGCAAGAGAGTCACCTCGCCGCATATCTGGTGGAACGAGCGGCGACCTGAGATCGTGGAGGAGTTCGACAGCGAAATCTACGGCAGGGTTCCCAAGGATGCTCCGGCGGTGCGTTGGGAAATCGTGAGCACAGCAAAAGAGATGAATGGCAACGTCCCCGTCATCACAAAGAAATTACTCGGACACCTCGACAACTCCTCGTATCCGCTGATCACTGTCAATATCGATCTGACGCTGACGACTCCGGCGAACGCCGCCGGACCTGTGCCCGTGATGATGGAACTCGCCTTGAGCCCCGAGGTTCTGGAGGCTCTAAAGAAACGCTTCCCAGATTTTTTCAAACCTACTCCGGGCCCCACCTGGCAACAGCAGGTTCTGACGAAAGGATGGGGCTACGCGAGTTATATTCCGACAAGTGTGCAGGCCGATAACGGCGAGGGCCTGACGGAAGGCGTCATCGGACTGGCGAATAAAGGTCAGCCGCGCAAACTTGACGATTGGGGAGCGCTGCGCGCATGGGCCTGGGGAGCAAGCCGCGCGCTCGATTATTTTGAGACTGATAAATCCGTGGATGCGAAGCAGGTCGGCATCGAGGGCCATTCGCGCTACGGCAAGGCCGCACTCGTGGCGATGGCCTACGATTCACGGTTCGCGATCGCTTACATCAGTTCGTCGGGCGAAAGCGGAGCCAAGCTCTACCGGCGCAATTTCGGAGAACAGATCGGCAATATCGCTGGAACGGGCGAGTATCACTGGATGGCGGGGAATTTCGTGAAATATGCCGGACCGTTGACCGAAAAAGATCTGCCGGTGGACGCACATGAACTGATCGCGCTCTGTGCTCCCCGCCCGGTGTTCATCGGCGCCGGAGCCACCAACGGCGACGGCTGGGTGGATGCGAAAGGCATGTTCCTGGCGGCAGTTGGAGCGGGTCCGGTCTATAAACTGCTTGGAAGGAAAGATCTGGGCACGTCAGAGTTTCCGCCGGTCGAAACCGCGCTGATCGACGGCGACATCGGCTTCCGCCAGCACACGCAGGGACACACGCCAGCCCCTAACTGGCCAACGTTTCTGGCATTCGCGAGCCGATACATCCAAGGTCCGGCAGCAAAGTGATCTATCGAGAGACGACCGCTTATTTCCCCGCCGACTTGATCTGACTCACGAGCGTGTCGATCTCCGCTGCCGTGAGCTTGCCGGAAAATTTCGGCATCCGATGTTTGCCGTTGGTGATGAGGTTGCGCAGATCGTCGGCTGGCATTGACGTGGTCTTCTCCGCCAGCAGAGAGGGTCCGCCAAAATGCCTGCCTTCGGCGGTCTTGCCGTGGCACTTCGCGCAATCCTTCTTATAGACGGGATTGTCAGTAAGCGAGGAATTCCGGGATGTTTGTCCGAGAGCAAAGCTCAGCGGCAAACAACAGAGACAAGAGCAAAGCAAAACTCGGCGTGCAATTTTCAAGTTCCAACCTCGTGCGATCGGACTCGCGGCGACAGGTTTAGATGCGTCAAAAAGAAAACGCGCCGCATCCCTCACCGCAATGGGATGCAGCGCGCTTTGCCAAACATTCAGCCTATCGTTCTAGTCGTTAGGCGCATGCAACACGCGGAACGTATTTCCGCCTTGCGACCACACTAGCACCAGCGCATCCTGCCCTTTGGGAATGCTCGAAAGAGCCTGCTGCACGTCGGCCGCAGACTGCATCTTGTGACGGTTCACTTCGAGGATGATGTCACCCTGCTGGAGTCCGGCATTGTCGGCCGGGCTTCCCGGTTGCACCTGCTCGACCACCGCACCGTGAACATCGGCCGGCGCGTTGATCTGGTTCCGGAGTTCCGGAGTCAGATTCTCGAGCCCGATTCCCCAGCGCATCTTGCCGTGGGCCTGGCCGGAGTTATCTTCTTCGGATCCATGGCTTCCGAGCGCTTCCAGTGTGACCGGAACGGTCATCGTTTTCCCGTTGCGATCGACAGTCATGTCGATTTTCGTGCCTGGCTGTTTCTCGCCGACCACGACCTGCAGTTCGCCCGCATCGGTGACCTTCTGGCCGTCGATCTCAGTGATCACGTCGCCGATCTGAAGTCCGGCTTTGCCGCCCGGCGAATCCGGATCAACCTGCGTCACGACCGCTCCGGACGCTGTCGACTGATCGAAGAACTTCGCGTTTTCCGGCGTCACGTCGGTAATGCCGATGCCGATGTGTCCATGCTCGACTTTGCCGTACTGGATCAGCTTCTCAACTGTCGGCCGCACGATCTGGGTTGGAATTGCAAATCCCATTCCAGAGAATGTGCCCGAGGGCGAGACGAGGAACGTGTTGATGCCGACCACTTCGCCGCGCGCATCGACCAGCGGGCCGCCCGAGTTTCCCGGATTGATGGCCGCATCGGTTTGAATGAATTCGCCCGGCTTGTTGAGATTCGTGGGATCAGGATTCGCGCGGTTGATCGCGCTGACGATTCCACGCGTCACGGTGAAGCGGAAGCCGTAAGGATTTCCAAACGCCAGCACGGTTTCGCCCGGCCGCACTTCCTGCGAGTTACCCCATGGCACGCTCGCAAGATTATTGGCATCGACCTTCAATACCGCGAGATCCGTCAGCGGATCAGCGCCGATCAGCTTCGCCTTCATGACCCGCCGATTGCTCGTGGTAACGCGGATATCGACGGCACCATCGATCACGTGATTGTTGGTCACGATGTATCCATCGGGCGAAATCACAACGCCGCTGCCCATGCCGTGCTCGATCTGAGGCTGTCGCTGCTGCATGTGCGGGCCAAAGAATTGTCCGAACGGACCGTTCTGCCCGAAGAACTGCTGCATATCATCGGGTGTCTGATTGTTCTCCGTGTCAGGCTTGGTTCGCGAGGTCACGGTGACGTTGACCACGGCGGGTGTAACGCGAGCCGCGAGTGTTTCCATGGCCTTATCGAGATTCAGCAAGGCTTCGACGCTGTTGGTGTCGAGAGGAGCTGCCGCCGGGGCAGTCGACGAGGCGCTTGCCGGTTTCACGCATTCATAGGTTGCGAACGAAGCCGCGAGCGCCACCGCCATTGCCGGCACCGCGAGCCGCTTCGTCCATTTTTTTGAGCTGTCTTTCAACCACGTTCCTACATTCATCGGATTACATTCCTTTCGAGAGATTGGCTTACAACTAATTCCTTAGTTACGAACAATGAAATTCGCCCTCTTCTTCGCATTTGCATTTTCTTAAGTCTGTTTCTTGGGAGCTGTCGTCGTGGCGGGATGGTCTACGTAACGCAACAGCGTGACACGCCACATCTGTATCTGATAACCCTGCTGATCTTGATCCTGGCCTTGCACGACCAGGTAAACGGTCTCGGTGTAAGGCACGGCTACGGCGGTGGATCTGGCAAGATGGACCGGCGGCGTGGAAGGCTGCGAGGCTGCGTACCCCAAGGCTGTCCTGTTCTGACGCAATGCCGGGTTGCGATGAGCCGGAGAAATCTTCAGCCTGGCTGGAATCACCGGAAGAGCGTGCGGAGAAGAGGGGGCCATTGCGGCCGGAGCGCCCGCCGGCCTGACCACAAATGCATTCGCCGGTTCCGATGAGGCGAGGAGGCTCGCCAGCGGCGCCGAGGCCGGCTCCCGGAATGCAATCATCGTGGGAGCCTGTGATACCCCGAGCGCGCAGGCCACGGCGAAACCGGCCACCAGCGAAACGGCAGGCTTCCAACTTCGCGGCTGCGCCTTCGGGCGATTCACATCGAGAATCTGAGCCACGCGAGCGGACGTCTGGCGGATCCGTCCAATGGCTGCTTGCGCCAGAGCCACGCTGCGCTGAATGAAACTTCGTTCCGCCAAATGCGTCAGGCATTCCGCGTAGGCTCGCGGACTCTCGGTTTCGGCCAGGACGGCATCATCGCAGGCCATTTCGCGTTCGAGGGCCGCCTTCTTCTCGATCCACCATACTGCCGGATGAAAGAAGAACAACGCCTTCACGAATTGCTGGGCGAGGTTGGTCCAGTCATCCCAGCGGCGAAGATGTGCGAGCTCATGCAGTAACACCTGGCGGATTTCGTCAGCCGTCAGTTCCTCGATGACCCAGCGAGGGAGCACGATGGCAGGCTTCAGCAATCCAATCGCGGTCGGCACGCGTACGCGATCCGAGGTGCAGATGGCAACGCGCCGCCGAATGCCGCTCCGATCGAGCGCATCGCGGAACAATGCCTGAGTATTTGCGCAATCGATAGGAACGCAGTTTCTCCGCAGCACATGCAGATGCCAAACGGCCCTGCCGATCCCCAGCAGGAACCACGCGGCGAGCATGGCCCAGGCTACGAACAGATACAGGGCCCATGAATCCGGAACTGTGATCGCCGCATGGCTCGCCACGCCGCCCGAAATCTTCGACGAAAGCGACGTGCCTAAAACCGGGAGAAGCGCGATCGCGACGAGCGCAGAAAACCAGATTGCGAATCGCGTGCCGGCCGTTTGCCGCCTCGCACTACGCAGCAGCACAGCGGCAAAGATTCCGATCAGGCTGCCTTCGACCAGCGAATCAAGAATGCGCAACGACGAATACTGGGCAACCGCGTGCACGTCGAGGAATGGAGTCATCACGAGTCTTACTTGCTCCTTTCCAGCAACTGCCGCAGCCGCGCGAGTTCTTCGGGATCGAGGCTCTTTTCTTCGAGAATATTCAGAACGAGCAATTCATCGGAATTGCCGAAGAAGCGGCTCACCAGATGACGCACCTCGAAACGCGAGGCGTCTTTCCGATCGATGCTCGGCGTGTACACGTGTGCGCGTCGGTCTTTCACGTGCTTCACATATCCCTTCTTTTCGAGGATTCGGATGATGGTCAGCACAGAGTTGTAGGCGAGGGCCGGCTGCGCGGGCAGGGCTTCCAGAACCTCATGCACCGTTGCCGATTCCTTTTCCCAAAGGACGTTCATGATGCGCAACTCGGCTTCCGTCAAGGTCGCAGATCTGCTACGCGCCAATGCTTCCTCCTCAATCAGATACTCAGACGTGCCAGTTGGGAAAACGTCAACTAATTTGTTAGTTGCGGCGAGGAGGGCCCGAGTTGCCCGAAGGACTACTTATTGAAAATGCAGAAGTTACGGCTGGATCGACTTTTGCAAAGAGATCCTTGCCGCGGGAAGGTGCTGCGGAGCTTTGCTCCGCCGGACAGCCGAGGCGGCTGTCTCCACACAGTCAAAGCTGTCCCCAACAGAAGCAAAAACGAAACGGCATCGCCGATGAAGGTACAAGACATCGGCGATGCCGTGAGCGGAGCATGTTTGACTTCACTGGTACGTGAAGTTCAACTTATCCAGATACACGGTGTACGGCGACTGCACATAGTTGCCATCCATCTGGTAGTTGACGGTAACTCCGTACCACCCCGGTTCGGAGAACGGGGCGTAGGTCCAGTTGAGCGTGTGCGTCACTCCGTTGAGGGTGATCGACTGGTACAGCAGCTGGTTGCTGGACGTTCTCTCTACCTGGATCGTCAGATGATTCCATGCGTTTTCGAGTGGATAGCATGAGATGCCCGTCGGAACCCACTTCATGCTGACGTTATCCCAGATGTCCCACTCATTGCCGCCGCCGACGCGGCATTCGTGTCCCCAGGTAAACGCCATCCCGCTGAAGAATTGATTGATGTCAAATTCCAGCGCCTGAGACGCTCCCAGATTGCTGCCGTAGAAATAGACGTCGTAGGTGAAATTGTGCAGTGTAGGGACGAGCGTATGGTTTGTGTCGGGCAATCCCTGCGAAGAGAAGTCTCCGATCAGGTGATTGTTCCAGAGCACGTCGGAATAATCCATGTCACCGCCAATGTTGAATTGCGTCGAGTTCCCGGAAAGAGTCGGCGACTTGATGTTCTGGTACATGGCCCAGGTAGTGCCGGGGCCGCTGGGCGTACACCCGGCGCAGTCGGCGTAGGTCGGCGGCTGCTGCGCGTAACCGTTCCATCCTCCGCTGCTTTGGAGGTTCGAGAAAGTCTGGCCGGAAGAATTCACGGTGATCGTGATGGGTGCAGTAGACGCGCCGCCACACTTGTCCCATTCCTCGACCGTGGTGTTGTAGGTTCCGGGACCGAGCGAAAGATTCGTGTTCAGGCTAGCTCCACTGACCACGTAGGCCAATTGATAGGGAGCGGTATAAATCCCCATCGACGCGATGCCAAGGGAGCAGCTGGTGGTCGCCGTCGCGACGAAATTTGCCGGGGACCCGACGGTGCTGTTGTTGGCTGGGGAAGTGACGAACACGCCCGTCGTCCCGCCCGATTTCACCGTGATTGTGACAGTAGATGTGGTCGCGCCGCCGCAATTGTCCCATTCTTCGACTACCACGTTATAAGTGCCAGGATTGAAATTCAGGCTGGTATTCAGGCTCGAGCCATTGACGACGTAAGACAATTGGTAGGGGGCAGGATAAATCCCCATGGAACCAACTCCCTTGGAACAGGTGGAAGTTGTCGCGGTGGCTACGAAGGTTACGGAAGTGCCGACGGTGCTGTTGTTGGTGGGGCTGGTTACGGTTACGGTCGCAAATGCGGATGCTCCAAGCAGGCAGACGGAAATGGCCGTTGAGATGAGGGCATACTTCTTCATTTTGGGCTTTTCTCCGGTTGGAATTTGAGCAAGACCCTGTCAGGTCTAAAAAAGGGATATTCACCAATCGGACGGGAACACCCTCAGTCGTGCTGGGCCACGAAACCCACTGAACATGCGGGTCTACGCGGATATCACTGAGCGGGGTGTGTTCACTCTATACAGGGCCTACAGGAGAGTCAAAGAAAAATTGCCGTAGCTGGAGTAGGAAAGGCAATCAGTGGGGCTAATACCCACGGGGGTTTTTGACGACCGGCACGAACCAGAAGAGTCTTACGCAGCCTTCTTCAAACTCCTGGAACGCCTGATCCGCTCCGAGAGAAGCCGTTTTGCCTTTTCAAGTTCCGCGCGGCGGGTCGCGCTGAGTCCGCGGCCACCGCGATTGATGAAATAAGTTAACATCCGCATTCCTGAGCTGGGCCCTTTTGGCGAAACTCGCTTGCTGGCGAGGGTGCGGGCAACCGTCGCGGCATCTTTCTTAAACAAGCCTGCCGGTGGATGCGTCGAATCCGTCTTGACCATCGCGACCCATCGGTTCTTCTTGTTTTTGCTTTTTTTCCGTGGCATCAGACTCGCGCACCTCAATGATGCTTGAAGTATTGCACCGCCCTCTCGTGGTCCTGCGCGGCTTTTCTGGTTGAAAAAGTTCCAAGATTACGGCGCTTGCCTGTTTTCGCATTCTTCTTTCTTGAATACAGGCGATATTCACCGCTCTTCAATTTTCGAATCATGAGACCCCTCGCTGTTAGTCCGACGAGTATTTTCTGAGGCGGACCTATCGGTTCGCTTTGCGCGTCCGGCTGGCCTTCCTGGCCGCGTTGCGTCTGGATGCGCTTCCTCGTTTTTGGGCGGCGGAACGCGCCTGCCGCGAAAGAGAGCTGTGGGAAGCCGCGGAATGACCTTCCTTCTTCAAGGCTTGGCTCGTCGCCCGCGAGCGCGTTGAAGATTTTTTTCTGGAGTGCGACTGTCCTCGTTCATAATCGCGTCCCGCTTTTTCTCGAGTGCTGGCGGAAGTCTTGCCGCTGCCGGGAGGCCCCAGCTCAACGCCCGCTCTTCGCGCCTTCGACAATCCAATCGCAATCGCTTGCTTTGTTGAAGCTGCACCATGTTTTCCTTCGCGAATGTGGTGCATTTCCTCCCGGACGAATTCTCCGGCTTGCGTGCTAGGCGATTTTCCTTCGCGCGCGTCTTCGCGAGCTCGTTCGATCGTCTCTCGTTCCGGCATAGCGACCTCCGATTCCTAGCCTAACCATGCAACTCCGCCCGGAGATATCAACAATTTTCTGTAGGGGCCTGTCTTAGTCGCCCTAGACGGCCGACCGATTGGTGTGTGGTCAGCTGGTAAACAGATTCACCTCATCCAGCCACACATCGTAGGCCTGCTGCTCATAGTTTCCATCCATTTGGAATGCGATGTCGATTTCCTCCTGATACCAGTTCGGCTGCGCGGCGTAATACGTATCGACCGTGTAGTCCTGGTTGTCGACGCTGAGGCTGATGTAGTGCACTTGATTTCCGACCCGCTCGAGATTCCATATGAGGTGAATCCACGTATTGGAAGGAAAATGATTGCAGGGAATGTCGGTGACTCTCCACACCTCGTTTAAAGGATCCCAGATATTCCAGGCATGCGACTGATCGAAGTCACACTGCGTTCCCCAGGTCCATCGCGTCCCCCCAAAAGCCTGATTGACGTCGAATTCAAGCGACTGCGGGGCATTCCCATTGCTGACATAGAACCACAGGTCGTAGGTGAAATGGCTTGGGGTGCTACCGCCTCCGATCGGTATCCAGTAGAGTTCATTCGAGTAGGCATGCGCGCCGCCAAGGCTGAACTTCGCGGCTGATCCATCCAGCGAGGGCGATGCCTGGTGCAACTGGAGAGTGGATTGCGCGACTCCGAGCCCAGCTGCGCACGTGGAGTTCGCAATCACAGCGGAGCAGGACACCCAGTTCGGGCTATCCTGGAGATTCGTTACCCCTTGGCCCTGGCTCACGACATTTACTTTCATCGATGTTGTCGCAACATACCCAGCCGTATCCTCTGCCACGATCTCGACCGTGTGTTGGCCATTGGCCATCCAGATCCATTGGTCCACGTTCGTGTTTGGCGTATACAAGACCGCGAGCCCGTCCACATAGAGCCGAACGGTGTAAATCGGATCCGGAGGATTGGCATTCGCAAGAATCTGCACCGGTGATTGCACATTCGCATTATTTGTGGGACTTGTGATGGATAGAGGGAATCCGCAAAGTGCAGCTGCCGGGGGTTCAGGCGCCGGCGGCACAATTGTGAGGTTTGCAGGTGGATTTGGAGTGACTGGGCAATCCGCGACATTCCGCGGCAGGCCTTCACATCCCGCCAGTGCTGCCAGTAACAAGCCCAGAACGATCGTACCTGTGATGACGGGAGCGTCATGCTTCCCCTTACAATGGCGCTTCATCCTGCGCATTCGACCCCCGATGCCTACTCCAAAGTTTTGTACGACCAGCATCTGCGAGCAGTCAGAAATGCGGTCTGGCCAGAATGACGTGCGTAGCGCTCTTTTGTTTTGACCTCATTTGCAGCCGTCGACATACTCTGTTGATTGAGCGCAGCGTGGACACCTCTACAGCACCACCTTCGGATTGTTCTGGCAGATCGCACCACTCAATGCGGAGGAGACACTTGCAGAGCGGAGGACAGACGAGGGGCGACGGTCGAGTGTTTGAACCTCACGACCGCTTTCTAACTTTAGGGAAGTACGCTTCGCCGAAACAATACGGCCACTACCCTAACTATGCGAATGCTAGACCTGAATGTTGCCTGGCATTTTCTTCTGCTGTCATGGGGCGAGATCCAGACTCAAGGACTGATTTCGAACGCGGCATCTGAGCATGCCGCGCTCAAGAAACCTCGCACGAATCCGCTCGTTCTGCATGCGTCGAACCGTGCGCCAACCGCGTCCCACGAAACTACATCTGAATTGCAGGTCACAGGGGCAAAGGCACTTCGAGAGCTCCAGGAGCGCAGGTAAGGCGAAAGTGGCGGATTGTTTCTTGTGTCCTGAGCGCACACGAGGGTCCGCCTAAGAATCCAGTCGAGGAGCCCGCCGGATGCGGATCGCCCAAGTCGCGCCACTTTATGAAAGCGTTCCACCCCGATTCTATGGGGGAACCGAGCGTGTTGTCTCATGGCTTACTGAAACCCTCGTTTCACTGGGCCATGACGTCACTCTTTTCGCAAGTGGCGACTCCGTAACCAATGCACGCCTGGTTCCAGCTTGTAAAAAGGCGCTGAGGTTGGATGCGAATTGCGTCGATCCCTTCGCGCACCACATTCTGATGATCGAGAATGTCTTTCGTCACGCGGACGACTTCGATCTGATCCATTTTCACGTCGACTACCTCCACTTTTTGAGGAGCCGCCGCGAGCAGGTTGCATGTGCAACCACTCTGCACGGGCGGCTCGACCTTCCCGACCTCGTGCCTCTTTACCAGGAGTTTCGCGAGATCCCGTTGATCTCGATTTCGGATGCTCAACGGAGACCTCTTCCCTGGGTCAACTGGCTGGGCACGGTTCGGCACGGAATGCCGTCGACTCTGCTGAACCTCCATGACCGGCAAGGAAAATATCTTGCCTTTCTCGGCCGCGTTTCGCCGGAGAAAGGTCTGGAACAAGCGATCGAAATCGCAATCAGGTCGGAAATGACTTTGAAGATTGCGGCGAAGATCGATCGGGCCGATCGCGAGTATTTCGAAGCAAGGATCAAGCGGCTGCTCGATCACCCGTTAGTTGATTTCGTGGGAGAAATCGGGAATGACGAAAAAGAAGAGTTCCTGGGCAATGCCGCGGCGCTCCTTTTCCCGATCCAATGGCCGGAACCCTTCGGCCTCGTTATGATTGAATCCTTGGCTTGTGGCACGCCGGTCATCGCGTGTCCTTCCGGCTCCGTGCCTGAAATCATTCTCGATGGCAGGTGCGGCTTTATCGTTCGCACCATCGAACAAGCCGTGAAGGCCGTCAGAAAAATCGGAGAGATCGACCGGCGCAATTGCCGGCGCCATTTTGAACGCAATTTTACGGCTGATCGAATGGCCGGTGAATACCTGAGCATCTACGAAAGACTGATTCATCCAGAATCCGATTCAATCACGGAAAAGGGAGTGTTGACGTGGCTGGAAGTGGAATCGCCAACGCCCAGTACTACATAGCGACAACCGCCTCCCGCGCGGATGATCGCGCCCGAGTCCTGAAATATGGCCGGATGTTCCTGGTCTTCGACCGCCTGGGCGATGTACAGACTTCCGGTCTCGGCGAAGAGGGCCTCTTTTATGACGGGATGCGGCATGTCTCCGAGTTTTGCCTGCGCCTTTGGAACGCGCGTCCCCTTCTTCTCAGTTCAACTGTAGCCACGAACAACTCTCTTTTCACCGCGGATATCACTAACCTCGATGTGTTTCGCGACGGAGCGATCGCGATTCATCGTGGAGTGCTGCACCTGGTGCGTTCAAGATTTCTTTACGGGGCGTCGTGCTTCGAGAACCTTCGGCTTGTCAATCATGGCCTTGATCCTCTGCAGATTCCGCTGACCTTCACCGTCGGCGCCGATTTTGCCGACATCTTCGAAGTGCGCGGCACTGCGCGCCACCGCTCCGGCAACCATTTGCCCAGCGAAGTTCACGACAGCTCCATTTGCCTGTGTTATCAAGGGCTGGATCGAGTGATGCGTCAGACCTCCATCCAATGCAACATGCCCCCCGAGCGCATTTCCGAGACAGGTTTCGAATTCGAATTCAATCTCCAACCGAAGGACGAGGTAGGCCTCCAAATCGAAATCAGTTGTCAGTCTGACGCTGCGAAACCGCTGGTCGGCTACGCGGACGCCCTTGCTTCGGCGCGCGTCGAATTGTCGGGCCTATCAAAATGTTTCCCGCAGATTACAAGCCAAAACTCGCGTTTCACTGACTGGATCGCGAGATCACTCTCGGATCTCGAGATGATGATCGCCGGAAATCCCGAACACAATTATCCGTACGCCGGAGTTCCCTGGTTCAGCACTGTCTTCGGCCGCGACGGAATCATCACTGCGCTTCAGACGCTTTGGTTCAATCCGGACATAGCCAAGGGTGTACTTGAATTCCTTGCGTCCTGGCAAGCCGACAAGGTTGATCCAGTCGCTGATTCGGAACCGGGCAAGATTCTCCATGAAATGCGGAAGAGCGAAATGGCTGCCCTCGGCGAAGTTCCATTCGGCCGCTATTACGGCAGCGTCGACGCGACACCTTTGTTCATCCTGCTCGCCGGCGCCCACTTTGATCGAACGGGAGACAGGCCTCTACTCAACCGGCTCTGGCCTCACATTGAGCGTGCTCTGAGGTGGATCGATGAATATGGAGACGTCGACGGCGACGGCTTCGTCGAGTACACGCATCACTCCGGAAAAGGTCTGGTGCAGCAAGGATGGAAGGATTCAAACGACTCCATCTTCCACGCCGACGGAAAGATCGCCGAACCTCCGATCGCGCTCTGCGAAGTTCAAGGCTACGTATACGCCGCCAAACTCGCCGCAGCGAGGTTGACTCGCGTGCTCGGAAACGTCGATCACTGCGCTGAACTTGAGATGCAGGCGGAAGCCCTCCGTACCCGTTTCGAGGATCAGTTCTGGTGCGACGACTTGAAGACCTACGCTCTTGCGCTCGACGGCCGCAAGAAGCCATGCCGCGTCCGCGCTTCCAACGCTGGACATTGTCTCTTCACGGAAATTGCCTCTCCGGAGCGGGCCCGCATGATCGCCCAAAATTTCATGCAGTCCAATTATTTTTCTGGATGGGGCATCCGCACCGTCGCTACCACCGAATCCCGGTACAACCCGCTTTCGTATCACAACGGTTCCGTGTGGCCTCACGACAATTCGATCATCGCGAATGGCATGGCGAAGTATGGATTTCGGAAGCTGGCCGGGAAGCTACTCCTCGCTCTGCTCGACCTAAGCGGCGAGGTCGAATTGCATCGGCTTCCAGAACTGATCTGCGGACTCGAGCGGCGGCCGACGGAAGGTCCGACACTCTATCCAGTTGCGTGCTCGCCGCAAGCGTGGGCCGCCGCGGCTCCATTTCTTATTCTTGCGGGATGTCTGGGGATTTCCGTCGATGGAGAGCGCAACAGGATTGTCTTCGAGCGTCCATATCTTCCGGAAGGCATTCCGCAGCTCTCCATTCGCAACCTGCGCTGCGGAGATCAAAAGGCCGACCTTCTCCTTGAGCGGCGAAGTGACTCCGTGCTGGTCCATTCCGAAACCGAATCGAAGGGGCTCGAGATCATCTCGATCGTTTCTTGAGCGATCATGGATGCACGCCGCAGATTCCAAGCAAAGAACTCCGCTGAAGTTTGGAGATCTGAGGTCTGAAGCCGTACGACCGATCACGAATCACCATTCACTGTTCGCTATTCATGCGCTTCTGGTACCAACCTCGCCATGCTGCCGGATCATTCGGCAGGTGCTGGTGCGTGATGTCGCCTAATGCTTGAAATGTCCATGCATGCGTTTGCGCGTCTAGCGTGGGATCGCTCGCGTAGTCCAACAGCTTTGGAAGCGCGGTGTACCGCTGTTCCTGCGTGAATAGACCCGACGACGCGATGCCACACGCAGCCCTCTCGCGCACCAGAGGCGATGGATCATTGTGCATCGTCTGCAGCAGAGGAGCGATCGTCGCGTCGCTTCCCATCAGCGCCAGTGACTCCACGGCCCATCGGCGCGAGTCCGCGTCAGAATCCTTCAGATGATCTGTCAACACGGCGACCACGCGCTCCTGCCCGACTCCTTGATTTCCGATCAATCCCAGCGCCCAGAGCGCCCAAATCTTCTGCGAATGATCGCTAGACTCAACGGTCTTCAGCAGGTAATCGAGACTCTCCGAATTCTTCGCCAGACCATACGCGGCAAGCTCGACTTCCACGCCAGATTCACGCACCCGCAAGTCGTCCGAATTCAGAGCAGCCGCCGACAGGTTTGCGATCTGCGGATTCCATTGCACCTGCCCATTCCATCCATCCGCACGCGACGAGATCTGCTCGACGGCGCCATCGGAATGCGCGACGGCCATCTTCAGCAGCGTCTCCGCCTGGCTCTGGGGATCCATCCGATCGAGTTGCCGCGAATCCCGTGCTGAGCTAGGCTGCTGCAATTGTTTCTGCGGATGCGCCGGCGCCGGATACCGTTTGTGCGACGCTCCGAAGATCAAAGGGAATAACGCCGTTAGGAGCCCAACTGCCATCGCAATCAGCGAAACGAGCGGCGATGCGCGCCTCCGCGGCGCATACTCTATCGGTCCGCCGCTGTCGTTGCCGACATCCGATCCCGGTCCGAGCGTTCCGTAATCTGGCGTCGGCTGCAGGCGCGGATCGAGCGGAGGATTTCCTGCTCCGCCTGTCCCCGAAAATGGTGGCTTGAATCCGCCCATACTGATAAGAGTCTAGGCGCAGCAAAAATAGGGTAAAGTTACTTCGGTTTTGAATTCGAGCGGTCGCAAGACAGGTACTTCGCTCATGCGGACAGGGAAGGGGCCCCGCCTGCGTGTTCGCACGTTAATTAAGGAGGAACTATGTCAGTCAGATTCCGGTGGTGGACGCCCATCATCAGCTTGTCCCTTGCGGCAGTGGCTTTCGCCGCAGCTGATTCGGGATATCACGTGATCAAAACCTACAAACTTGGCGGAGAAGGCGGTTGGGATTACCTGACGGCCGATCCCGACGGGCACCGCCTCTTCATCTCTCGCGGAACCCATGTCATCGTTCTCGATTCCGAAACCGGCAAGACGGTCGGCGATATTCCCGATACTCCGGGAGTTCACGGGATCGCGCTCGCGCACGAGTTGGGACGCGGCTTCACCAGCAACGGCCGCGAAGGAACCGTCACGATTTTCGATCTCAAGACGCTCGCTCCCATCGGCAGCAAGGTGAAAGCCGGGGAGAATCCAGACGCGATCCTCTACGATCCCGCGACGAAGCGCGTCTTTACGTTTAATGGACGAAGCCACGACTCGACGGCCATTGACGCGGAAACCGGCAAAGTGCTCGGCACGATTCCTCTGGCCGGCAAGCCCGAGTTCGCCGCCAGTGACGCCAAAGGCGAAATCTTCGTGAACATCGAAGACAAGAGCGAACTGGATGCCATCGATCCCCAGAAACTTGAAGTGAAAAATAAATGGCCCCTCGCGCCCTGCACCGAGCCGAGCGGACTCTCGATCGACCGCGCGCACCGGCGCCTGTTCGTCGGCTGCGACAACAAGATGATGGCGGTGGTCGATGCCGATACCGGCAAAGTGCTCGCAACTCCGGCGATCGGCGAGGGCGTCGATGCCACACGTTACGATCCGGGAACCGGCTTGGCATTCGCTTCCTGTGGAGCGGATGGCGTTCTGACCGTGATAAAAGAAGAGTCCCCTGACAAATTCAGCGTCGTCGAAAACGTTCCTACGGAAAAAGGAGCGCGCACCATGGCGCTCGATACCAAGACCCACAACGTCTTCACCGTGACGGCAAAATTCGGCCCTCGCCCGGCAGCGCCAACATCCGACAACCCATACCGCAGACCACCGATTCTTCCCGACAGCTTCGTAGTGCTGGTTCTAGCGAAGTAATGGAATCGAGGACAGTGGTGGCCCACCCTACGTGATTTTCGTAGGGTGGATTTTCCACGCCACAACAAAGCAACTTGTCCTGTGAACATTGGCATCAGAAGCAGTTCGCGCAAGCGGCCATAATGAGCTTGCGTTTAGAATGATCCAGGTCTTCGCAATACTTGAACGAAAAACGACTAACGACCGAAGAAAATCATGCCCATGAAAGTTCGCAAAGCCGTTTTCCCAGCCGCCGGCCTGGGCACCCGTTTTCTGCCTGCCACTAAAGCCCAGCCCAAAGAAATGCTCCCTCTGGTCGACAAGCCCATCATTCAGTACGGAGTTGAAGAGGCGATGGCTTCCGGTTGCGATCAGATCCTGATCATCACTGGTCGGGGGAAGCAGTCGATCGAAGACCACTTCGATACCAGCTACGAGCTCGAGAAAATGCTCGAGGAGCGCGGCAAGCACGATCTGCTCAAAATCGTGCGTAATATTTCCGACATGATGCACGTCGCTTACGTCCGGCAGAAAGAGGCGCTCGGACTCGGTCACGCGGTGCTCATGGCGCGCGAACTGGTCGGCCATGAGCCATTCGCCGTATTGCTCGCCGATGACGTTATCGACAACCCAGTCCCCGCGCTCAAGCAGATGGTCGACGTTTTCAATGAAAAGCAGTGCAGCGTGATCGCGGCACAAGTGGTCGAGGGCAGGATGATCTCTTCCTACGGCGTTCTCGACGCCCAGGCCGTCAGCGGCCACAACGGGCGCCTCTTCGAAATCCGCAACATGGTCGAGAAACCGAAGTTCGAGGAGGCTCCCTCAAATCTCGCCGTGATCGGTCGCTATATTCTCACCCCCGCCATTTTCGACTGTTTAGCCAAGACCCCCACCGGAGCCGGCGGCGAACTTCAGCTTACCGACGGTATGCGAATGCTCCTCAAGCAGGAAAAGATGTACGCCTATGTCTATGAAGGCAAGCGTTACGACACCGGTGATAAACTCGGCTTCCTGAAGGCGACCGTAGAATTTGCTCTCAAACGCCAGGATCTGGGCGGTCCTTTCCGGGAGTATCTAAAAGAACTCAAGCTATAGACTGGGATTCGCTCCCGCGTGCTTGCCGTATCCGATCTATAAACTCCGGCACATTGAGAAGCTTCCCCATCCGGGATACTCTCTTTTGACAGAATTTGTAGTTTCTCCATCCACGCCGGGAGGACGGATACGCAGGGTGGGCCAGCGCAGCGAGCCCCGCTTGGAAGTGCAGGTCCCGGTGCGCATCTTCGGCACGGACGCGACAGGCGCGGTCTTTTCCCAAAAGGTCGTCACCGTCAATATCAGCCGCAGCGGGGTCGAACTCGCCGAGGTCCATGCCCGCCTCGCGACCGACGAAATCATCGGCCTAACCTACGCGACCAGGAAAGTTCACTTCCGGGTGAAATGGATCGGTGCGTTGGGCACTCCTAAAGAGAGCCACGTTGGTTTGCTCAGTATTTCTCCTGAGAAACCGCTCTGGGATTTTCCCCTGCCGGCGCCCTCGTCCGACACCCACAAGCCGGGACTCCTCGAGAGACGGTCCCATCCGCGCTTTCGATGTCAGAACAAAGTGGAGATCCACATCGAAGGCGGCGCGTCCTATTGGGGAACTCTTGCGGATCTGGGTCTCGGCGGATGTTACGTCGAAATGCCGATCCCATTGAACCCCGGCACGAAGCTCAGGATGGCCCTATGGATCGAACAATCGAAAGTAAACGCGGAGGGCGAAGTCGCCCACAGAACTCCCGGCCTCGGAATCGGCATCCGTTTCAAGAATATTTCGGAACAGGATCTGGACAACATCCGTCGGTTTCTCGACCGCCTCTCGCCCCTTTTCCGAAAGCCCCTGCGCAACCTCGCCCGATAGACGATTAAGAAACAGTCCGGGCAGAAGCTATAAGCTCTTCAGCTTCTTCGATTTCTCCTCGACGCCGCGCGCGAGTTTCTCTTTATGCCCATGCAGTTTCTTAGCCATGGCCTCATCGCCGACGGCAAGAATCTGCGCCGCAAGAATCCCAGCATTCGTAGCGCCCCATTTTCCGATTGCAACCGTCGCAACAGGGATGCCCGGAGGCATCTGCACCGTGGAAAGCAGCGAGTCCATCCCGTTCAGCGATGTCGAAGGAATCGGCACGCCGATCACAGGGAGGATCGTGTGCGCCGCGATCACGCCAGCTAAATGCGCCGCGCCACCTGCAGCGGCAATGATCACCTTAATCCCGCGATCGGCGGCTTTTTTCGCGAAATCGGCCGAGCGGTCCGGCGACCGGTGCGCCGACGTCACGTCGATCTCGTAAGCAATTCCGAAATCATCGAGAGCTTTCCCCGCCTCCCGCATGATCTCGAGATCCGAATCACTCCCCATCACAATTGAAACCAGTGCCTTGCTCATTTCCCCTCTCATTGGTTCTTAGGATTTTCTGTATTTATCCGAATGCTGAGATGTCAGCGTGAGCGCAGTCGAGGTCTTTGAAACCTTGAAAGTTGAAACTCTGCCTTCCTACTTCTTCAGCGCCCTCCCCGCAATATCCTTCCGATAATGCGCGCCCTCAAACGAAATCTTCCCGCAAGCCTCGTACGCTCGGGCCACTGCCGTCGGCAAATCTGCCGCCCGCGCGGTTACTCCCAGCACGCGCCCGCCAGCGGTGTAATAAACTCCATCGCGCTTCGAGGTTCCCGCGTGAAACACCTTCACGCCCTCAACCGTAGCGGCCTCTGCCAGCCCATCAATTCGCTTGCCCATCTCGAATGTCCCTGGATATCCTCCCGACGATATCACCACGCAGACCGACGCATCCGGCGACCACTTGAAATCGCCTTCGCTCACGCGTCCCTCAATCGACGCCTCAATCGCCTCGAGCAAATCACTATCCAGCCGCATCAGGATCGGCTGCGTCTCCGGATCGCCAAAACGGCAATTGAATTCCAGCACCATCGGACCGCGCGCCGTCATCATCAGCCCGCAATAAAGCACGCCCTTGAATTCCGTTCCCTCGGCCTTCATCCCGGCCACAACCGGCTGCGCGATGTGGTGCACCAGCCAGTCGCGCATTTGATCGTCCACGATATTTGCCGTCGAATACGCGCCCATTCCACCCGTATTCGGCCCCGTATCGCCGTCGCCAACCCGCTTGTGATCCTGCGCTCCCACCAGCGGAGCCACTCGCTCCCCGTCGCAAAAGACGAGGAAAGAAAGCTCGTCTCCCTGCAGACATTCCTCGAGGACCACCCGAGCGCCCGCGTCCCCGAGCATCCTTCCGCTCAGCATCTCGGCCGCGACACTCGCCGCCTCTTCCTTGGTCTTCGCGATGACGACGCCCTTGCCGGCCGCGAGTCCATCGGCCTTCACCACCACCGGCGCATGAAAATGCGCAAGCGCCTCGCGGACCTGCTCAATCGAATCGCAAATCGCAAACGGAGCCGTCGGAATGTGATGCCGCTGCAGGAATTCCTTCGCGAAGCTCTTGCTCGACTCCAG